>NZ_JBXEQE010000007.1:0-221900 GCF_056858335.1 Agaribacillus sp. DX54
TGCTATTTTCGGGCATGCAAACGCAGCCGGTTTCCCCCTATGAAGACATCCTGTTGGCACTCCGTAAGGAGAATGAGAAACTGGCTCAGATCAACACTAAACAAGAGCACAAAATCACCTATCTGGAACATGAATTAGCCCAGCTAAAACGCATGATCTTCGGATCAAAGAGAGCGCGTTTTGTGCCTTCGGATAGTGGGCAATTGGCCTTAGGGCTGGAAGGGCCGGCCACTGCGGAAGCCAGCCCTGAAAAGGAGCAGATCAGCTATACACGGAGAAAAAAGAAAGGTAAGGCCGTTCGCCTGGAATTGCCCGCTCATTTACCCCGGCAAATCCAGATCATAGAACCCGAAAATCTTGCCAGCGGGGCCAAAAGGATTGGGGAGGCCATTACCGAAATACTTGAATACAACCCGGGCAGACTGTATGTGAAAAAATACGTACGCCCCAAGTTTGTACAGCCTGGTAGTGAGGGAGAGGAAAAAATAGTCATTGGAGAGCTACCAACACTTCCCATTCCGCAGGGCAATGCAGGGCCTGGATTGCTGGCCCACTTGCTGATCAGTAAGTTCACAGACCACCTTCCTTTTTACCGCCAGGTACAACAATTTAAAAGGGAAGGGGTGAAAATAGCAGAGTCCACCGTCACAGGATGGTTTAATGCTTCGTGCAGGCTGCTTGAACCGCTGTATGAAGCATTACGCAGGAAAGTGCAGCAGGCTACTTACCTGAACGGGGACGAAACCCCGATTGCTGTGCAAAGCTCCCAGAAGAAAGGAGCCACTCATACCGGATATCACTGGGTGTACCGGGCACCATTGGAAAAACTGGTCTGTTTTGACTATCAGAAAGGCTGTGGCCGGGAAGGGCCGGAAATATTTTTGAAGAATTTTAAAGGCGCATTGCAGACAGACGGCTACACGGCATACGAAATATTTGACAGTTACCCGGACATCAGGCTGTTGGCCTGTATGGCGCATGCCAGAAGATATGCAAAGTTGAATAATATGCAAAGTAAAGCTGCCTAAACTGGCTATTCACTGGTATTTGCGAATTATGCACTTTACATAATAATCTGGGCTTTTAGTTTTGACCTGGGTAATATTGCCCAGGTTATTAAAAAGTTCAGTAATGTTAGAAACTATTTTAAAAATCCGTCCGCTAATTGCCGCTGCGCGCAGACACCTGCGTGAACAATCATTTTCATCAAGCACGATTGAAAAGTACAACCGGTTATGGGGCAGGCTCGTCGATTACATGACCCAATCGGGAATCGATATTTACAACCGGAAAGTGGGCCAGGATTTTCTGGAACATCTTTATGGTCAGTTTTCTTATTCACGGCTTGGCACCTATGAAAAAACGGTTGTCAGAAAGGTCTATTACCTTACTGAATTCCAGGAGAATGGTGCTGTTCCAGTAAAGCGACGAGGCCCGCAACCCCGTTTCATTGGTAGAATTGGCAGTCTGATGGAAAACTTCATCTCCGGGAGACGGGAGTCCGGCTGTTCAGCCAGCACCCTATCATCAAATAAAAGCTACCTCCATGTTTTCCTGTTATGCATGGACGCACAAGGAGTTGACTGCCCACATGCTATTAAACCGTCCCATATTATAGCCTTCATTGAATCACAGAAAAACAAAAGCCTGGCCACCAAATACGGGATGTTCGCGGTGATAAGAAACTTCCTGAAGCATCTGCATGCCGTTTATCCGGATAGCCAGGACTTATCGGCCATTATCCCGAAGGTCAATTATATCAGGCAGGCGAAATTGCCTTCTGTTTATTCCAGGGAGGAAATATCGTCCTTGCTGGCGGTGATTGATCGTGGGAATCCCAAAGGGAAAAGAGATTATGCCCTTATGCTGATCGGTGCCCGGCTTGGTGGGGCTTAAGTTTACCCATATTCGTTGGGATGAGTGCCAAATCGTACTGGATCAGAAAAAGACAGCCAGGAAGCTGGAATTGCCCCTCACTGCTGAGATTGGCGAGGCAATCATCGATTACCTGAAACATGGAAGGTCGGTATCCGACCAACCCTATATATTCTTAAGCTTGACACCGCCATACGGCAAAATAACTAATATTGCTGCAAGTACCATGACCAGTAACTACCTGACCCTTGCAGGAATAGATACATCCACCAGGAAACATGGAACGCATATACTTCGCCACAGCCTGGTTGCCGAACTTCTGGATAAAAAGACTCCGATCCACGTGATCTCCGGAACATTGGGACATACTTCCACAGATTCCACACGACACTACCTGCGCATTGACACCCCGGTAATGAAACCCTGTGTATTGCAGGTACCATCTTTGGACTCCATATTCTATGATAAGGTAACTGATTTCTTTTTTTCTGACAAGAACCGGGAGGAAAAGCGATGAGGAACTATGAAAGCATCTTCGCTCCATTTATGCAGCGGCTTATTACTATAAAAAGAGGGCTTGGATTCAAATGCATAGATATGGAATACGCTTACCTCATGTTTGACCGCTTCATACTCAGCGAAAGCGTGTCTTCGGTTGGTATAACGCGGGAACTGGCAGAAAAATGGTCCGCACCACGTGCCAATGAATCTCAACGTACGAGATATGTCCGGATTGCCCATGTTGCGCAACTCTGTCATTTTCTATGCACGCTGGGATATAAATCCCACATCCCCAGACTGCCCAGGATACAACGCAGCCATGTGCCTTATATATTTTCCAGGGAGCAAGTAGCGGCCTTTTTTGCCGCATCCGACAGGATAATGATAAAATGCAGCCGCCATGAAACTTCTATCAGTGCGGTCCCTGCGCTTTTCAGGATGCTTTACAGTACTGGTATGAGGCTGGAGGAAGCTTTGGCGCTCAGGGATGTAGATGTAGCTACATCCGGCCCTTGGCGGAGCTGCTGGCAGCTCCGGTGGCCCGATCCTGGGCCGGGGACCTGCCGACCAGGTCGCACCGATAGCCGTGAACTCCCGGATCGATCACCCACCAAGCTCGGCGAGGATTTCCTTCGAGTTAGGGTTTATGAGCGTTTTGTGGGATGGGGTATCTTTTCTTTGCAACAATTTAACTAATATAATTCAGATACTAAAAATGTTATATTCGTTTTAGGCAAATAAAACAAAGTAGGAAGTGCTAGTGCGCTTCCTACTTATCAATTTAAAAAAAGTGAACTTTTCTGTTTAACTATTCTTTTTTGATTCTTAGAAAGGATTCATTCTTTCCATCGAAGAATTTGATAATGTAAAGGCCATTTGGCAACAAACTAAGATTCAACTTAGTTTTATTTTTTCCATGTTTTACCCTCCATTGTTGTCGATAAAAGTCTCTACCTGTTGTTTCACTATTAACCAGAACGAGGATACTTCCATCTTGCGAACTATCATAGCTTAGATGTACAAGTCCATTGGAGGGATTAGGAAACGCGATAATTTTAGCAAGCGGACCGATATTAGTGCTATCAGCCCATAATGCTTCGTTTTTAATAATCTTTTCATCAAACTTGAAGTTTGGAGTCAAAATAGAGCTTTCAGCAGCTAATAATGTGGAATCAGACAAATTGTATTCATATTTATACTCTTTGTTTTCAACCATGGTGCTTGGTTGAAGGAAAAGACTTACCGCAGGTGATGCAGGTACTGACGATTTTGCATCATAAATGGTTCCTCCAATGCTGTACATACTGATATCCGCAAGAAGAGGTTGAGCAGGGTTGCATGAGGATGTATACACTGTTTGGCCATTCAAACGGTATAAAATTTGAGAGCCTTGTCGCTCTATTCGCACCACGTCACCTGATTGATAACTGCCAAACGTTCCTTTAGATGTGCCACTTTCATAAATATTCAATGTACCACCAGAATATAGATAGAAACAATACTCTATTGTGTTCCATGAGTAGCTAGGATTTGAACTTGATAAGCCAAACATACGAAAAGTATTTGTCTCTTGAACCGTTGTCTCAAACCAACCATCCTGATTGCCGGGAATGGTATTCACTGAAGCTGCACCTCCATTCCACCAGGTATTTGAACCGGACGTTTTCGTTAAGTCGTTTCCATTTGCTGTTGTGTTAACTAAATCAGTCCAGGTCACGTCATGAACAGGAGGTGTAACTTCTGCTACAAACGAAGCTTTGGCATTGGAGATCGTACTGCCTGGCGTATACATACTCACATCAGCAACCAGTGTCTCTGCCGGATTACACGATGATGTGTATAACACATTACCATTAAGTTTGTATTTAATCTGTGAACCTTCACGTTCCACTCTAACTATATCTCCTGATTGATAGCTGCCGAACGAACCTTCATAGTCGCCGCTTTGATAGATTTTAATTGATCCCCCAGGCTGCAGATAGAAGTTGTAATCTATGGAATTCCAGGTAGAGCCCTGATCCACATCAGACAAACCAAACATACGGTGAGTATTGGTTTCCTGAACGGTCATTTCAACCCATCCATCATGATTAGCAGGCAATTCGTTGACTGATGAGGCACCGGCATTCCACCAAGCAGAAACCGAGGAAGATTTAGTTAAGGTGTTTCCATTGACTATGACATCATCCAAATTAGTCCATACAATGTCGTATGATAAAATTGGGTCGCCGATGATCAAGTCATTGGCGTATTGACTTTCGCCTTCCGAGTTTATCCCTGTTGCGGAGAAGTAGTAGGTATTATTTGCAAAATCCAATCCACTTAATGTATAGGTGGTAGAAGTTCCAATATTTATAGGTGAATTTCCCTGGTTTGCTCCTGTACCATTGTAAGGTGGTCCAGGACTGGTGCTATAGTAAATTTTGTAATTGGTCGCTCCTGTGCCTAATAGTGAAAATGTAATAGAAGAGTTTGTTACAGTATGGTTATAGATAATGGGCTTGTTAGGCACATACTTGATGCCTATATTCATGTCATCTCTATGTGACACCCCATCATTGTCCACTGCTGTCACAATAACTTTGCCTTTAATATTTCCACTCTCATCACGAGCCCAGCTCTTGTCAAGAAGGTCGGAAGAATTAACGGTCACGAGCCAGCTTGACTCAGAACCTTGACCCGTGGAACCTGTGCCGGCTATATAAGTTCCGCCAGAGTGGTAGAGTTCCAATTTCCAATCATAGGAGATGGCGTAATCTCCTTTGGGAGCTTCATCAATAAATACAGCACAGTAGTTATAGCTAATTCCGGGTTCAATCGTTGCCTGATTGGCGCTTGACCCGCAATAATAGGTGTTGAATTTCACACGATCCTCTATTCCGACTACAAGGGCGCTTGCGGTTAAGGTAGCATCGGCATTGATAACTTTTCCGTCAATTAGATTACTTTTAAGCAGGTTCAAAATCTCTACATAACTTGTGGTCTTGTTTAAATCAACTAGTCTTTGTTCAAGTAATAGCGCTACTAAACCTGTTACATGGGGAGTAGCCATACTTGTACCGGATAAATGCACATATTCTGGATTACTGGCGAGCTGAGCTGAAGGATAAGGAACCTCTTTTGAACCAGAAGCAGCCGAAGCGATAAGTGCCCCAGGGGCAAATACGTCCGGTTTGTCAATTCCCGATCTTGAGGGACCAGGACTTGATGAATAAGTTGGAACTAAAGTACTAATCGGATGATTAGGAACAGTGCTTGTTCCTCCAGTCGAATTTGTCCATGAGTTCTTTGAATTCATAGATCCAACGGTAATGACATTGGCTGCATTGCCAGGTTCAGAAATTAATCTCCTATTGCTATAAGAACCATCATGAAAGTAAAAAGAGGTATGAGCATTATTGTCTGATTTAACGTATGCGTCCCATTCCCCCGAACTACCAATCATTTCCAATTTCCATGTAGTTCCATTACTTGAAGGTAATTGAGTCCCATTACCCTCATTATCAAAAATGGTTATAGTAATTATATTATCTTCCGGTTTGTAGCGAATATCGTTTTCACCTTCCAAATTGCTAATTGTAATAAATCCGTCATTTCCTGAATCGAAAACAGCGAGTGGATCACCTTTCGCAATTGGTCCATACACACTTCCATCTGGTGCTGTCAATTTTACAGAGTAGTTGTCAGTAGGTTCATAGTATATTTCAATGAATCCACCATTTCCTGCAATTTCGTTTTTTATATCAATAAAAAACTCTTTCATTCCAGCTCCGTTATGATCGGCATGTATTTTTTTATAGGCCTCGCTTATAGGACTTGTTCCAATAATGTAACCACTATTTCCTGCTGATTTTACTATGATTCTTCCTTTTCCATATATGCTGTTGGACGTCAGTTCCGATATGGCTTTTTCGAACCTACTAGTACCATCTCTTGGTCCACCATCAAGTCCAAAACTCAAATTTGCTACCCAGGGCTTATTAAGGGTTTTTGCCTTATCGGCAATATATTTAATCCCTTCTAACACATTGACAGTAGTTGAATAGATTTGATTCAAATATGAAGTTCCGGGTGATCTCCTAGAGACCATTATTATATCTGCTTCAGGCGCTACACCTACGTAAGGAGTGGAAGTTGCACCTTCTTTCCCATCGCCTGCTGCTATTCCAGCAACGTGAGTGCCATGCCCATCCTTATCTAAATGAGTACAACTTCCACTATTGATTTGTGCTGTATTCCATTCGGTTCCGCCCAAGTCATTTCCAATCGGACCTGGCCCTGTGTCATCATTTTGATCCCATATATATAAAATTCGGGTATTACCTGTTTCATCTTGGAAAGTCGGATGATAAATATCTATACCTGTATCTACAATCCCTATTATCACGTCTTTGCCTCGATACGTGAAATTAGCAAATGCTTCATCTAATTTTATCATTTTTCTACTTTCATCAAGCTCTTTGACCATTGGTCTATCTATCTCGATAGCAATTAAACCATCTACATTCTTAATTTCGCTTAATTTCTGAATTGGAAACTCGACAGTATAATAAATTCCCAATTCTAGTTCGAATTTTAACCCTATGACGCTCAAGATCTATATCTGTTCCGTTAAACTCAATAATTGCTCGAATAATAGGGTTTTCTTTATTAGAGTCTATTCCAAATCGTTTAAGTTGATTCTTTTGTTGGGAAATACTCCTATTTAAAGTAATTGATGAGCTATTTTTCATATAGCTTTTTTCAGCCATTCGAAGCCAATGATCAATTCTTGGTTGTTTTTTGTTTTGCGCATTGACACCACTTGCAAACACGAATGCAAGCAATAGTGAAATAATAAATCGTTTCATGTAGTTAAATTGGTTTGTGATTAAAAAATTGTTTTGTAAAAAATTGTATTGAAAAATAGGTTGTTATTCGGGTTAAGGAGGCGTTGTAGGGAATAACTTTTAAAATCAATGAAGTAGTATTCAATTATTTTTGGGTGTCCATAAAATCTGTTTCGGAATAGGAATGTCCGTTGTTATCTTCACCAAATCGGTATCAAATAAATCTAAATTTACTTGTGCTACCGAATCTGGAATGCAAAGCACATTCATAACCTTGTAAGACAAGAATCTGCAAGCTATTCGGTCTGTTTTCTTGGAACTCCTAATTAGTGAATCCATCTTTTTACTATAAACCAGGGCTCTCACATCGTACACTCCAGGCAATACATCAATTTTAAATTGACCCAATGAACTTGCTTGCACTCTTATTTTTTCTTTGTTTTTCCTGGTTCCTTGCTCAAGGTGGTATGGATTTAAGATAATGTCAACATTAAGGCTGTCGGCCACACCAGTATAATACTTGGAAGGGGGATACTTTTTCCTCAAGGTTTCCAGATCTACTAAGCCTTCGATCTTACTGTTAACCTTCCATTTTTCAATGAGATATAACTTAGGTTCCCAAGTAATTTGTACCGGATTATCCTCAGAACGATGATCAGAAAAAATAATTGGAACTATTGACACTTGGTGGTCTTTCACACAAATGTTAAATACTTCTATTGTTTTATACGTATAATCCTTAGAAGGTACCCTAACAAACCGGGCAGTTCGACTATCTTGATAGTAATAGCGAATTGTATCAATAACCTCAAGGTTGTAATTTCCTGCAGGTACATTCCTGAAAAAAAATGATTGATTTGTGGATTCCAATTTGAAAGTATGTTTTTTACTTTTAAGAAAGTATGTCAATGGTGCATTATCATACTTCTCAACTTCACTAAGCACAAAAGCCCCATAAACTTCTCCGAATTCTTTGCTTTTCACCTTCTCACTTTTGATCCCATGACAAGAATATGCTATCAGAACCATTAAAAAAAGCAATAGGAGAGAAATGGAAATTTTATCCATGATAATTGTTTTTTGTTATTAGAGATGACATTTTTTATGCATAATGAAGTATTTGTTATATATCACATATATTGTTTTAAATTTTAGAAATTAATCTAAAGTTTAACAACACAAATAGTTGTACAACTTTTGGGTTATAGGAAAAAATGGTAGACGTTATGATTCTAACACCTGTTTCATAAATTTCCTTGTTTTGAATTCAAGGATTTTTGTCTTCCACATAGTTAGGTGTCTAAATTTAGTTTGGGTACCATAGCATTTGTTTTAGTAGATTATAATTGATAGTAAAAAAATAATGATTACACTGTCTCCATTCTGTAAACCCCATCTAGCATAAAAGCGTATCTGATGCCAAATTTATTTTAAAAAAAATGAAAAGAAACTGAACGCCCGCAATCATTTATCCGCTATTAAATAAAATTGAAAAAATGAGTCAAAGCCGGCCAGTGTCATATAAAAAGGGACATCTTTTCACTTCGACAATTCAACAATTGTAAGTCAGATTCCAAAATTATCACTATCTTTTAATTTTCTGTAGATCTCGTTATAACTTTTTCTAAGCGATTTGTTGATCGAAAGTGACTCATATAATTGCCCCGCAGTATGGGCCATTTATTTCTTTTCTTTTTCATAATTTTTCTCACTGATTTTATATGGTTTAAATATTCAAAGAAAGGATATTAAACTATTTGTCAGTAAGAAGGAAAGAATTATTGCGATTGTACTAATAATGGTTAATTGAGGGTTTTATGATACTTTTAATGCCCCGAAAAGGACTGTTTTCGGCACAAAGCTGTCATTCAGATAGTTACTCCGATGAACTTTTGTGTGGCTTTTAATTGTTCATTTCTTTTTCTTATTGATTTAACTTAATTGTAATCTCTAATGAACCCAGTATCATAGTGATTATCTTTCGACTGTAACCTCCGGAGGCACTGAATGAATAAGCCTTAATGGCAAAAGAACGGGATCATGCTTTGAGATTTGATCAATCAAAGGGTACATTGATAGGGGCCCGTCCGTGGCATCCGGCATGCGTTCACATAAAGTATTTGGAGATCCTCGATTAAATGACCCATATAACTCAAATGCTGGGAAAGCATCAAAATCGTATCCCAACAATACCTCCCTGGTAATACGATTAATCCATATTCTAAACGAAAATGTGGTGCCCGGGACAAATATTGATTCTACCAAAGGATCAGTGCAAGAGCCTTCTAAAGTAACTTTTATCCATTGAGAATTAACATTCTCCACGGAACACGTCATGCATTCTGGATCCTCTTGTGCGGTTCTAAGAATCATCGGCACCCGATAGTCATTAAATCGTGGAGTAGAGAAACATTCTATTTCTTTGGAGATGCCAGTTCGCTTATGGCTATTATAGATATTAAAGATTAGCGAGGTCAAAGTCCACGCCTACTTCGGCTCTCGATGTTCCGCGAATTGGATCAAAGTATCGATTATCTCCGAGGAAACAGCTTATTGGTCCTTCGGGAGCAATGACAACAGTCCCTATGGCTATTATCAGCGAAGTATCTGAGTCTATATTGGGCTCTATCAAGGTACGAGCGGGACTCTCGACTTGGTAACTTGGAATAAAAACTCTTAACCAAAACTGTGCGTTTATGTTTTCGCCCTCAATATTCAAGAAGGTTGGGCCTTCTCGGAAAGGATCGTTTGATAGAAATTCGATAATTGAATTGTAATCACCAGAGCCCAACGGAGCAAATTCAACTTTTATTTCCTTTCTTTGATTCTTCTTAATACAAAATTACCTTCTCCTTCAATAATTGAAATCCTGCCATTCGCTGGATGCAGTTCGATAGTCCTACGCAGTTCGGAGCCCACATCTCCATCATTTTCAATAAAAACCGATTTTACTGATTTATCTCCTGCTCCTACAAGCCCAAAATCTAAAGGATTTGATGGAGATAAAACATTCAGTTTAGGTGATGGTATTACATTAAATCTAATTTCGACAGATACTCATGATTTCTTCCGTTATGACTTATTATTAACATTAAAGGGGAATGCATGTTTGCAAGAAGATCATGGGGAGTAACTGTTATTTCTACTTCCATATTAGAACGAGGTCGTGAATAGGCCATACTTACGGAATTTACTCTATTGTTTCCTTGACTTGTTGTTATTTCATTCTCATTATATATCCCGATTGAGTTTTTAATTTGAAAGTCAACATTTAGTAACGCATCCTCATTGAACATGTAATGAAATACAAGATCAAGATTTTGAATTCCATCCTCAGACCTTAATGTTAAGAGCGTTTTTGAACTTGTTCTATTTGGTATATCTCCTAAATCGACAATTTTAGATTCTGTATCTCCACCTACATTTAGGATGCTTTTGTGGCCAACTAATATTTGGTTTTCTATGGTTGTTCTTAGTTCACCCGATATTATTAGTGGCTTGAGCATATATTCTCGTACTTCCATAATTATCACCAGGTTCATTTATTCTTAACATAAAATCCACTACTGTCTCCCCATTTCCAATACTTACTGTGTTTGATGAAATAATTGAAAGGTATTCTGGAACTATTAGGCGCACCTGGGCTCCCAGTGCTGACTCGCCGACTGTCCACCGGGTTGATACTGTGAACGGCCCATCCTCAATATAATATCTTCTTCCATCAACAACATTTTGCCATTCACTTCGAGGTGCTCTGGTCGGGGGATCTGGATCATTATTCTCCTCAGGAGCGATTACTTCCACAGTATGAGTGCTGCCTGTATTACCGGTCACGGTAGCGAGCCCTTCGCCGACTGCATCGTATGTTAAGTACCATCCATAAATCCCGAAATAAGACGTGACAAATCTGGGAGAAACTCTCAAAATGTTTTCATCAGACACCGTATATGAAAAAGTACAAGCACTTAGGGGACAATTTAGGCACCACAAATGATCAGTAGTCGATCCCAATATCAGTTCATCAACACCAGAGTGTATTACCGCGTCGTTTGGGACAGTTTCGTAAAACCCTCTACATAATGAATGGGCATCTCCTGAGAGAAAATATGGGCCAATATACTGATCCGATAATGAAGCGAGGATTTTTTCCCTACTAATTAAAATACTGTCAATTTGTGCATAGCCATATTCATGGGTGATCTCTATTTTTCCATTATGAATTTTTAAGGGAGCTACAACAAAAATAGAATCACCTATCATTCTGTCTACCACTACCCGTTGATTATCAATTTCAATACGTAAATTTTCCGATTTAAAACCGCTAATACCTTCAGCAATTATGAGTAGTTCTTTACCAGGTTCAATGAATTTTGGTCGAAGGATGTTTACCTTAAAACTATCCTTGCTTAAGTTCGTCACGAAAATTGAGGCTGACGCTGGCATGCTACTTCGTCCTTTATTATCGATTAACTAAATAATGTATTCATATTTACCAAGTTGACTTTTATTATCAAATAGGTCGTAATAATTAAAACTACCAGTATTTTGTGAAGAATCGTTCAATCCGTTACCATCTAAAAGGACTTTTTGTACTTCACTAGAAGGTGATTTCTTTATAAGATTAATGTATGAAATTATATCACCTTTTTTTTATAGTGAAATTGGATTTTGACGTGAGAATGATTTTTAGGTTTTTGAAGCTTATTTGGTTCAATTGAAATCCTGTCTATATATAGATCTGATAAATCCTGAGACAAAAGAAAAAATCGGGGAAACAACATACATGCGAATAGAATAAGAAGAATCCTCATCCATGCGGAATTACTTAAATTGTCGAGATAATAAGATACTTTGTTCTTCTGTTTCTCGTTTGGTCCCATGTTGCCTAGTTTTAATGTGCAACATATATGTAAAATGCACTTATGCACCATACCGCCAATTATAACATTATAAAAATAATCAATTAACTATATCTAACTGTATCCGTCCGGTAGACTACACTACAGCGATTATTTTTGGAGCGCTATATTGCATGGCAACAAATCACTGATTTTATTAATGGGGTAATCAGGTAGTTTGTTGAGGACAGCATACAAATACTGAAAAGGGTCAATATTGTTTCGTTGACAACTACAGATCAGTGAATAAATGATAGCTGCGTTTTTGGCCCCTTGATGGGAACCGGCAAACAAATAGTTTTTCCTTCCCAGGTTATGTAAAGCTTTACATAATTTGGGACGGCGTAACTATTTGTTTGCCGGATCGCATCAAGCCGCCTGCAATGCGGCTATGCTGTATTCCTTCCTGAGCACCTGCAAGATCAATGAGGTGGAACCTTTTCAATGGCTAAAAGAAACCCTGACAAAAATCCCGGACTGCATGGTCAATGATTTAGAAAATTTGTTGCCCCTCAGGCAGGTCTAATCCATCATCAGCAAAAATATTTGTGAAAGCTAACAAAATCAACAGGTAGCGCACCGAAGGGATACGTTTATCATTGATTTCAAATATTTTTTATAAATTCTTATCCGATGAATATCGTTTTTAGTCCATTTATAAATTGTAAAGAACCTGGGTATTCCCAAATAAAATAAAACTTTACAAGAGAATACCAAGGATCAATACAGGGGTGAATAACTGATTACCCGGATATATAAATTCCAAAACAGGCACTAAAACTCAACCGCCAACGAGAATATCGCTGTTGTAGGCGCACCAAAGGTGAATAAGCCGAATGCAAGACCTTCCAAAAATTCATTATTGGTAACATTGCGTACGTTCAACCTTGCGGTCATATTGGTGTTTCCCCAATTAAAGCCATACCTGGCACCCAAATCCAAGCGGGTATAGCGCGTTACTTCAAACGTATTCTCATTGTCCGCAAACCGGTCCCCGGTATGGAAGATACCTGCATTTACATCCAACCCCTTGATTGGGAGTTTATATTCTGCAAAAGCATTCAATTGAAATTCAGGAACACTTTGTGGTCTGTTGCCATTGATGCCTGGTTCCGTGGGATTATCAATTTCAGCATCCATGAATAAGCCTCCGATGATAACCCGTGCCTCTTCATTGATCTGTCCTGCCAAGGTAAGTTCGAAGCCGCGATTTCGTTGACTTCCGCCATACCTGAAAATATTGTTGTCGTCAATAAAGGCCAGCGGTTGGTCAATGTCAAAATAAGCGGCGGTCAACAGTCCGTTTTTGAACACCTCGGCCTTCAGGCCGGTTTCAAATTGTTCTGTTTCCACGGGATCGAGAAAACCTTCATCGAAATTATCCGCGTCACCTGGTATTTGAAACCCGTTAGTAATTCCAAGGGAATAACTGCCATAAAGATTCAGTTTTTCGACGGGTGTGTAGATAATGCCGAAATTGGGAACAATAATATGATCCTTATAGGAGGTCTGTAAGGTACCGTTCGTATTGAACACATCTTCGTTTTTCTGTTCCGTCCAACGTAGTGCGGCAAGGACCTCCAATGATTTTGAGACTTTGATAAGGTCCGTGACATAAAATGCCTGTTGAGTAAATACCATCCCGTCTCTGGTTAATCCTGCTTCCGGGCTGAGAACATCACCCGTTCCGGGAAAACCATATATAACGGGGGCAAAGATGTTTGATGGGCCAAGGATGGGCAAACTATTGGGCCCCCCGTTAAAACTCAAAGGATTTTTGCTATAGGCGCCCCCCACGGACAACTGGTGTTGCAGCCCAAACGTACTGAATTTTCCGTTGACAAAAGCCTCCATGGAAAAGGGGTTCCTTACCTGAGCAGGATCAAAATAGACCTGTACCTGGAAGTCACCGTTGGCCTGAAGTGAGCCCGGTGTTATCCGGCCGTCCTTTTGATCCCGTATAAGGTTCATCTGTTGCACCTTTAACTGGACCGACCAATTATCCGATATTTCGTAGACAACACCCAGTGAGCCGATAAAGTTTCGTGTGGGATAGGTGCCCCATTCCTGTCCTAAAAAGGTAGTTCGGTCAAAATCTTCAATCAGTTGACGTCTTTCTTCCAATGTCACAGATGCATCAAACGAATTGGTCCGGATGGTGGCCTGTGACTCCAACTCCCTATACTGGTATTCGGCTTCAAGATCGATGCGCAGTTTTTCCAAGGGCTGCCACTCGAAAAATGTACTGAACATCTGTCTTGGGCCAGCTTGGTTATCTACAAAAGTTGCTTCTCTTGCTACGACCGCATTGATTCGATAGCCAAATTTTTCATGGAGTTTACCACCAAAATCCCCATGGATTCCGACGGAACCGTTGGTGTCTCCAAAAGTCTGGATCCAACTGTACGGTCGGTCAGTCGGCCGTTTAAGTACATAGTTTACGACTCCCCCTGGCGGGGTGAAGCCATATCGAATAGCGGACGGCCCCTTAATGATCTCCACCGCTGCCTTGTTTTCAAAAGGGCTCTGGGCCTGGTTCTGAAAGATGAGGTTTTCGCGTCTGTAACTGGATGAATTGTCCAGGTCGTAACCCCGAATGTTCAGGACTTCGTTTAAACCAAGTGAATTTGTAACCAAAACAGAGGGGTCGTTCCGTACCAAATCACCCAATTGACGCACCTGTTGGTCAATCAAAACCTCTTGGGTGATGACAGAAACGGACTGTGGTATGTCCACCAAATCCTGGCTGCCAAAGGTGGCGCCGGATTGTTCAATGGCTACATAGCCGATTTCGCGTTCACCTACCAAGACCACTTCATCCAGATTTTCTGAAGATGGGTTGAGTGTAAAATTAATTTCTACGGTTTCACCTTCGATGATTGTTATGTTTTTTTCAATCGCTCCAAACCCTACTGAGGAAGCCACGATGATATAATCGCTTTCCGGTGCATAAAAGCTAAAGTTTCCATTTTCATCAGAAGATGCTCCATATTGTGTGCCTTTCAGGATTACGGAGACAAAGGGTAGCGGTTTGCCGTTTTGGTCATTGGTCTTGCCCCTGACCTGTCCGTTTTTAGCATCGGTTTGGATTAGGATGGTGTTGCCCCGGGTCCGGTAGTACATTTGGTATGCTACCAAAAGCTCATTGAGAATTTCCCTTAAGGGGACATCGGTGTAGCGATTGGATATGTCCCTGCTCTCTTCCGAATCGATGGATTCATAGGAAAAAGTGCAGTTGGCGATTTCTTCAATTTTGTTCAAAGCAGAAGCCAAACTGTCATTTTGGAATTTGATGGATATTTCTTTGTCAAGTAGCGAACTTTGTGCAGATAGCCAGTGTACATTTAGATAGATTAATAGTAAAAGAACAGTTCTGGACGTACTGAAAATAATTTCATTGAAAGTTTGATATTTCATATTTTTGTTAATAGTGTTATTTAATCTCGTGATTGAATTGCATAAGACCAGCACGAAGTTTGGAGACGGAATGCTGGTTTTTTTGTTTCTTTTTATTGTTTTCTCATCGGTAAATAGGGTTAATCTGTTAATAAATCAATACTGTTTTTCCTTCCTTTCGATATTGGAATTTGAGCACAAAGCCCATATCTTCCAACACGGATTCAAGTGGTTGATTTGTATGAGTGCCATTGTATTTTCTTCCGTTTAGACCTTGCTTCTTCACTTCGATGTGAACACCGTAAAAACGTTCCAAGTCGCGTACAACGGCGGCAAAAGACTGATCTTCAAAGACCAATTGCCTTTGAATCCAAGCTTTGTACCGTGCCGGGTCGACTATTTTTTTGTTCAGCTTGCCCTTGTCCAAGATACCCTGTTCATTGGGCAACAGCAGAATTCCACTATCGGGATCATTTCCTTGTTCATAAAAAAGTACCCTTCCCTTATCGAGGGTCAAAGTGTTGGTTTCTCCTTGATAAGCCGAGAGAGTGAACCTGGTGCCCAGTACCTGGGTCATCGATTCATTGGTCTCGACTATAAATGGGTGTAGCGAATCCTCTGCTACCTCAAAATAGGCTTCACCACTGAGTATTACACCGCGATTTTCACTTCCAAAATCTTTGGAAACCCTAAGCGTTGAGGCAACATTGAGGATAACTGTCGTACCGTCATCAAGTACCAGTGTTTTCAGTTCTCCTGCATTCGTCTCATAAGCGACCTGACCTTCAAACAAAAGCAAAAAAATTCCCAGTCCCATCAGCACTGCTATTGATGCGGCGATTCCCCAAGCATTCATATCAAATACATTGCTTTTTTGCTTTTGCGGGATCCGGGACTTTGTGGTTTTTATCCGGTACCATATTTTTTCCTCCAGATCCGGAGCTACACCGGAAACATCCCGGATTTTTTCAAAACCTCCTTTATCATCCAACCATGCTTCTACAGCTTGGATTTCAGCTTTGGAGCAATTTCCCTGTCCGTACTTTTCCAATAACTCCGGTGTAATTTCCATATTAGATACATGATGTTGTCTATCTACAGGAACGTTGAAAAAACAAGGAAGTCCTAGTCAACCCAAAATCATTTTTTCACAGCGTGGCGGGAAAGGGCTATCCGTTGGCTTTCAAATGCTTGTTAATGAAGGACAAAGCTTTGGTGAGATGGTTTTTTACCGTTTTTTGTGAAATGCCCAAGCGAATTGCGATTTCTTCTATCGTCAGGTGTTCCTCCCTGCTCAAGCGATATACTTCCTGGCACCGGCACGGTAATTGATCGACGACCAATTGCAAATCCTGCTTCAGAAATCGATGCACTGCCAAATTATGTTCTACAGCACTGGCATCGAAACCATTTTCTTCACATAGATTGCATGCTGTCCAGGTGGAGGTCTGGGTATTTGCTTTTTTACGGTAAAAGTCCACAATTTTGGTCCTAGCCGATATCATCAAATAGTTCTCGGTTTTTTTTGAAAAAACGAATTTTTCCCGACGTTTCCAGAGCGCTATAAAAACATCATGGACGATTTCCTCCGAAGCTTTACAATCCTTGGTTTTTGCATAACAGAATGCATACAACCGCTTCCAATGGGCGCGATAAAGCTTTTCAAAGAGGAGCTCTTCTTTTGAGTTATATTTTTCTTTTTCGTCCTTGATCTATTACTTATTTAAGCGTACCACAGTAGGTAACAAATATAGCCAAAAGAAATTTATTTAGAATTAATATAAATAAAGATGCTGTAGCGTATTTAAGAAAGCTTTTAATCAATGACTATATCTTACTCATTCGTTTTCTTTTCAGCCGTCCCAATTACTGTTTATGATTTGACACAATTGTTTTTCCACAATATTAAAGTTTATCAAAACCTCTGACAATTATCCAATCGATAGCAAAATATTTGTCGCTTCTGTGGTCACCGATAAGGGGCGAGCCTTGTTTCTTTTTTTAATCATTCTTTTGAAATGTAATAGGACGTCCTTTCACCGCTTCCCTGAAACTCCCCTTATCATAGACCAAATTTCCATTTACATAGGTTTGCAGCACTTTGGTCTGAAAAGTGGTGCCTTCCAATGGGGACCATCCGCATTTGTACAAAAGGTTGTCTTTAGAGACCGTCCATTGGCTGTTTAGGTCAACCAACGCCAAGTCTGCAAAATACCCTTCCCTGATAAAACCTCTTTTTTCCATTCGGTATAGCGTTGCCGGGTTATGGCACATTTTTTCGACGATCTTCTCCAATGATATCAGCCCCTGCTTATAAAATTCCAACATACAGTTTAATGAATGCTGAACCATGGGGGCGCCTGACATCGACTTAAAATAGGGCTTTTGTTTCTCCTCCAGAGTATGCGGGGCGTGATCTGTTGTGATTATGTCAATTCTGTCATCCAGCAGTGCTTTCAGCAATCCTCGTCTATCCTGTTCTGTTTTTATGGCAGGATTCCATTTAATGAGCACTCCTAATCGTTCATAATCCTTGTCCGAAAACCATAGATGATGGACAGACACCTCAGTAGTAATTCTTTTGTCCTGAAGAGGAATGATATTTTCAAACAGATGTGTTTCCGCTTCTGTTGTCAGGTGCAAAATATGTAGTCGTGCATGGTGCTTTTTCGCCAGTTCAATAGCTCGCTCGGTGGCTTCATAGCAAGCTTTTTCATTTCTTATTACCGGATGATATCGAATGGGAACATTGTCGCCATATGTATTCCGGTACATCTTTTCATTTTCTTCTATGATCTGTTCTTTTTCAGCGTGAATGGCGATAATCGATTTGCAGTTGGCGAATAGTTTTTCCATAGTTTCCGGGTTATCTGCCAGTAGATTCCCTTTTTTGGTAAAATACAGGCCGTCATCGGAAACGCCGATAAACCGGGATGTACCGGTTTTGACCACTTCATCGATATTGTCTCCGTTTATTCCCAAAAAGAAAGCATAGTTGGCCAGGGACTTGGTCGAGGCAATTTCATACTTGTCTTTGAGGGCTTCAGCGGTCAACACATTGGGGATGGTGTTGGGCATATCGATGAAGGAAGTGACCCCTCCTGCAATGGCAGCCTTACTTTCCGTATACAGGTCTCCCTTATGTGTTAGTCCCGGGTCACGAAAGTGTACCTGTCCATCGATGATCCCCGGCAATAGGTGTTTGCCTGTTCCATCAATTACTTTTTGATTTGGTTCAATGTCAATTTTTCCAATTTGCGTAATAAAGCCATCCGACAATAGTACGTCCGCGACAAAAGATTTGCCTTCATTTACAATGGTTGATTTTTTAATTAGAATGCGTTGGTTCATCGATTATGCGCTGTCTTTAGATGATATTCTTTTTACATTATTGCCAATGGTCCGGTATAAACGTAACAGTGAGTTTATACCCAAACTTTTTCAAAGCGAAAGATACCTAATTCCAACGAAAAAACGGTTCAGGTATTCACCTGAAACGCAGCAACGTTATTGGCCAGCTTTACATTCCCGGGGGGGCGGCGATTTTCTTTGATCATTTTTTTGGAATAAATACGCTCCAATTCAATCAACAGCATGCTAAATATAGGATTGAATAGCAGCGTTATTTTTCAGTTGCTTAGACTGGAAAAAATCAAAGCATTTTCTTTCGCATGAAAATATTGAAGATTGGCCATATGATTAACGGCTCCTTTGGTTAATAGCAAAATGCAGTCAGGAGCTGACCCGGTAGCTGTTCGATTCCCAGTTGGTTGAAAATAGTCACTAAGCCTGACTTATTATTAGGCTCTACAGCCAAAAGAAGGTTTTTCCCCTTCGAAATGTACCTTTGCAGTTCACTGATTTCTTGGGATGTTAAACTATCCAGAGGGTCGGCCACCACTAAAATATCTATTTCATTCATATTATGTGCCTGCTTAGACAGGTTCAATTCAACCATATCGGTAAAACCCAAATTAAGTAGAGACGTATTGTTTTTCACTCTGCCATAAAAAGCTGTTTTAAAATCAGTTTCTTTGTCCTCTGTAAAACTACGCTCTCCATGACCAGTTAGAAGACCAACACGAACCGGTGAATCCAGTAAATTCTTAAGTGCCCCCGCAACGTGCTCTTCGTGAGGGTAGTGGTCGACGCCATCATACATACGTAGCCTTGCTTTCCGCCCTTCATATACTAACTCTCTAATATTTGATTGTCTTCTTCAGGTAGTCAATGGATCTGTTTCTGACCGAGGTATATAAAAATGATTTTTGAACTCTTCACACTAAATTAAATGACTTGAAGCAACTGTTTGCTCATACAACCTGCCTAAAAACGCCCTTCCGGTATTAAAGGAAAATGTAGTGCCTTGAAGCTTTAACAGCGTGTCTGCTAATACGCTTTGGCATTAAGAATTAAGATAGATATGTGCTTCATCTTCTTGCTTTTAGCTACTCAAAGATACTGTATTGAAATGTCGCAATAAACCCGTTAGATCGACGGAATCAAAATACCTAATTCTCCTGTTGAACAGGTATCTTTGTAGTAAGATTTTGAAAAACAAATCAATGAATGGTGTAAAAACAGTATGGCTTATCCTTGTTGAGATACGTAACAAAAACTAAGTAAAAAAGACAGAAATTATAATTTAACCTTAAAAACCAATACAATGAAAGTAAATCCTTATCTCAATTTCGACGGTACTACCGAAGAGGCCTTCGATCTTTACAAAAAAGTATTTGGCGGAGAGTTTATGGCCAAGATGAAAATGACCGAAATGCCGGAGAGCGATAAACTACCTGAAAATGAAAGAGAACGTATCATGCACATTTCCCTGCCCATTTCAGAGGATACGATTTTGATGGCTTCCGATATTATTCCTTCGATGGGTCAGAAATTGCCGGAAGGAAGCAATTGCTACATTTCATTACATCCCACTTCCCGTGAGGAAGCCAACCGTCTTTTCGATGGACTTTCGGAGGGTGGCGAAGTAGAAATGCCCATGGAAGACCAATTCTGGGGCGATTACTTTGGCAGTTTCACCGACAAATTCGGTGTAAGATGGATGATAAATTACAACGCCGAATTCAAATAGTCGGTGGAGTCAATTACGGTACCGACAAGCATTGATGGTGACATACATAAAGTTTGGAACCTTTGGAGACAACCCGAACATGTCACTCCATGGAATTTTGCTACACCGGAATGGCATTGCCCAAGCGCCAATAATGATTTGACAGCCGTCGGAAAGTTTTCGTATCATATGGAAGCCGGGGATGGGGTATGTAGAAAGTACATAAATGCATCGTAGTGTTGGAAAAACCGCTTAAAAATTCCCTATATCCTGCCGCTTGTTGAAAGTAATAGTTACATTTAAAGCGGTTTTACCAAATCAATGAAATAACTATAACTAAATAGACTTATGACAGCATCAAAAAGCCTGATTGCGGGGAGTTGGGAGGATGGGGCAGGAAGCTCATTCACCTCCTATGATCCCGCCAATGAAGAAAAGTTGGGGGTACATCAGGGGGTGGAAAAGTCCCAGGTGGATCGTGCGGTAGAGGGAGCCGCCAGTGCCTATGTGATTTACAAAATGTTTGATTTTGATCAAAGAGCGGCATTTATAGAAGATGTAGCGGATGAAATTGAAGCACTGGGGGATGAACTTTTGGAAACCTGCCACCGGGAAACGGGACTGGGCATTCCGCGCCTTACCGGAGAGCGGGGCCGTACGTGTGGGCAATTACGCGCCTTTGCGGCTTTGGTACGTGAGGGAAGCTGGCAACAGGCCCGCATCGATACCGCCATACCCGACCGGACGCCCATTCCAAAATCCGATATCAGAAGGGTCTTGCGACCCCTGGGCCCTATTGCCGTTTTTTCCGCTTCTAATTTTCCCCTTGCCTTTTCTACCTTGGGCGGGGATACCGCCGCTGCATTAGCCGCCGGAAATCCGGTGGTGGTAAAAGGGCATCCCAGTCATCCGGCTACTTCAGCGTTATGCGCCAGCGCTATCGAAAAAGCCATCGAAAAAAACAATCTTCCCCAAGGTCTTTTTAGCCTGTTGCAAGGGGCCGAACCTTCTGTCAGCTCCGAGCTTGTGAAACATCCCAAGATAAAGGCAGTAGGCTTTACGGGCAGTACTCACGTAGGCAGAATACTTTACGACCTGGGGGCGTCGAGGCCTGAACCCATACCTGTATATGCTGAAATGGGCAGCACCAACCCGTTATTTATTTTGCCTAAAGCCATCCAAAACCGTGTAAACAAAATAGCCCAGGGACTGGCAGGCTCTATCACCCTGGGCACAGGACAGTTCTGTACCAAACCCGGGCTCGTTTTTGTCCTGAAATCCGGTGACTCCGATGCTTTCAAAGAAGTATTGACCCAGGCCATCGGGGACATTCAGACCGGTAATTTGCTTAATTCAGGTATCAAATCGGGGTTAACAAAAAAACTGGATGCGTATGACCACAAAAAGGAGCTGACTACCATAGCAGGTGGGGTCGTTAATGGCGGCACCCTGTTTAGTGTAAGCGGCAGCGATTTTTTAGAAAATCCGGAACTGGAAGAAGAAGTTTTCGGGCCGGTGGCGATTCTTGTCGAGTGTGAAAATATCGATGAAATGCTCCGGGCGGCCAGCCGGCTTGGAGGGCATTTGACAGGTACCATCCATTCAGACAATGATCCGGAAAGCGAAGCATTAAAAACAATTTTGGAAGAAAAGGCAGGTAGAATCATTTATAACGGGTTCCCAACAGGCGTGGAAGTCTGTCCGTCTATGCATCATGGAGGACCCTATCCGGCCACCACGTTTGCGGCTTCCACCTCTGTCGGTACCGCAGCTATTGAACGTTTTTGCAGTGTGGTTTGCTATCAGGACGCTCCTGATGATCACCTTCCCGAAGCCTTAAAAAATGAAAACCCCAGAGGTATTATGCGTTTGCTGAACGGCCAATATACTGCGGAAAAAGTAGAAGCATGACCGGTAAAGAAATTGATGATGTAATTCCTCATGCCGCTAAAGAGGGCACCTGGATTGGCAGGTGTCAGGTACCCGGGTCATTGGCTTATAAGGGAGTCGCCGGGCCTCATGTGGTGCAGGTAAAGGATAGATACGTCTACGACCTCTCCGATCATTATGGATCAACCGGTGAACTGATTAATGCCAGTCATCCGGTGGCTTCACTCCGGGCACTTGCACCGCTTCCCAAACTGGGTAATTTAACCGACATACTCAAAAATTCCCTTTACCTGCAAAAAGACGAAACGCTCCCGTATTTTATTGCCCCTAATGATACCCAGGCGATAAAAGCCTGCGGCGTAACCTTTATCCAAAGCCTGTTGGAAAGGGTAATTGAAGAAAAGGCAAAAGGAGACGCAACCCTGGCCGCCGAAATCAGAGCCATCGTAACCGATAAAATTGGTGCTGACCTTCATACGGTCAGACCTGGGTCTGAGTATGCCATAAGGCTGAAAGCTGAGTTGCAGAAACAGGGTATGTGGTCCCAGTATTTGGAAGTCGGTATTGGAAAGGATGCTGAGATTTTCACAAAAAGCCAACCTTTTTCTGCAGTTGGTTTTGGCGCCGAAATTGGGGTCCTGGCAGATTCCGGATGGAATAATCCCGAACCCGAGGTGGTGTTGGCAGTATCCGGGGACGGGGCTATTGTGGGAGCGACTTTGGGCAATGATGTGAATCTGAGGGACTATGAAGGACGCAGCGCCTTGTTGCTGGGAGAGGCCAAAGATCAGAACGGTTCCTGTGCGATCGGGCCGTTGTTCCGGCTTTTTGATGAGTCCTTTACATTGGAAAAGATCAAACAAGAAGACATTCATTTGCGGATACGCGGAAAAGATGGCTTTCAGATGGAAGCTTCCTCACCCATGGATAAAATAAGTCGTACTCCGGAAGCACTGGTCGCCCAGGCTATTGGCAAAAATCATCAATACCCGGATGGTCTGGTTCTCTTCTGTGGAACCATGTTTGCCCCAACAGAGGATCGAGGCAGCCCGGGGCTTGGCTTTACTCATAAAATAGGAGATGAAGTGACCATCTGTTCGAAACATCTTGGAACATTGGTGAACTGGGTAAATACCTGCGATCAATTACCCAGGTGGGAATTTGGAATTGGTTCATTTGTGGAGTACCGCATAAAAAGAAAATCGGTATAAGTTTTAAAAGGATTTATTTATTAGTTGCCATCATGAGCGAAGTCATTGCTACCGCTGCATTGAAAGAAAGCAGCGGTTTTTCCAAGCTTTTATCTTCTTTGCTTGCGATATTAGGATACAGCTCAGCCTTCTATTTCCTGTCACTTACACTAAAAGCAATTTCTGTTGGGATAGCCTATGCCCTATGGGCAGGTGTAGGCATTGTACTGATTTGGGTTATCGGATACCTCCGTTTCGGTCAAAAGCCGGATATGCCAGCCATATTGGGAATAGTTTTAATCACCGCAGGTGTAATCGTGATAAACTTTTTTTCCAACACAGTCTCCTGTTAAACCACTAAGTATAATACACATAATTCACAATCAGGGAACAACATACCGGGAGTGAGGCATGTGAGGCCGGGAAACTATTAAGGGCATATATGTTGGCTGAGTTGACTCACAGCTTCATTGGTACCAAATACATAGAGGGTATCACCCTGTGCTATCACTTCATCCGGCCTGACATGTGAAATAAATTTCTCCTCCCTTTTAATAGCGATGACATTGATATTATATTTTTCTCTTAAATCCGACTCACGCAGGGTTTTTCCGACGATCTTGTTGGTGCTTTGAATGACTGGCAGGCTCACAAAGGTAGCATCCGGAATATCGAGATGTACACCATTTTGCCGGGCAGTCAGGTGTCCGGGATTGCGGAACATTTCGTAATTCTGGGATCTGATCAGGTCGATGAAGCTTTGAATTTCCTGGGCAGGAATGAGATATTTCGACAATACTTTTGAAAAAATTTCAATGGAAGTTTCAAACTCCTCGGGTATTACCTCATCGGCACCGGCCTGAAGGTTTTCCTGAATCTCTTTTACAAAACGTGTCCGTACGATGACATAAACGGTTTTAGACAACCCACGGATTTGGGAGACAATCTTTTTGGTGGCCTTGGGATCGGAGATGGCAATCACAACGACCCGGGCTTTATGCACAAATAAATGCTTCAGGATACTTTCTTCCGTTGCGTCACCAAAATAAATTTGTTCACCTTCTGCTTTGGCACTTTTTACGGTTTTGGCATTAAGCTCCACGATCCGGTAGGGTATGTCAGCATTTCTGGCCGCCCTGGCCAGATTTTTACCATTGATCCCATACCCGATGATTACCAGGTGATCGTTTAGCTCTTCGGCGAGGGATATACGCGTGTCGGGGGCTATGGTTTGTGGTTCCAGGCGTTTGGCGCCGGGCACCTTAACCAGTAAATCGGTCAACTGATGGGCAAACTTAAAAAGTAATGGGGTCATACCCATGGAAACTATCGAGGTGGCGAGAAAATACTGATATACATTATCAGGCAATAATTCGTACTGCATACTGGTATTTGCCAATAAAAAGGCAAACTCACCCACCTGGAAAATACTCAGGGCCGTAAGAATTACCGTACGCAAAGGATAACGCAACATGATGACCGCAAACCCCACTATGATAGATTTGGTGATCGTCACAGAAAGTGTTAGCAGGATCACATACAAGATGTTGTCGAAGACAAACTGAACATCCAGCAGCATGCCGATGGAGACAAAGAAAAAGCTTATAAAAATCTGATGGAAAGGGATAATGTTGGCGGTTGCCTGATGGCTATAATCTGATTCGGAAATAATCATGCCGGCAAAAAAGGCTCCCAAGGCGAGAGAAAGTCCTATTGAAGAGGTGAGCCAGGCGGTGGCAAAACATATGACCACAGTGGTTAGAATGAATAACTCACGGCTCCTGGTTTGTACCACCTGTTTTAAAATATAGGGCACCACATAATTAGTAAGCACGATGATCAGCAAGACTACACCGGCTACCTTAATCAGCAGCCACACCAGTGTCGATGACATATTTTCAGACTCGCCGGCCAATATAGGTACCAGCAACATCATCGGTACGACTATAATATCCTGGAAGATCAGTATAGCTACTGATAACAGGCCATGGGGAGCTGTAATTTCACCATTAGCCTGCAAAAGGTTCAATACAATGGCCGTACTACTCAGGGAAAAAAGAAAACCCAAAAAAACCGCTTGTTCCCAGCTTAATCCTATGAAATGGGAAACAAGCGCCGTAACCAAAATAGTTATCCCAACCTGCACCGAACCACCGATTAACACCTCTTTTTTGATACTCGCCAAATTTTTCAACGAGAATTCAATGCCGATAACGAAAAGCAGGAAAATCACACCGATTTCAGACAATAACTCAACTTCATGTTTTGCCTTGATCAGGCTCAGACCCTGTGGGCCGACCACAACACCCGTCACTAAAAGACCAATAATAGGAGGTAATTTGATCTTTTGAAACACCAGAATAATCAATACTGAAGCTCCGAGAATAATGACAATATCTGATAGTAAAGGAAAATGCATCACGCGGTTAAGTTACTTATTTCCTGATCTTCTTTATTCATAAAAGGACCTTTTTCTTCCCGATCACCACCCTGAAATATGGAAAATAAAAAGATTTTTGATGGAAATTTTTCACAAAGCACGAAAATAACCTGTAAACAAATTGGGATAAACCGCTATCTTAGCATAAAAACAGCAGACATGAGCATTTAAATTTGCATCAATACCTTCTGTTATAAGGTGAATCCAAGCTAATAAGGACCAATAAATTTAAGCACATGAAAGCGGAAGATATTTATTTTTATGCACCCAAAGCGAGGATAGATACTGCAAAAGTGTTTACGATCACAAAGGAAGGTGATCATCTTAGGGTGAAAAATAAAAATGTGAGTTGTCTTTTAAAAAACCTTACGGAAGAATCCTTTAATGATATTTATAACGAATATTTCAGTCACTTGAATCTGAACTTTTCACCTGTGAAAATAGATAGTAAAATATACCGACTGACTAAAGATAAACAAGAGGCTTTAGAACAAGAAATCATCATGCGCCGGATATATTTTTATACGGTTAACAATTTAGAGATAGAAGTTCGACGTGAAGACTTTACCTCTCCCGGCGTAGCTGATTGCGTTATTGCATTATTGGATAAAAAATACGGAAAGGATACAAAAATAAGTCTGACAATAGGCGCACATTTATTAAGACGAGATTATGAGGACTATTGTCAAACGGTGAAAGGAAGAAGGCGGCATTATGATCGATAATCACGGGCAATATTCCCATCGATGGATTTACCGGCGTTTGCAGGTTTTGCTGACCTGCCTGTCTGTTACAGGAAATTAATTATATATATGAAAAAAGAAAAACTTGAAGTTGGGGATACGTGCACACACGATGTGTCATTTACCCAGGATGAAGTAAAAAAATTTGCAGCGTTAACCAAAGATACCAACCCCATCCACCTCGATGAGGCGTATGCCTCCGGAACGGTTTTTAAAAGACCTATTGTTCACGGATATTTATCAGGGGCGGTTTTTTCGAAGGTGTTCGGGACTGTTTTCCCAGGTATAGGTACTATATATCTGTATCAGGAAATGAAGTTCAGAAGACCGGTATACACCGGAGAAAAATATGTTGCCACCTTTGAGGTAACAGAGATTGTTGAAGAAAAAAACAGGGCCGATATTTATTGCCAACTTTTAAATTCCGAGAATAAAGTCTGCATTGAAGGGCAGGCAACGGTCATGCATCCGGAGAAAATTGGCTGAGTGATTGCATGAATCCCGTGTCCGGAAATCTGTTTTGTTTGATGGCAATTTAAGCACCTGCCACCTCAAAAACATACCTGTGTTCAATTTTTATTGATCACAACTTCAGCTTTTAATTCATTTAATAAATTGTACAATCCAAAGTAGGTCCGGTTAATATATAGCCCATGCCTGTTGCCTCTTGCCGTTTTGGAATTCCTAAGCTCTTTCATCCGTGATACCCTGTCGCCTACCTCATAAATCTGTTTGAAATAGCTGTTATCACCAAAATCAAAGGAACCATACCTGAAAGGGCGACCCAAAAGTTCGATCATTTCCCTGAAGAGCGACATAAAAAACTCTTTTTCCCTTCGTGTATCCTGCGGACTCAAAAAACCGAGCTCCATAAACAGTCCTTCCAGGTCATAAGCGCCGTCAAGGATATCCTTCTGCATCAGTTTGAAATACTGGTCATAAAAGTCTTTTGGAATTACCTTGACACAACCAAAGTCGATGATTCCCAATTGATGATCCGGTGTAATGATGAAATTACCCGGGTGCGGATCAGCATGCACCTCTTGTAACTCGTGAACCTGATAGTGATAGAAATCCCATAAAGCCTGACCGATTTTGTTACGTTCCTCCTGCGTGGGCTGTTTATTGACCCATTCCGTTACATGAATCCCGTTGATCCAGTCCATGACCAGTATCCGCTCACTGCTGAACTCCGGATAGTATGTGGGAAAACAAAGATTATCGAGATGTGCGCTTTTTTCCGTAAGCTGCATAGAGCGCTGCAATTCCAGGCTGTAATTTGTTTCTTCGATAAGCTTTTCCTCTACCTCACCTATATATTGTTCCAATTCAGACGTGTTAATTTTGAACATACGAGCCGCTATTGGCCTGACAATCTTCAGGTCTGAGCTGATACTGTCTGCCACGCCCGGATATTGCACTTTTACGGCCAGCTCCTTTCCGTCGAGCGTGGCTTTATGCACCTGACCGATGGAAGCGGCGTTCACAGCTTTTTTTGTGAAAGAGTCAAAAATCCCCTCCGGCGCCTGGCCGAGATACTTTTTAAAGGTGCGTACCACCAGCGGATAAGACAGTGGCGGCGCACTGTATTGTGACAGCGCAAACTTATCCTGATAAGGGGTGGGCAGAACGTTTTTGTCCATGCTGAGCATTTGCGCCACCTTCAGCGCGCTGCCCTTTAGCTCACTGAGTGACTCATAGATGTCTTCGGCATTGTCAGCGTTTAACTGATCTTTAGTAAGCTCCGGATTGAATAACTTTTTGCCGTAGTGCTTCAAATAATTTCCGCCTATCCTGGCTCCTGTTTTTATAAATTTTGACGCCCTCTGTACCTTCGATGTAGGTATACTAATCTGCTCCTTCATATTCTTTTCTCCTGTTCCTAGCGATTCTGATATAAAAATTTGGCAAAATCCACCATCATATCCAATGGCCCCCTGCCCATAAGTTCAAACGATAAATTCACGGATTTTTCAATGGCAGCATCTGTCTTCTCGAAATTGGCGCTGTCATCTTTCAGCCAAAAGTTGATCACAAACAGCACCTGTAACCACAATGCGTCATGATATCTTTCAGTGATTACGGGTCGCTTCACAATTTCCTCAGATGCCAACCCCTCGCTGATTAACTGCCGGATGTAATCGTTGAAATCCTCTTTAAAGCTTTTTAAAAACGAAGGGGTCAGTTCCGGCCTCTTAGCGTCCCTGAAGCAAAGTTGTGCGTAACTTCTGTCTTTTTTCAGCACTTCCATCAAGGTGTAGTAGAAGGCGAGCAGCTTTTCCCGGATGGAATATTCTGCGTAAAGCTTATCCTCTTGCAACACTTTCATGGTATTGGTAATATACTCCTTCCAGATTTCCCGCTGTATCGACGAAAAAGCCCCGAAGTGTTTGTAGAAATCCTCTTCTGCCATATCCAACACTCTCATAAATTGAAAAACCGATGGTGGCTCATGACCGTTGAGCAGTACAAATTCTTTGTATGCGCTGATTAGTTTTTCCCTGTGATCGTCTGTCTTTGCTTTATTCCCTTTACCGGTGGCTTTGGTAGTTGCCATAGTTTTATCGATTTTGTTGTTATTAATATCCCTATATAATAACGTATTTTTCAGAAGATGTTCGTGGTTGTTTGAAAATATTTTTACCCACCCATTTACCCACTTTACATCAGGTAGTGTTTAAGACATAGAGAAGCTTAGATAAATTAGTAAGTTAGCATAACAATAGGAGTGAGGGTAGGCCTTCAAATTTAATTCGGGTGGAAGATAAATATGTGGAAAATGGCACTACCTATGAGTATAAAAGCGATTACGACCTGCTGTTAGTGGAGGAAGATGAAGAAAAAGCCCATCGCACAAAATTTGCAAAGCGTTTAAAACGCAGGATCCTGAAAAATGTAGAGACAGACACCGCAGGCTTGCTTACTTCACTGAATGCCTCACGGCAAAACAGCTTGCCACTTGCTTCGCTTCCGGGCACAACCCCAGCGCGTAAGGGACTTTCACCCTTTGGAACACTCCTTTTTTAGAGTTATATTCACCATTCAAGGCACACACCATAGATAAAAATGAATGCGCTTGCTCTCTTCATAAAAGATCAGAAGTCAAAAAGAAAGTTTGGGACTTCAGAGAGGGTAAGCGCACTTATTTTATCAAGATGTTAGTAAAAATTGAACACGAAATGAAACAGATATTTTATAAAATAATATATAGTCCTACGATTAATAAAGTTTTAAGGAACATAAATAAAATCCTTGCTCCTGTATTACCCAACAAAATCAAAATTCCACCTTCAGGTGTACTGATAATAAAAAACGAAGATGGTAAAAAGTTAAAGATCAAAACAAATCAGACTAATTACCTGACTCAACTATTATTTTGGGAGGGATACCGGAATTTTGAATATACAGATATTTTCATAAAACTCATCAAAAAGGTAAAAGTCTTTTATGATATAGGTTCGAATATCGGGTATTATTTATTGCTTGCTAAGATGGAAAATCCCGAAATCAATGTTGTTGCATTTGAACCTGCCAATAGTCCATTGTTTTATTTGAAAGAAAATGTAAGCATAAACAATTTTAAAAACATAACAGTCGAAGAAATAGCATTATCGGAAAAGACTGGTAGCATGACATTCTTTGAAATCAAAAACAAGAAATACACTTATCTTGAGCATAATTTAGCAGGAGAGGGTAATGCTGGAACTAAAACTACTCAGCGAAACTATGTGGCTACCACGGTTAAAACAAAAACCTTCAACGAGTACGTATCCGATACCTCTCAAGAGCGTATTGATTTAGTTAAGATGGATACAGAAGGGACTGAAAATCTCATTTTAAAATATTCGGATGTTATTCTAGAGCAAATGAAACCAATATTTATTTGTGAAACCCTTTTTGATACTATTGAACCGGAACTTGAGTCGATATTTAAGAAGTATGGTTACGATTTCTATAATCATACGAAAGAAGGACTAAAAAAAGTGACCTCTATACTCAGAGAGAAGGATAATGGTATTAGAAATTGTTTCTTCGTTCATCCAAGTAAATTTTACCTAATAGAAGAGTTTGTTCAATAACTTTCAAACTGTTAGTATTAATTGATGGACTATATGAGAAAAGGGATTGAAAAGGCATATCAAGCCTCTAAAAAGCTGAAGTTCCTATTCTTTTGGGGACATCAAAAACATCCGAGTGGAGAGATTACCAGCTCCTGTTTTAGTCAATGGTGGTCAAGTAAATTCGAGGTAGATGGGGTGGTGTCTCCAACAACTGAACATTGGATGATGGCTGAAAAAGCTATACTTTTTGGAGACGCAAATACACTGGAAAAAATTCTGGTATCAAACTCTCCGGGTAAGGCAAAACAACTTGGAAGGGCTCTTAATATCATATTTCATATCCAATTTTTTTCTCTTGCCATTATGTGGTGTTGCTGAGGTCAGAACCAGCGCCTTAATAGTGGGAACAAACTGATAATTGGCTCTATGAATTGCCGCTTTATCGGCAATCTGGATGGCATCATTCCTGAAAGTGGAATTTCGTAGCGTAGTTTCGATACTATAAAACCTTCCCCCCTGATTGATATTCTCACCCCTGGTGATATCTGTGGCATACAATCTACATGATTTTGACGTTATGCGATTTAAATCTGATTGTACTCTTAAAGCTAACATAATACTGACAAAATCAATTTTAATCTGAAAAAATTTATTCTGATTTATATCTTTTTCAATCGGTATATGTATGAAATCATGGCCATTGCCCTACAAGTTACCTGGTGCATGAGACTTAGCTATCGGCACTTTAAATGACTAACAGGCGGGGGATTTTTCAAATTTACCTCAATATTTTCGTGTCCAATTTTCCGGAACTATCCGAGAAACTATCCATTTCAATACCCAAAGTATGCAGCATGTTCACAAAAAGATTGGACATGGGAACATGGTCGTCAAATTTCTCATAGGCACCGTGTTTTACGCCCATCTTGGCTCCTCCTGCCAGCACAAGCGGATAGTTAACCGCATCATGGGTGGTGCTGCAGGCACTGCCGTAGAGGATCAGGGTATTGTCCAGCAGGGATCCATGTTCGTCATAGGTGTTTTTCATGCGGTCCAAAAAGTAGGTAAACTGTTTGGCCAGCCATTGGTCGTAGCGGCCCCATTCCTCCCAATGGTTTGCAGACTTATCATGACTGATGGCATGGTGCCCTCGCTGCAGGCCCAATGCCAGTTTAGGGAAATTTTCTCCAAAGCCCATGCCGTCTTCCCTGGCCATCATATAGGTCATAACCCTTGTCAGATCCACTTGCATTCCCAGGACCATCAGGTCGAAGGTGGACCTGACATAACTTTCAGGATCTACCGTGGCATTGACATTAAAGTTGATATGACTGGCGTCAAAATCCTTCATAGGGATATCCAGCCATTGTTCGTTACGCTTTATTTGCTCTTCTACCGTATTCAGGGAAGTCATGTATTCGTCCATCTTGAGCTGATCGTGCCTGCCGAGGCGTCTTTGAAGGCGTTTGCTATCCTCCAACACCAGGTCCACAATTTTCTGATCCTGCTTCAGGCTGCGACGGCGGGCTTCTGTGGCAGCGCCACCTCCGGGTGCAAAGTAACGTTCAAAAATCTCCCGGTGCCGGTGCTCTGAAGGGATGGGGTTTCCGGAGTGGTCAAAGGAAAGAGTGGAAACCCTGGACTTATAACCTACGCCGCCATCCGTTGAAAGCGCCAGAAACGGATAACGTGTGTGTCGACTGAACTTTTGGGCCACCACCTGATCGATGGAAATGTTATTCCGGTATTCGTTACCTCGCAAATCACCTCCGGTGAGCCATGTATCACCTGCCAGATGCCCCAATAAATGCCGGCTGCGCGGATGGCTGAGACCACCTATAATAGAGATATCTTCCCGGTGTGAAGCAAGGGGTGCCAGGGTTCTGGTAAACCGATAGTCTTTTCCTTCACCTAAAGGAAACCAGCTCCATTTTTTGTGTGCGGGATTTTCAATGGGAGGGAGGCCTACGCCATTCGGAAAATAGACAAAGCAAAGCCGTTTGGCGGCTTCTTGGACTGTTTTACCTCTACTAAAAGTACTACCCATACCCATCGCTTCGAGATAGGGGAGCATGCAGGTGACCCCCAACCCTTTTAAAAATGTTCTTCTGTCTAAGTGCCAGGATTTACGTCCCATAGTTTTTTTATTTAAAATTCACCTCGAAATGAGCGACTGGTCACAATATTTTCAAATACTGCCTGAAACCGGTATCCATCGGACTTGACGTCCCTGACAATGGCTTCTATTTCTTTCTCATCCACAAAAGTGACATCGCGCCCCATAGCATAGGCAAACAAATGTTTAACCAGGGAGCGTGTAAAGTCGTCGCTTTTATCATTAATAATATACGATTTTATTTCATCAATACCATTTACTACCTTACCATCAGGCAATTCTGCCTTGGCATCGATAGGTTTTTGGTTCGCCATGGTTTGGAAAACGCCTACGGCATTGTAATTCTCAAAGGCAATCCCATAAGGATCAATTTTGCGATGGCAATCCATGCAAGAAGCCTTGTCACGATGTAGAAAAAGCTGTTCTTTCAATGTCAGATGTTCAAAGCCCGGCGTTTCAGGATCTAATTCCGGCACATTAGGTGGGGGATCAGGTGGGTGGTCGCCGAGGATTTTTGACTGAAGCCATACAGCCCTTTTAATGGCGTGGGCCTGGGTACCGTCGGAATGCCCGCTTAAAAAAGCACCTTGTGATAGTAATCCGCCCCGGTGCATATCCGCCCTGACTTTTACCGGTCTGAAATGATTACCTTTGACGCTATCGATGCCATAAAACTCGGCCAGGTTCTGGTTGAGCAGGGCAAATTCTGAATCAATCAGGTTATGGATACTCAGGTCTTCCTGCAGCACATGGTTTATAAAGTGATAAGTTTCCCTGGTCATATCCTGTTTTACAAACCTTGTGAATGTCTCATACTCATTGACATTGGTGCTCATACTCTCATGGCGGTCTACCCGCAGCCATTCTTTTGAAAAGGTTTGTATCATATGCCAGCTCCTGTCATCCTGCAACATGCGTTTTACTTGCTTCTTTAATTCCTTTTTGCGATGTAACCTCCCTTTTTTTGCAAGGTTGTAGAGTTCATCATCAGGAGGGGAATTCCACAGGAAATAGGATAACCGTGCAGCAAGATAAAATTGCTGCCGGTCGTCAGAGGCATCCTCTTCCGGTTCTGCCAGATAAATGAAATTGGGAGAACATAATATGGCGATCAATACCTCCTTTACGCCATCTTCATAGCGCGTGTAGTCATCTTTGATACTTTGCCAAAATTCCATGTAGCGGTCGGTTTCACCTTTAACGAGGGGGCGTCGATAGGCACGCTCCATGAATTGCTTTAATACCTGACGTGTATACATTTCTTTGTCTTCCTGGTCCGGTGAAGGGAAAAATATGGATGAATAGCTCTCCGGTGGCCATTCAGGATGATAAGGGGCTTCGAATTCAAGTTCTTTTATCAGCAGGGGAGGGCCTGAATCCTGATTATCTTTTACGAGAAAGTCGTTCCACAATCCAATGATCATGATATTGGCCAGGATTTCTGTATCCACTGTGTCGATCGCTGGAATTGGCAGGTTTTCCAGTCTCCCTTTAAAGATATATTGCTCCGGCTCACCCAGCTTTGCAGTTACATTTTTAAAGTCATCGAATGTCTTATAGTCCATACCGTCATCTGTACGGGCACCGGCAAACGTTCGGATAACCGGCGTATCCTGGTCATATTTTTTCCGGCTTTCTTCGTTTTCACGTGATAGCTGTATAGCCAATGGATGATCATCAGGAAACGGGGTAACCACTACCCGGTTAAATCCGGTAAAAAATGGTCCTCCGATTTCAAGTGTATGTGCTCCTTCTTCCAGGTAAGCCAGGGTGAGGGGAGTGACCAATTCTTTTTCCTTTTCCAGGGCTTTATTCAGGTGTAGCCTTTCTTCCAGCCGGTGCCTGTCTACACGAAGGCGGACAGAAGGCATGGCATCTTCCCGGACATAGGGGTGTATGAAGTCGATTTGATAATATCCGTTCCATGGAGCATCAAAGGTGTACCTGGCGTTGCTGCCGGCAGTTACTTCTTTGGGGACGAGTCGGTTATTGAGTAGTTCAAGGTTCTGTTTTTGCTGGCAGTCCGCTGCCTGCAAAATGATGGCCCCATCCGATTTTTCTGCCGGTAAGTTATCCCTTAAACTGATAAAACCCGCTTTTTGGGTATACCATTGATATCCTCTTGCGGCTTTTACCCGAAACTCAAAATGGCCTTCTGTGGGATAATGGTCCCGTATCAACAACTTCAGATTAGGGGAAGGCCCTTGCCAGGATTTGGGCGTTACCTCTTTATGAGGAAGCGCCGAATATAATATAATCCCCTCTTCAACCACCTCATACCGGTCTGCTGTGGATCCCCGCATACCGATACCAATATTCATTTTGATTTCATTGAGGCGGGCCTCACCTAAGCTGTCCAATGCTTTTTTGGGCCGTCCTTTTTCGTCGAGGATTTCAACAATGAAATCATCCGAATTGATGGGTGCGCTTTGATAGCCTCCAATCATAGCGGCAGGTTTATCGCGTCCAATGCCTTTACCAAAAGTAATTTTATATCGTGTAGACCTGGGTTTTTCTGCGGGACCTATGGCTTTATCCAGTGCCTCCCGGGCTAATTTTTTGTAATATTCGATATGCAGTGGCGATATTTGCTGTACTTGTCCATTGTTGCTGAAACCCATTTCCGACTTTCCGTCATCGGGTAATACCTCGCCAAAATCGACAGACAAGTTCAAGAGGTTGTTCAGTGTATGGGTATACTGATTTTTTGTCAATCGCCGGATCAAGGGTTTTTGTTCCGATTTTCTGATCTCAACAGCTTGCTGGATGGAGGCAGTGATCCAATCGACCAGAACCCTTCTTTCTTCATCCGTAAGTTGCTTTTCATCCTCTGGCGGCATTTCTGCGCTGTTAACCATGTCGAGCATCGCCCGCCACGTTTCAGCATCTTTGCCATGCACCAGGTCAGGGTCTATTTCATCCAGGCGCAGCCCTCCTTTTTGTTTCTCTTCCCCGTGACATCCCACACAATATGTTTCGGTAATAGGCCGGATATCATTGGCAAAGTTAAAGTTTTTAAGCGTTTCATTCACCTGAGAGGCTTCCATCGCTAACAATCCGTCCATGGCATAAGGATCATCACCGAAAAAAGCCCTGACCTCATCAGGCAAATTTTCGGTCAAATAATTGGAACCATGCGTCAGCGAACCCCCATAATGGCCGGTAAAACTTAACAAAGCCACATTGACAAAAAGTAATCCATGGTAGGGACTAAGTTTACCGGTTTTCTTTAAAGAAGTATTTTTGTAAAGTACCAGCAACCAGATATTCAGTAAAGTGGTGGCCAGCCCGAACCACATATGGGTGGTGAACACACTGCTGCCATATTCTCCGGACGCAGCCAGCATTTTTCCCGCCAGCACAGTAGGAACGGCGGTAAGCACTGCCAGCCAAAGCAAGATTCCACATGCCGTTTGTAACTGCAATGAGGGGCGAAAGTACTGCAAGATTTCAAAAGCGAAAAGACCCAGCAGGATTCCAATAGGTAAATGAACCAAAAGCGGATGAAGACGGCCAAAAAATGCCAATGACCAATGCACGCCACCCTCTCCGAATGGAATGAGGGTCAGTGCAATAAGTATGCCCGAGAGTACTGCCGCAGCATAGACAAGTGTTTTGCCACTGGCGTATTTATCAATTTTATTTATCTGGTCTGTTTCCCTGTTCACGTTTTAAATTGGATCTTTTAGAGGTATTACTTTTGAGATCTACCAACCGCCATGCCCGTAAAGGCCACTACCTTTAAAAATAGTGCATTTAATCGTTTTAAACAAACGTTTCATCGACTTCGTCAGGATACAGGGACTTTTGTCCTTTAAAATAATCAGGTTATTCCGTACAAAAGGTGTATGTCAGACTAAATAGCCAAATAAAGTGATTCGGCAAATCCGGTATCTTGTGATTTTATACTAATTTTCTATCTTTAAACCTCCAAAACAATATAAAGAATGCAAACAGAGACCCTTATTTTGGATCAGGACCAAAAATCAGATCCATTGAAAAGCCTATTGGAACATTTGCCTGAATCGAAGCAAAACGAAAGAAAAGAAGCGCTGACCTATTTGACTGAAAAGCCTCGAATAAGCGCTTTCTATGGTTCACTAGCTTATGATTGTCAATCTTGATGAAAATAAAAATTATCTTGACTTTTGATTATGAGCTTCCACTCGGTTGGGTGGCGTCGTACGAAAAAGGGTTGTTTGAACCCGGACAGCATTTACTTGCTTTGGCTAATCAGTTGCGTGTTCCCATAGTACTTTTTGCTGACATCTGCTCGGCAATTCGGTTTAAAGCATGGGACATCAGCTATTACGACCGGTTTAAATCCCAAATTCAAGCCGCCTTAAGAGATAACCATGACGTGCAATTACACATCCACCCCCATTGGATGGACTCTGAGTTTGAGCATGATAAGATTATCCCTTCTTTAAAATTTGCTTTAAGTGATTTCAAAGAAGACCCCAATTTTTCGATTGGTGAAATCATTAGGTTGGCTTATACGGCGTTACATGAGATGTGCCGTGAAGTTGACCCGGGTTACCGGTGTTTGGCATTCCGTGCCGGTGGCTACAATGTCGAACCAGCGTCGAAAACTATTCTTAACGCTCTGTATGATTTAGGTATCCGGTATGAAAGTTCAGTAATACAAGGGTTATATCAGAACTATTCATTTAGCAAAATAGATTATCGTCAGGCACCCGGTGCTAATTATTGGAAGATCTCAAAAGACGGACCGCTTCATGAAGTGACAAAATCACCTTCGTATCTTCTTGAATATCCCATAACAAGTATGCCAAACAACTTTTTAAATATTCTTAGAAGAAGAATGACTAAAATGCGGGACAGGAAAAAGATTCAATCGAGAAAATATAATAATTCGGGGAGGGGATTCCAGGCTATTTCAAAAAAAACAAATTGGATAAATAAAATTCAAATGGCCAGTAATCCCATAGTTTTAAGTTTTGACCGTGATTATATGACGTTAAATATGCTTGATAAAATTGTCAATTATAACGTGAAAAAATTTCAACAGGAAAAAGAAATATTTCTGACAGTCATTTCACATCCAAAATCTATGGGCAAATATCATTTGAATTTGATGAAGGATTTTGTTTTGTCGATGAAAAAAAAGTATGGGGATGACTTGTCATTTGTAACTTACCGGAGTATTTCGGATAAAAATCGGCAAGCATGATAAAACTCATTGATAAATATTTGGTCAAAGTATCACCGTCGCTTCACCGCTATGTCAAAAAGCGATTTAACGCTTATAAAAAGAAATATAACCCCAGGCTCACCAAGGAAGCTTTTGTAGCGATTCTGAAAGATGATTTGAAAATTAAAAAGGGGGATGTGCTTTTTATACACGCTTCGATGCGGAGGCTTTACCTCGATTTTCCAAAATATGAAATTATGCCCATTCTTCAGGAATCGGTAGGCGAGGAGGGAACTTTGCTTTTTCCATGCTGGCAATTTAATACCAGGGCAGAAACGTATATCAATGAAAATGAAATTGTTTTTTCTTACCGTGATAGCCCTTCCGCTATGGGGAAGCTATCGGATGTCTTGCGGAGCCATCCGAATGCCTGCAGGAGTTTTCACCCGACAAACAGTGTAATAGCCATTGGCCGGCATGCGCGGGAGTTAACACAAGGGCACGAAGATGATATTTACCCTTGTGGTGTCCACTCACCGCTGTACAAAATGATGAAATACAAGGCAAAGGTGTTAGGTATTGGTGTAACAGTAGACAACCTGACTTTTGTGCATGTGATTGAAGATACCATTAAAGATAAATTTCCGGTAAAAACCAGAAGCGATGAAATCTATAACTGTACTTGTATCGACCGGGATGGCCATCAAAAAACTATCCACACATTGGTAGCTACAAAAGCGGTATCAAACCGGGATGTCACAGCGTTTTTTGAGCGGGAAATCCCCCAGGAGATCTGTACCAGAATAACCAGGCAGGGAATGAGTTTTTTTTCTTCCGAAACCCCGCAACTTTACGAAAAAATCAAGGAATGTGCCGGAAGAAACCAGACTATATACTTGTAATAACAGGAAAGAAGACAAACCTGAAGTCGGGTATCATTACGAACATGAAGTTTTGTTCACCTGGACCGATGCCCGAAATTTTGCAGTGTTGACAGCAGATACTCACCCCATACACCTGCACGAAGCATACACTTCACTATGACTGGGGTTAAGCCCTGAAATGCCCCTGGGGTATCATACGCACTTAATACCCCAAAGGCAAGTATCCATAATCTACCTTAATCATTCAGGAATATCTGATGCCTGATAGCGTATTTTAAAATACCAATAGCATTAGTAGAACCGGTTTTAATTAGCAACTTTTGTCTGTATTTGTTGATACTTCTTTTACTGCGCCCTGTTGCTTGTGCGATTTCTTCCGTGGTAAATTCCCTGCAGATCAATTGTATAATTCTTATTTCAATATCCGAAAAATTTGCATTTTCTGTAGACAGAAGCTTGTGTGAACCATTAGAATCCTTTCTCATGATACTTTTTTTGTGGTTGAAAAATCAATTAATTCCATGCAAAAACGGCGTATACCGTTCCTATTAAAATTCATTAACCATTACTTCAATCCGAGTAAGTTATTGAATTTTCAGTGTGAGCTGTCCAAACTTATGTTAGTCAGTTTCTTTGAAATCCGGAGTCTAGAAAAGCTGGTTCTGGAAGTTACGGGAAAATGAAGGGGAATGTTTTAATGCGGTTTTATTTATTTAAAATTTAATATTCAATTCATATTTAATTCATAAACACTTAATATCAATCAACAAAGTCATCATGAATTTAGAGCGTTTAAATTCTACGAAACCATCGGTCAAACCTGCGAAAAGGGCAGTAAACCCTCCAAAAAAGGGACAAACCTACGAAAAGGGGGGGGGGTAAACCTACGGAATTTAGGGGGTCAAACCTACGGATTCTGCATTTGGGTCTTGACAATTTCCGGGCAAGTCTCTACTTTCAATCCATGGCTAATGTAATTTAATTCAACCGATAACAAAACAGATACAACTATTCTCCCCAATCCCTTAGCCCCGCGCCCGTCACCTGGGCGCCCAGGGCAGGGGAAGGAAAGATATTAATCAAAATCGGCTTTTTGATTTAAAAAAGCTATAAAAAGAAACAAAAATCTAAACAATCATCAACTGAAAATATAACATAAGATGAAAAAGAAACTTGCAATCGAAATCATTTGTGCGCTGTTCATACTATTATTCACTTATGCCGCTGTCATGAAGCTGATGGATGTGCAGAAGTTCACAGTGCAAATCGGGAAGTCACCACTGCTAGTGAATTATGCAGGTTTTGTGGCATGGGGCATACCCATTTTAGAGCTCATGATCGCCGGAATGTTGGTTTGGGGGCGCTTCCGTCTGATAGGTCTATATGCTGCTTTTACCCTTATGACTATGTTTACAGTCTATATTATCGCTATTCTGCAATTTAGCTATAAAATACCTTGTTCCTGCGGCGGTATACTAGAGAGTATGGGTTGGACTGAACACCTAATCTTCAACATTGGCTTTGTTTTGCTTGCAGTTGGAGGAATAGTAATGTTTTATTCTAAAGAGAAAATTAATACTTCTCTGACCATGGCTTAAAATAATGAATAAAATGAAAGTAGTTGTGAAACCAAAGCCAATTGTTCTTTTAACAGGTTGTTTACTATTCAGTATAGCTCTTGTATCAGTTCTTTACGCATTATCAGATAAAAATGCTCCGGAACGTAATATTTCTTGTCAGAAATTATCGGCCTGTTATCATAAAAAAAAATAATGAAATTGATCTCAAGTATAATTCATACTATATCGCTGGTATGGTGGGTGATAATGTTTATATGGGTAATGCAACTGCTCCTTTACATCTTCTTATCACCAATATCATACTAACCGATACCCAACATATACGAATGAATATTAGGAATAGGAAAGATCACAAGCTGACAAGGGTCTTAAATGTAAAAGTAGATTCTCCTTACTTTTATCTGGCAGATGGCAAAATGCCGGGGTTCTTTCAAGGCAAAATAGGTGAATGGCAGGCAGAACGTCTCATAAACAAAGATGCCTATTTTGATCAATCTTTACCAATCGGAGACTCTTTATTTGCTATACGGACTAAAAGCAGTGTTAATATGGAGTATGAGTTAGGGGTTATAACAAAGGATACTCCATATGTACGGATTGAACATAGCCTACTCGAAAAGCAAATAGACGGTTCTTTTTGTGTGGATGGATGGCTAAATTTCAGTAAAGAATTAGATAAATTGATTTATACATACTATTACAGAAACGAATTCATTGTCTACGATAGGAATTTAAATCTGGATTATCGTGGTCATACAATTGATACCTTTAGCACAGCACAACTAAAAATAGCTGAGATAAAATCCGATAGGGCTAAGACCTTAACATCACGATCGAAGATAATCAACGCACTGAGTCGTGTATCAGGTAATTATTTGTTTATCTATTCAACATTGTTGGCTAAAAATGATCACTTGGATGCACTTCAAAATTCAACAATTATTGATGTTTACGACCTAAAAAATAATCTATACAAATTCAGCTTTTTAATTCCTAACCACAAAGAAAAAAAAGTATCAAGATTTCAGGTTTTCAATAATGAAATATTGGTGGCTACCCATGATCGCTATCTTGTGACCTATAATATTAAATTAGATTTCTCATCATAATGGGACATTTTAAGCAAAAAATCATGAATAAAAAGTTGTCTTCGCTAAAAATATTACTGATCAGTAAGCCAGGGTGATTTTAAAAATGATACCCGTTCATTTATCTGCCTTTGCTTAAACTTTGGCATACCAAAGAGAGGAAAGATCGAAAACCTATAAAAGAGTAGATCACTTATTTTAAAACTCTAAACATTTATTATCATGAAAATGACTAAAATTGTTTTATCCGCTTTTGCATTTGCATTTGCACTCGCAGGTGCCATTGCAACTAATGTATCAGTCGCATCAGAATCCATAGCCGCTACAGTAGTAGGTACACTGGCTTCTTGTAAACCTATTGGAACTTGCGATATGGCACCTGGAATCAAATGTGTTACACAAGGTCAAACTACTCTTTATACTATAAGTAGTACCTGTGAAATACAAGCCAGCGGTACATTTACTGCTGCTCTATGAAGGTGCACTTGATGTGAATAAGTATTAAAAAAAGAATTGGGATTTTTCCCAATTCTTTTTTTAATACTTATAAATCATTAATTGGATATAGAAAAAATTCCTAAAATTAGAAATACCCTAATTATTGTTGAAAGGTTACATCATCTTTATATTTTCGCTATCAAAATCTTAAATTTTTAGAGTTTATAATCATTATTCAATGTTCCTCGCTAATTCTGCGAAACAATGTTTCGAATTTTTTTATTTTCGTCTTCTTAGTACTAGTATTATAACACCTAAGATTAACGTAGACCCAGGTATGATCCCTAGGAAGAGAATTCGTAGCCACTGAATGCCAGAGTCATCAATCGTAATTCTTTTATCTTTTCCAGGAGGGTATTCAGCATTAACAGGGAACTCGTTATTAGAAAGCCATCTAAACATGTTGTCAACAAACTCTCTTCGATTCATTGTAAATACGTTTCGTCTTCCCCACTCTCTGTTGCTCATAAAATCGGCATCACCCACCACCACGATCCTTTGTTCTTTTTCTCCGATTTTTCGATTAAGTGCGAGGGCAATAGGTAATACCTCTTTTTTATGACTCTTAAAGGAAGTTAATTTGTAAACTTCGCTTTCTTCGATACTGTTTAGGTCGTTTATTGTATTTTTATTTGTGATTACGATTGGTGTTATTTCAAATGGGCTGTTTGTATGATATGCCAGGCCCATTGCGCCCGGCATTGAAACAGGATATTCCATTTTCACACTATTTTTAAAAGTGTAAGACTCAGAAAGCATTAATGAGCTTTCTGGTACCTTCCCAAGAATAAAATCGGGTGAAAAATCTTCACTTTGTTGTTTTAATTGTCCTGGTACAAATTTAATACCTAGACGCGAAACAATTGGTTCCAAGTAAGCACGATTATCCGGCTCTGCCATTATAAGCAAATTACCTCCACGATTAATATATTGAATGATCATTTCTATTTCCTTTTGGTTTAACGTCATTTGAGGATCAGCTAACACGAGAATAGAAATATCATCAGGGATACTATTAAAGTTTAATGTGATGGTGGTAAAATTAAAGCCTTTGTTAATCAGGGACCTTCTATCAAATACACCGCTAACGGTTGATGAGTGATAATCTAAATCATTCTTTGCTAAGTTACGCTCCCCATGTCCCTGGGTAAAGGCTACCTTTGGAGAAGTGGTCACTAACTGTTTAAGCGCCGCAGTTATCTCCTCTTGCAAGGGGTAATGATCTAGATCAAAAAACATTCTGATCTTCGCCGTTTTACCATTGTATTCCACCTGTCTTACATAATGATTATCCTCATCACTAAGATCAATTTTTTCCTTTATCTCATCAGGTGATAATACATCAGCAAAATCTATTCCATATGACGCGGCTACCTTTTGAGCCAGTTCCTTTCCATCCAATCCCGAGTTATTTTTATAAAAATCTTGATTTCCTGGAATAGTATCATAAAAGTATACATAGTCCATTTCCAAATGCGGCAAAAAACGAATGTAATTCTCCAACTGTCTGAAATTCTTATTGTAATGTTTAGGTGTTCCGCTTATTCCAGCCAGAGAACTGAATATGTTAACATATGATGTGATTTTTATAGGATGGTCTTTTAGTTTGGCGACTACTTCTTGACTTTCATGTGTGAGAGTTTGTCTTTTGAGTGCCGTTGTATCATAATAAGTAGTTAGAAAAGGTCTTGAAGTAATATACCCAAGTGCGATTGCAAATGTTAGAACCGCCATATAGCTTCCAAATCTAACTGCCAATGAAGTGGAACGTTTTGCTAATGATAGCTTAAGAATAGTTAAACTAATAAATAACAGAATTACGATAAGAAAATATAATATACCTTTACTACTTATCAAGCCAGTTATCATTTGACTAGTCCGCCCAGACATAGAAATCCAGTAAACAATCTCATTAATGACGGGGATGTCCTGCCAAAGATCTCCTATAAAGTTTAACAAAGCAATCACCGCAAAAGTACCGGTGGCAGCTACTACTTGATAGGATGTGAGACTCGAAATAAACAAACCAATGGCTGAGTATGCACAAATCAACCAGAACAATCCCATAATACCAGTAAGAACCAACATATAATCTAAGGAGTCAATAGCAAGCAGACCAGCTAGCATAAATATTACCAGAATGAGGCATAGGATAAAACTGTATACAACCATTGCAAAGTATTTACCTAGAATGATCTGCAAGAAATTAACAGGAGAGGAAAGAAGCAGCTTTATAGAACCACTATTCAACTCCTGACTAAGAAGGCTCATGGTTAACAAGGGTATATAAAGATATAGATTGTTTTTTACAAACTGAAGCAAAGAGTGTTTAGAGAATGGCCCTGAAAAAACTTTGACTGTAAGATTGTCAATACTCCTACCTCTTTCTAAAATTCCTTCGTATAATTCTATTAAATCTGTAAACTTTGAACCAGTCTGTATTACAAAAATAATAAGTACAAGCCACGCGATCGGGGAATAAAATAAAATGCATAATTCATTGCGTGCAATTCTATATATTATCTTCATTAATATGAGTTATTTTGATTGTTTTTGGAGTTAATTTTCTTTTGATAGTTTGGTAAAAATATCGTCCAGTGAGTTTTTTTCTACATAAATCTCTTTTAGCTGCCAACTATTTTCCACACTTTTTTTTACCAGAATTTCAGTAACGTCCTTATCATATTTTAGATGGAATGTTTTCTGGTTTACAGGATTCACCTGTTTAACTCCTGGTATAGCTGTAAGTTCATTAATAGGGGGGCAGGCCTCCAGGGTTAATACCAGCGTGTCAGGCTCTATATAATCATTGAATTCTTGCGTAGTACCAGAAAAAACAAGCTTGCCTTTTTCTATCATTTTGATTTCGTCGCATGTTGCCTGTACTTCTGATAGGATATGTGTGGAAAGGATTACTGCCCTATTACTGCCAATCTCTTTGATTAACTTTCTTACTTCCTGTATTTGTATGGGATCCAGTCCATTGGTCGGTTCATCTAATACCACCAACATAGGGTTATGAATAATTGCCTGTGCGATCCCAACCCGTTGCTGATATCCTCCTGAGAGATTCCTTAACAAACGGTCACTATAATGAGCAATACCACAGTGATGTTTTACCTGCTTTATTGCAGACTTTATCTCTACTGGTTTCATTAGTCGTAAATAAGCGCAATGAGTTAAATATTCATCCACGGTTAGATCTAAATGCAGGGGTGCTTTTTGAGGTAAAAAACCGATGTGCCTCTTGGCTTGAACCGGTTTTTGTTCCATATCAATTCCATTAATGGTTACTTTTCCTTTTGTTTGATTCAAAACTCCACAAAGGATATTCATAGTCGTAGACTTACCAGCACCATTTGAGCCAAGCAATCCTAAAATACCATGAGACTTAATCTCAAAGCTGATATCTTTCACTGCCCAGTCCTTACTGTACCGATGTGACAGATTCTCAATTTTCACGATGTTTTTTTGCATATATTCCATTTTAAAAGATAAGTTATGTCAATGTCCCAATACTCCCACTAAACTAGAAGACCATCTCTCTTGGTTTAGAGCTTATAATTATCGGGGTGACATCAACAATTTGAACTGTTTTATTACCGGTTCTCGATCAACAAGAAATTTATTTTTAGTGGAGCATAACACATTTTCAGTGTATAGTTTACCTTTTCAACAATCTAGATAAGTAGATATACCCCACTTTATTAGGTATATCGTTTGACTACCATTGATGTTTAATATCCCAGATTTTGAGTGAGATTTTGATTAAGGTCAAGCTCATTTTGAGGTAATGGTAATAGTATGTCTGTTGATTCCCATCCTGACTTTGTATTTAACACCTCATCAGATCGTCCATTACGTCTTAAATCAAACCATCGGTGCCCCCACTCTGTAAAAAGTTCAATTCTTCGTTCATGCTCAATCGCCAAAAGTAGTTCAGATTGGCTGATAGATGGATTTACAGTACTGATAAGTGGAAGTCCAGTTCGTTTTCGAATTGTATCTAAGTCGGAAATAGCCTCAATTAGTTTATTTTGTTGAGCCCTAGCTTCTGCTCTGATGAGGTATTGTTCTGCCAGTCGGAAAACTATGGAATATTCAGATTCTGGTTCATCAATCTGACTTTTATATTTAAAAGGGAAGATATAAGTGGCTAAGCTACTATTTACCACACCGACCCATTTATCTTTGCGTTCATCTCCATCTTCAAAAGAATTGAGCAGGTCCTCATTGAGTACTGCAAAGCGTGGCGCATCTACCACTATGAAAGTTGTTCCATCATTTCCATTGTTATTATTTTCCTCAGGAAACAACTGCCATATTGCCTCATTGCTATTACTTAAAAAAACGGCATCCAGTTCTTCAAGACTATATAATGATGTATTGTTAATTATTTCTGTTGCTTGAATTTCAGCATTAACCCAGTCGTTTGTGTATAAATAGACTCTTGACAGCAAAGCTGTCGCAGCTTCTCTATTTGGACGTACTCTTCCCTCCGTGGGATAGCTGCTTGATAATAAGTCTTTGGCCTCCAATAAATCATTAATTAGGTGTTGATAAACCTCCAATGAAGGCATTCTGGAAACTGAAGCGTTAACCCTATAATCCGTCGTTGAAGTATAAGGTACATCTCCGAATAGGTTTACTAAATAAAAGAAGCAGAATGCGCGGATAAATTTTGCTTCACCTTCAATTAATGCATGAACTTCATCACTTATCTGATTCGAATTTGTGAGTCCTTCTATAATTGCATTCGCCCCAAAAATGATACTGTAACAGGTATTCCAGATATTGGTTACTTCATTATCAGTGGAGATCAGGTTATTAAAATAGAATGGTTCTAACCTGGTACTAACAGCGCCAGAAAACACCTCCAATTCATCAGCTGAGAGGCCCTGTAATAAACTAATACCAGAATTACCACCACCAGAAAAATCGGAAGTTGTGTTCATTTCAGTATACAAATGAAGTAAGGCAGATGTTGCGGTCGCATCACTTTGGAATACAGCTTCTGCAAATATATCGGTTTCTGGAATATCAACTTCAACAAAATCTTTACAGGAAAGACAAGTTGTCAGTAATAATGAGACAATGACCGGAACTTTGGTGATGTCAAAAAAATTCTTTTTCAAAGTAACTTGCATAGTTATAGGCTTTAAAGAGTAAATTGTATTCCTAAAGTGAGTATTCTTAAAGGTGGAAGTCGAGATCCGTTTTGGTTTTCAGGATCCAAACCTTCATAATCGGTAATCGTGAATAAGTTTTGTCCTTGTACATATAGTCGACCATCTATCCCCGGAAGAAGGTTTCGTGAAAAACGATAAGACAAAGAGACATTTTGCAAACGAATAAATGATGCATCACTAACCGTAGCATCACTGCGTCTGTAGTTAAAAAGTGCCCTTGTCAAATCTCTATCCCTGCCAGTTGAAAAACGTTGTATTTGAGCAATATCTCCCTCATTTTGCCATCTATCCATAATGAATGAGGGCTGATTAATAGGAAGTCCGGGCGTTCCCAAATTTCTGCGTAAGTTGAAGCCATTTTGCTTTGCAAATTGAAAGAAGAAATCTAATTGAAAATTACGCCATTTTAGCGTATTATTTAACCCTCCAAAATACTCGGGGTTTAATTCTTTTATAACTTCCATATCTCCTTCATCTGTTATTTGACCATCTTCATCAAAGTCTTTAAATTGAAAAATTCCTGTTTCCGGATCTACGCCCTCAGATTTAAAAAGCCTTTCAATAGTGAGTGGTTTTCCTACTACATAAAAATTTGCAAATGTAGATGTCTCCAGACCCGGGAAAGAAACCAACTTATTTCTAGGTAGAGTAATGTTGAAATTCGTACTCCAGGTAATGCTATTGGTTTCGATGTTTAATGTCCTCAGTTCTAACTCCAAGCCTGAATTCTGTACGGTTGCATCAAAATTTCCAGTTAAGGTATTGAATCCGGTTGTAGTAGGCATGGGAATTCCAACTAACTGATTTGAGGAGCGATTGTGGTAATAGCTACCTGCTAGATTAATACGGTTTTTTAGAAAACCCAATTCCAATCCTGCTTCAAATTTTTTATTTTCTTCCCAGGCAAAATCAGGATTGAACAATTGAGTTGGTTGTAACCCAGAAACCCCTTGGTAGTTTTCCGAAACTTCATAAGTATCCAGGAATTTATAATTGCCTATCTGATCATTTCCTGTTGTTCCATAGCTAGCCCTTAATTTACCAAAGCTTAAAAAGGTTAAATTATTCTGAAGAAACGCTTCATTAGAAAATATCCAAGCGACCCCTGCAGCTCCAAAGTTAGCAAACTGTTTGCCTGGCCCGAAACGACTGGATCCATCTCTTCGTCCTGTTAGATTAAGAATGTATTTCCCCTTCCAATTGTAATTAACTCTGGCAAACAGCGCATTGTATCTATATTCAGATTTATCAAAACCACGAGGGATAAATCTTGATGCAGCGGGAATATTTCCGATCAACGCATCACTTGGAAAGCCTATGGCTGTAGAGTTTGAGACATTTCTTGCCTGATTTTGGAATGTGGCTCCAATTATAACGCTTAACTCTCCAAAGCTTCCATTTTTTGCCCAATTAGCCTGAGGTTCAATGACCCAGGAACGAAGATTTCCATCTGAAATAATCGCACGTGCGATAGCACTTGTACGACCAAGTGCCGGATCAAAAGCTGTAGAAGGCATTTTGAGTATCTCATCAGACTCCATTGTTACCAGGCCAAGACTGGTCTTAATTTGCAATCCTGGTAACACCTCATAACTTATTACACTGTTACTGGTAAGCGTATGCGTTTTCCCTTCAAATGTTCTCTCCAAATCTGCCAGAGGATTGTCCCAAGTGGAATTTTCCCAATTAAGGTCTCCATTTTCGTCGTAAAGTGCCGGGGCATTTGGAGATAATGTTGCATCATCGGTAGGATCCGAACGAAGTTGATTATTGTCATCTGCGGTATAACTTAAAACACAATTTACGGAGAGTTTATGATTAGATGATATATGATTCAGTGCCATATGGCCGGTACCTTTTAGATATCTAAAATCTCCGGGAAAAACGTTAGTTTGTTTTCTATAGGTTCCACTAAACAAAAAGGTTGTATTTTCATTTCCTCCCGACAGTGAGATCTGCGCATTTGTGATATTTGCAGTGCCACCTATCAATTCTTCATGCCAATCCGTAAAACGATTCTGGTCCCAATTGCCATTAACATCATGATCATTTATTCCTGGAGTTAGCCCATCATTTGTAAAGGCTTCATTTCGCATTTCAAGATATTGCTGCGTATCCAAAAGATCTAATTTATTGGCCACTGAACCAAACCCTGATGATAAGTTAACATCTAGTTTTGTCTTACCAGCTTTTCCCTTTTTTGTAGTTATCAGAACTACTCCGTTTGCTCCCCTGGAACCGTAAATAGCAGTGGCATCTGCATCTTTCAATATTTCAATACTTTCAATATCTGCCGGATTTATAGCTGTTAATGGATCACTTCCCATGCCACTAAAAATACCGCTATTGGTATTGTTGGATGACAAAGTTTGGAAAGAAAATGGAACACCATCAATTACATAGAAAGGAGTATTACCATCTTCCCCACCGGTGTTTAAAAAACTCCTCAAACTATTTTGCCCTCTAATCTGAATATTCACAGTTCCACCTGGGGTTCCGGTAGTTTGCTGAATATAAACCCCGGGAACTCTACCTTGTAATGCTTGTAAAGGATTGGTAGTTTGTTGTTGCTGAATTTCATTAGCCTTCACTTTTGAAATATTACCGGTCATTTCCTTTTTATCTACTTCCCAATAACCTGCATTTACTGTAACCTCCTGTAAACTTGTCAAATCCGGGGAAAGTGAGATATCGATAACGGATCTTCCATTGATGTTTATCTCTTGAGCAACATAGCCGATAAATGAAAATATGAGAACAGTTTCACCTTCTTCTACCAATAATCTGTAATTCCCATCGATATCAGTGGTCGTGCCCTGCGATGTACCCTTGATGAGAATGTTTACCCCTGCCAGGGGCTCACCGATTTCATCAGTAACCTTTCCTTCAATGATCGATGGCGGGCTTATTTGTGAGGTACTGATGGGTATGATTTCTTTTTGCTTTTGCGAAATCTTAACATTAATAATGCTATTGACTTGCTTAAAAACCAAGCCTGTTTTTTGAGCGATTGTTTCAAGAATGGCAGCAACACTTTGCTCGGTGGCGTTCAGGCTGAGTCGGTGGTCTTGGGTTGTGGCGAGGGTTCCTTTGAGATAGGAGAACCTGAATGGGGTTTTTTGTTCGATGGCATCCAGAACTGTTTTTAGCTCGGCTTTTTCCAGATGCAATGAAATAATTACTTCCCTGATGCTTTTGGTCTGGGCGTTGCCTTCTTCGGCCAGTAAAACACCCGCAAATGCACAACAACAAAAAACACCAGTAAGCAAGTTAATTGACATAATTAATATTATGCGTTTAACAAATAGATTTAAATTCATAACTTTGTTATAGGATTTAATGAAAAACTGTTTTCGTTAGATTTTGACGAGGGTCTGTCGATCCTGGCGTCAACTGGATTGGTTGACAGGCCCTCTTTTCGGATGTTTCAGGCGTTATGGAGTAAATTTCATAGGTTAAAGTTTTAGTGATACCATTATTTTCATTTTACATTTGCTTTACCGGACCACAACCTTCCCCCTTAATATGCACGCCATCTTTGCCAAACTCATAATCAATCTCCATTAAGAATTCAAAACTTTTCAAAATGGTCTCCAGCGACTCGTTCTGGTACTGTCCGATGACGATACATTCGTTAAGGCGGGGGTCTATATCTATATCCACACCATACCAACGCTCCAAATCAATCACCACATCCTGAAATCTGACCTCTGAGAATTTCAACACGCCTTCTTTCCAGGCTATATGGATATTGGTATCGACATTTCTGGCTTTCAGCGTGTTAGTCGAGGCATCAAAAAGGGCTTGTTGGTTGGGAGTGAGTAACACCCCCCCTTTCCCCTCAAGGGGGGTATTTACATTGTTTAGAGAGGAGTTTTGGTTTTGCACATTGGTTGATGTTACTTTTACTTTCCCGGTGGCTACCGTGATTTCTATGATTTCGTTTTTGAAGGCTTTTATGTTAAAGGTAGTGCCTAGTACTTCGGTATGGAGGTTTCCGGTTTGTACGACAAAAGGTTTTTGTTCGTCTCTCTTCACCATGAAAAAAGCTTCTCCGTCCAGCAATACCTGCCGTCTGTTGCCAAATTCCATGGGAAATGTCAGTTTTGTTTCTGAGTTCATTTGTACTGTGGTGCCATCCGGCAGCGTGAGGGTGATTTTTTGCCCTCGTGCAGTGTTTTTGGTAATCATATCAGGGCCGGTATGATCGGTTTGGTCTACTAGTTTCATCGCAAACCAGACTAAAAGCCCGCTGGTAAGTAAAATCACGGCAGCCTTCAGAAAGCCAAAAAAGGGTGGTTTTTTCTTCTTTTCCGAGAGTCGCGGGTTCTCATATTCGAATATTTTACTGAGTAGCCTTGTTAACTTTAGCTCCGAGTCTAAACTTTTCTTTTCCTTAGCCTTGTTGTCAGTTTCACCTATCTTAGCCGGGTCTTTTAGTAATCCTTTTTCCTCCCATTCCTCAATTAAAGTTTCTGCATCCGGTCTTCTCATGAAGTCGATTACCAGATCGTATTCCTCTTTCGTAAAAGTATTGTCTAAATACTTTTGCACCAGTTGAATTATGTTGTCATTTTTATCCATTTTTCATGGTCAATTGTTTAGTTAGTCAATTATTTCCCCCTCGTCACAAGAAATACACAGATTCGTGAAATCACTCCCAGATGATATTGAATTTTTTTAAAAAAAATGGTAAAAATTGTTTTTCTCAGACAAAAAAATATCCATAGGCGAAGCATTCGCCAGAGATGTTTGGATAGATAGAATTAGTAAAGAGATAGGCCAGCAAAAAAATCAAATGCCGAAGCTAGCACAACTGGCTGATGGTAATAATGGCAAGGTTAAAGTATAAATGCCGCTCCATATGTTTTTTAATGATAATCAAAGCTTCCCAGATGTGATTTTCTACAGTTTTAATGGTGACCCCCAATTGTTTGGCTATTTCAGTATTACTTTTCCCCTCTTGTCTGGAAAGCTGAAAGATGCTCCTTTTCCTCTCGGGTAACCGCTCAAGCACACTGTCCATTATATTATCCAGGTCCATGGAAATAACAGGATGATCAGTTTGATCACGCGCCCTCAGTGCATCTTTTTTCAATACTTCAGCCAGGTCTTCATGTTGTACGGCATCCCTGAGGTAGTTCAGTGAACGATTCCTAACCATCCGGTACAAGTAGACCTTAATAGTTACCATCTTTTTTAAGACTTTTACGGTGTATCCAGAGTTTAAAAAAAACGTCCTGGATGATTTCTTCAGTAATAAACCGCGATTTGGTAAATTGAAAAGCATAATGGCTTAATCGCTTTTCATGCATTTGGTAAATTTTCTCAAATGCCTCCAGGTCATCATCTTCAATAAGGCGCTTAAAGAGCTGATTTTCATCTGTTAACTTTTCCAACATTGAACCATTGATAGTTAAAAAATCATAATATGGGCAACAATATTAGTGATAAGTTAAAGAAAAATATCAGGAAGTTTGTTAACTTAAGATGAATTTTTTCGAAATAGTTGGTTAACCAAGATTGTCGAACGCAGCGTGCGAAAGTCTTAAAATTATGTTGAAAAAGGGCTGAAGTTCGTCAGCTACTATAGCTTATCATCTTCGTTGAACTTTCTGTGGATATCTTTGTAACTCCTTTTAAGAGAGTCGTTTATAAGTAGGGATTCCTGTAATCTTTCGGTGGCGTAGGCCACCATTTTTTTCTCGTTTTTGTAGTGTCTGCTAAGCTTTTTTTGCCGGATCAATAACAGGGTTAACATAAAAATACCGGCAATGACTAAACCTGTAATGTTACGAATGGCTTTTTCTTTTTCAAGACCGGCTGCTTTTTTTAACTGATACTCCCTGGCGATAGCCTGAAGCTGTTGTCGTGACGACGATTCCTGTAAGGTAACCTTTTGGTTTTTCAACGCCTGGTATTGGCGGTCATAAGTGGTAAGATAACCTTTTAGTTTACCAAGGGGTAAAGATGCCTGCGGAAACCTGCTGATCAGGGATGAGATCTGACCCAGGGCATTCATTGTTGCTTCACTTACTTTATTTTTGTCTACTGCTTCTAACCCTTCTTGAAGCAAGCTTAGTGCTGTAGTGATATCGCCTTGCTGTTCGTGTAATTTTGCCAGAAGACTGACGGTACTAAGCATGAGAGCAGGATTTTTCAAAGATGTTTTTATTTCCATAGCCTTGTCCAGCCACTTCTTTGCTGCATCCGGATTACCTTCCAAGAGATATGTTTCACCAATATTATGATAGGCCACGGCATGTTTTTTGCGATCGGAACCAGCGTATTGCAAGGATCTACGATAATGATCTCTGGCGGTGGTGTAGTGTTTCTTTTCATAACCGACCCACCCCAACAAGTTGAAGATACTGCTTATAAGCGCTTTGTACTTGGGGGGATTTACTATAAGTGCCTGATTCAAAAAGTACAATGCGGAATCCGGTTGACTTTTTTTAAGAAAACTGCGGGCTATATGATAGAGTGCAATAGCCTGGTTGTTGGGTATATTGGCCTGTTCGTATCTTTCGTTGGCTTTTTTCAGATAGCCCACCGCCACGTTGTAATCATAGGCATCATAGAAGATTCGTCCCAAATCCAGATAGGCTGACCCCTCTGCTCTCGGATTGTTCAGCTTTTTGCCTGTTTCCAGGAGGTCGTACAACACCAAAACGCTTGCTTCGGTATTACCTTGTTTTCTGTATACTTTGGCAACAATGGACAGGGCTTTGGTCAGGTGGAGATCACTACCATTTTTCAGTGCCAATTCCCGGAGTTTTTCCGCATGCACCAGCGCTGAATCAAAATTTTCATTTTGATAAAGGTGCCAGACTTTTTGCCATAAAGTATCGGTTTGGGCGTTGGTTTTAAAGCATATCAAGGATAACAGAAAACCTGCCGAACCGAAAAAAAAATGCAAAGGTGTGATTTTCATATCCTGAACTTTAAAACTGTATGCAAACAGTTACAAAAAGCAAACGAGTTCAAATTTAATTAGGAAAATAAGAAAAAAAAAGTGGGAATTCCCACTTTTCTATTAAGGTTCCTCTTCCATATTTTCTTCCACATCCTCACTATCCGGTGCCGTCACCTCGGGCACTGTTACCTGTGGAGTGATGTTGTCTGCCGGATCATCGGTACAGGCTGCGAAACCGGCGACTCCTACCAGCATGGCTAATAGATAAACAAAAGTTTTCATGGTAGTAAATTTTATGGTTAATTTTAATAAAAAGAATTTCTGGCTGGTTAATACGTTATTGATTTGAAACACAGAAAGATCATTAGCTCATTTGGCCAAACGTGCAAAAAGCTTCCTAAGAAGAAACTTTTAATTAAATTGAAAAAACTTCCTCAGTCAATTAGGGCAACAAGCAGGGTATAAACTGATTAAATTCACTTTCCAATGGCTGGTATAACTAGCCCGGTATATTTCATAAAAGTACTGTTTATTCTTAACTTTTTTCCATTTGAGATAGTTGGTTGATTGAAAATTAATTAATTTATTTAAGACAACCTAGTGGTAAGTTGATAGAAATTATCCACTCTATATCTTGAGAGGACTAAGGATTTATGGAATAGCTGATTTTAAAAGTCACCATAAGATTGATTCAAATTTATAATTTCACTTTCCTATGGTTTATTTTGCCATATTATTCGTAAATAACTTTTCAATTAAACAACAATTACCATTTTTAACAAAAAAAACATAAGCAAAGACAAGTTTCTCCTATTCTTTTCCTAATTTTTAATAATAAATTATTCACATCATAGGTTAAAAATAGTCATAAAATCAGTTGTGATGCCCCTTATTTTTGACTACTCCTCTAATTATTGTTCTTTTTAAAATTATGACCTATGTGCTCGAAATTAAGCCAGACTGTCAAAAGCGAAAAACATGTTTTTGACGATTATTCCAAAATTCTTGACAAATATCAACTTAGCTATCAACAAATTCCTTGTTATTATCAAATAGGTGAACCCAATAGAGTTCAAGGCTGGGTTTTACATCTAACCGTTACCTGGATTCAGATCCCTGAATTATTATCTGCAATATTACCTCTTTTGACATCTTATGGCATTCCTTTTAAAGTGGTGCAAAATAAGAAAAAGGCCATTATGCTTTGCGATGGCAGCTTAGGTTACAATCAACTCGGAAAAGTTTTTTGCATTTATCCGCCTGATGATGAGACCACGGTTGCATTAGTAAAGGAATTTCTTGTTCTTACAAAAAACTTTCACGGTGTCGAAATCCCAACTGACCATCACCTGGGAGGGATTATTTATACCCGTTATGGCAGCTTTAACCCCAAACTTTATGTGGACCAGAATGGAAGAGTTGACCGATACATCTATGATCTCAATGGACAGTTGATTAAGGATGAGTACCACACGCCATTTAAATTCCCCAAAGGTATCTATTGGCCATTCAGCGAAATATCTAAACCTGAGGAACATATCCCTTCCACTTTTCTTAATAACCGTTATAAAGTATTAACTACAATTAAAACAGATGCTAAGGGACGCGTTATGAAATCACTTCGAATATACGGTTTTTGGGTCCAATGGATCATTATTAAAGAAGCAAAATCGGGTGTATGTGTGGATAAAAAAGGGCGTGATGTAAAAGACCGGTTACTTTGGCAGTATGATTTACTCAATGACCTAAAAGGTAAAATACCTGTGCCCCGGGTCTATGATTTTTTCCAGGAAAAGGGGAGTTCATATTTGGTCATGGAATATATAAAAGGGGAGCAACTGGGGACAGTAATTGATAACGCTTATGAGATGTCCGTATGGTTTAATTTGAGTACTGACAAAAAGTTACTTTTGGTAGATTACCTTTTACAGTTAGCTGATACTATACATAAAATGCATCAACAAGGATATGTGCATCGTGATATTAACTGGATGAACTTTATATTGAATAAATATAACCTCATTGTTCCAATCGATCTGGAATTGGCTTATTCTACTGTGGCGTATAAACCTGATCCTCCATTTACCCTGGGATCGGATGGATTTATGTCTCCGGAACAACTGGAGGTAAAAACACCAAAGGTAAATCAAGATATCTATAGCTTAGGGGCTTTGATGATAAGATTCTTTACGAACCTGAGTCCGGTAAAATTTGATAATGCGAATCATAAGTTGCTGCAAGACCTAAACTTTTTTATCAATAATAAAACAATTTCCAGCCTTATTAGCACTTGCTTAAGTTCAGAGCCAGCTATTCGGCCCGATATTAAAACTATAAAGGATGCACTTGAAAATTTTTGCTTATCATTGGATGTTGCAGAAGGTTCCAAAATAAGTTATTGTGAGTCACCTCACGAATTTGTAGAAGGTGCCATTAACGGTCTTGGAGATACTCTGATGATTCATCCCGGTCAGATGTGGCATTCCAATTCCGCCAGAGAAAATGAACCATTAGAAAACCAACAAGGTGGGATTTTGTATGATATAGGTGTATACACGGGTGTAAGCGGCGTTATGACTGTATTGGCAAAATCTAAGTTTCAAGGATTTGAGGTAAATGCTATAATGAAAGGGTATAACAGAAGTTGGGAATATATCCACAATGATTTTCTAAGTGCGCTACCTAACGTGTTACCTGGCTTATACCACGGAGCCGCATTACCGCCTACAAGGTTTTAGGCGATCCTGAGTGCAAGGAAATTGCGGAAAATGCTTTGCGGATTAATCCTGAACATATAGTATACCATAATTTTTCACTGGCAAACGGCACCACCGGACTGGCGGAAGTATATCTTACAGCCTCCGAAGTTTTTGGTGACAACGAATGGAGGGAGAAGGCAGAATTTATTTTGAATACACTTCTACATGCACATCGTGGCAATGATGAGTTATGCTACTGGATAGTGGAAGACAACAAAATGCCCACCGCCGACTTCATGGTCGGCAACAGCGGCATACTTCATTTTCTCATTAGATATTTATCACCGCAAACTTCTTTTTTTGTATAATCCGGAACGCTCGAAAAAAAGTTATTATAAGTACAGGCGACAGAGGCAGTAAAAACTGCCCTTTTTCTTAATAAATAATTCCATAATTGTCTGGCTTTTTAATACTTATGGTGCTTATCTTTGAGTACCTGTCGGATTATACATAACCAGACTACGGAAGATACGTGATTTGAAAAAATTTAGTTGACACCAAACATAATATACTGAATGAGAAATTTTTATTAGCCAAAAGTGAAGCAACAAACTGTCTTAACGAAATTAATCAGCCTGATGGCAATGGTATTGCTTACGGCTGAAACCCGAAGCCAAAACGCGATTGCAGATAGCCTGAAGACGGAATTGAATCAGGCTAAAAGTGATACGGCAAAAATAAGGTATACTATCGATTTGGCCATTCATTTAAGTGGAATAGCACCTGATACCGCTCATTTACTTTGCCAACAGGCCAGTGTTTTAACCCGCCAACTGGCAGATTCTCAAATCAGAACAAGTGCATTAAGCCTTGTTGGTAAGGGGTATAAGGCTATCCGTCAATTGGATTCTGCCCTTCTGTTTTTCAGACAGGCGCAACAACTGGCTTTGGAAAACAATGATAAGCGATTGTTGGCAGAGGTGCTTAACAATCTGGGTAGTACTTACAGGGGAAAAAATGATCTGCAGCAGGCACTGAATTATTATTTACAATCACTTGAAGCCCATAAAGCAATAGGGAATAAATCCGGACAAACCGCTGCCCTTAACAATATAGGCATTATTCATACGAATAACGGTGATTTTGATACTGGGTTGAGGTATTATGCACAAGCCCTTCAACTGCAGCAAGAAACAGGAAACAAAGAGAGCCAGGCCGCTATCTTGCAAAATATCGGATTGATTTATGGCCAGCAAAACCAACTGGAAAAGAGTATAAGTCATTATCACCAGGCGCTGGAGCTAAGGCGGGAGCTGGGGCAGGTGGCTGCTGAAGCTACGTTGTTGAGCCTGATCGGCACTACTTACCGTCGGCATGGTAATTTCACGGGCGCCCTGGAGGTTTATCAGCAGGCCCTGAAAATTATGGAGGAGCTGGGGGATAAAAAGCTTATGTCCAGGACTTTAATGAGGATTGGTAATTTATACAATAGTCTGAAAGACCATCGCAAAGGGATAGACTATTTACAGCGGTGTCTGGCGCTGCGGGAGGAGTTGGACGATATTCCCGGCCAGGCTGGGGTGCTCAATAACATAGGCAGGACTTTTATGTTAAAAGGGGAATATGATCAGGCTTTGCAGCATCTTCATCGTTCCCTGCGCCTGAGAAGGGAGGTGGGGCCTCGAACCAGTGAGTCTTATCCGCTTTATAACATCGGTAGCACGTATGAAAAATTAAACCGGTTGGATTCGGCCTATTTTTATTTGCGGGAGTCTATCGGGTTGTCAAGAAAGTACAATAACCAATACCTGGAAACACTGTGCCTGACCGATCTTAGCCGGATATATTGGAAAAGAGGTGAGGTTTCAGAAGCGGTAGCCAATCTGGAGGCGGCTTGGTCGCTTTCTCCGGAAGATGCCTTGCCAACCGAAAAGGTGGAGGTAGCAGCGTTACTATACCAGATCCATAAAGAACAGGGAAACTATCAACTGGCGCTGTACTACCATGAAAAGCACCATGCGCTTCTGGACTCACTGTTTAATGAAGAAAATACCAAAAAAATCACGCTCATGGAGGCGGAATATGGGTTTGAAAAAGAAAAACAGCGACTGGCTTACGAAAAGGAAAAGGAACTATTTTTGATCGATGAGAAACTCCGGCGGCAACAGTTTTTTCAGATAGCCATGGCTTTGGCCTTGTTGATTGCCCTGGTTTTAATTTTCGTCATAGCCAGATATTATCGTTTGAAGCAACGTTCCAATGAAGAATTGCGACGGCTAAATGATGAGATTTTGCAGCAAAAAGAGCAGCTTGAAGAGCTCGATGGGGTTAAATCACGTTTTTTTACCAACATCTCGCATGAATTCCGTACCCCGCTTACTGTTATTTCAGGCATGGTGGAACAAATCAAAAAATCGCCTCACAACGGGCTGGAGAAAGGTCTCAAAATGATTAAACGCAACAGTGCTTGTTTATTGCACCTGGTCAATCAAATCCTCGACCTTCGAAAACTGGAAACAGGTGGTTTGCGTCTCAATCTGATTCTGGGTGATATCGTCTTTTATCTGCGTTATATTGCTGAATCTTTCCATTCCCTTGCTGAAAACAAGGAAATCAAACTCCATTTCCGGACCAATGAGCCGGAGTTGCTGATGGATTATGACAAAGATAAAATACTTTGTATCGTATCCAACTTGCTTTCCAATGCCATCAAATTTACATCTGAAGGGGGAGAAGTGCACTTTTTGATTGGTAAAGAAGCGGCAAAACCAACGCCTATGCTTGTCTTGCAAATCCGGGATACCGGTGTTGGCATAAGTGAAGAAAAACTGCCGGATATTTTTGACCGTTTTTATCAGGTCGATGATTCCAATACACGTAGTGCCGAGGGGGCCGGTATCGGTTTGTCCCTGACGAGGGAATTGGTGAAGTTGATGGGAGGAGATATTTCTGTCGTAAGTAAATTAGGAGAGGGCACTACTTTCCATATAAGATTACCGATCAGACATACTGCCGCTTTTGATGATAAACTGGCCGATAAAATTCAAATCGACAACATTGACACCATCGTTTCGGCTGTTGCGGCGAATGTATCTTCTCACCACCACTCTCACGAAACAATGCCAAAGATCGCCGACGGTATGGCCGAAAGGGTGACTGTACTTATCATTGAGGACAATGCGGATCTGGTACAATACCTGACATCCATGCTTCAGGATGACTATCGGGTTGTCGTGGCCTGTGATGGACAAGAAGGAATCAATAAAGCCATTGAGCAGATACCTCACCTGATTATCAGTGATGTAATGATGCCTAACCAGGATGGGTTTGAGGTCTGTGAAATTCTTAAAAAAGATCAACGCACGAGTCATATCCCAATCATTATGCTTACAGCCAAAGCAGATGATGACTCACGGATTACCGGCTTCAAAAAAGGGGCAGATGCTTACCTTTCCAAACCCTTCAACCAAAAAGAACTACTGGTTCGCCTGGAAAAACTGCTGGAAATCAGACGCCAGCTCCAGGCGCGCTACCAAAACCTGGATCTTTCCACAGCCTCGGAAGATCTTGCCGTACGACAGGAAGACACTTTTATTTCAAAGGTGAAAAAGATCATGGAAGCCAATTTGAGTAATGACGGTTTTGGCATTCCTGAGTTGTGCCAGGAACTTGGCATGAGCCGGTCCCAGCTACATCTCAAGATTAAAGCACTGACCAACCGGTCTACCACCCATTTTATCCGGTTAATCCGTCTTCACAAGGCCAAAGAGTTGCTCCAGACCTCTGATTTGAATATTACGCAAATTGCTTACGAGGTAGGTTTCAGGGATCCTTCCTATTTTACACGCACTTTTACGGAAGAGTTTAATCTTTCTCCCAGGGAATTTGTAAAAAACTGATAATCAGTTCCTTATTCTAATAAGTGCATTCTTCAAAAAACAATAATCCAAGAATTAAAAACAATAGTCCAACTTTTTGGGCAAACAAACTATGATATTTGTCAGGTAAATCGGTGGAAGAATATCAAAGTTGTGGTTTGATGGCAATCATCCGGAAGCTATGAATGGCACGCTGGTTTTTGGTAAGCAATCGATGATATTAATCGGATAAATCCATCATAGAATGTCAAAGCTATCGTTCAATGAATCAAATGGTTAATGAAGATATTACTCAAGGGTATGATAACTCCAAACGGCTTCCTTTTCGTAAGCACGTGGAGGAGTATTCGATTTTTCAGATTGCAGGTGATATCAATGGTTTACGGGTACTTGACCTTGCTTGCGGGGAGGGTTTTTATACCAGGAAATTAAAACAGGCCAATGTCGCTGATATCCTGGGTGTGGATACTTCTTCGGAAATGATCCACCTGGCTGAAACCACAGAGCGAAAAAAACCGATGGGTTGTGCGTATATGACTCACGATATTACCAAATTACCCTATCTTGGCCCATTCGATTTAGTCGTAGCGATGTATCTGCTTAATGATGCCAAATCAAAAGAAGAACTGGTAGCACTATGCAAGACGGCTTACCGCCAACTCGATGCCGGCGGACGGTTCGTTGGATTCAATGACAATGTATCAAATCAAATCAGCTATTACGAAACTTACCACCAGTATGGATTTATAAAACAAAGCACCCCGGAAAGGCAAGAAGGCGATCCGATACAATACACATTTTACAATTTAGACGGGACAGAATTCCGGTACAATAACTATTATCTTCATCCGGAAACCTATGCCGCTGCTTTTGCTGAAGCCGGCTTTAAGGATTTCAAATGGATTGACCCGATACTTGATCCTTCGCAACAAAATAACCGTTACTGGGATCATTTCATGAGTCATCCACCTGTCATCGGCTTTAGTGCTAAAAAGGAATGAGCAGAAAATAATACCCCCTTTAAAAGCATGATCGGACGAGGAGATTGGATTGATCACCGCCATTTGGTTTGGGATGGCGGTGTTTTCTTTTATCAGGGTGACCCACGTTCCACTAAATGTCCTTTAAGCCCGGAAAGATTATCCGTGTTTATTAAATCCACCCCGTTTTTGAGTAAAAATGCCCATACCTGCGGTAGGTCTGGAGCAGCCCAGAGTCGTACTTTTTTACCTTCAGCATGTGCCTCCTTTACAAAAGTACGCAACCTTGCTACTTCCTTTTCTTCTGCCGCACCCTTACCATCCCAGGAAAGAAACTTCCGGTAATGATCGCTTATTACAGGCATTACCGAAGCTGCCAGACCTTTGCCCAGATCTATGGGGCGTCCATCCACGCCTGCCAGCAATATATCTTCCTGCAGCATAACCTCATAAAATCCTCCGCTGGCACTGCCGGATAGAAAAATCTTTACAGGCTTGCCGGTTTCTTCAATTCCCTTCTTTACTGCTGAAATGAAATGCCGGTATTTTCCGAGTAGTTTTTTTAATTGTTTATACGCAGGGGCGGCCTCGCTTTTGAAATCAATCATCAGGTAGAAAAATTTCTCATAGCCAGGATAAACGTAACCTTCATTTTCTTCAATTATCTTTTGCAGTGGTTTCAGGTACAAATTTTCAAGCGTTCGTCCCCTATCTAATACCGCGGGCAGGTCATGATAAACATAAAGTATATCATCCACCAGAAAGACGTCGGCTTCTACGGAGGTGAAGCCATTTTCAAGAGCGTCCATCAGGGGGCGTGTGTGCTCATAATCGTTATGTGCGTGGGCATTGGGTAAAGGAATAACCTGTGCAAGGCAACCAGAGGCGCTGATGATCAGAAAAAATGCAGACAGCAGTTTCATAGCAAGGTATTCATGCCAAATTACCCCATGGGCCGGTTATAGCGATTGTTTCTCCGTTTTCCTGGATATTCACAAACAGCGTTTTGCCGGATGGGGAAAAGACCAGTCCGGCAAATTCTGAGGTAGAACTCCTGTTGCAGGCAATATTGTAAAGCTCCCCTTGCTGATTAATACCACGAATGTAGTTAAGTTCCCCATTGTCTTCGCAGAGGATGACATCACCCCAGGGCGCCACTGTCAGGTTGTCACACATATTCAGAATAGCCTTGTCTTTCGATTGGGCGAATAGTTCGAGGATGCCAGGGTTTAAATTTTCCTGACCTGTACCTTCTGCGGGTGAAGGTTTATACCTGAAAACCTGGCCGAATTTATTGGGACCTCCGTTGGTACAGGCAAAATAGATTTCATTTTTCCCGTACCACATGCCTTCCCCTCTGGCAAAACGCGCTGCACCGGATTCAAACCCACGATATCTGAGATCGTCGTCGGGCGATAATACCTCATCGATATCCAACCATTCCACTTCCAGAGGTTTGTGAAGGTGTACGGTCTTTTTAGTCCAGTTACGTGTGTCCAGGCTCTTTTTTCCTTTTACAGCCAATACCTGGAGCTTTCCTCCCTCGTGCAGGTTTTCTTTTTTATCAGGAATATAGCGGTATATTAAACCGTCGTGCCTGTCTTCGGTTTGATAGACGATGCCGGAAACAGGATCCACCGCCACCGCTTCATGGTTAAACCGTCCCATATCTTTTATGGGAAGGGGTTTTGCCAGTCTGATTTGGTCGGAGGCAGGCACTTCAAACACAAAACCGTGATCTTTTTCGATGTTTCCACCTACGGTGGCCACATCTTCTTCGCAGGTAAGCCAGCTATGCCAGGGTGTTACGCCACCGGCACAGTTGCGATAGGTGCCGGCGAGACTTAGAAATTGCTTTTCCACCTCCCCGGTATCTTCGTTATAAACCATCGTGGTGGTACCACCGAGGCCGGGATCTTTTCCCTGGCCGGCATCATAGACCATGGAGTCATCGATTTGGCTGAACAATTCATTTTGGACGCCAAAGGGGCTGTTTTCAACGGGTGTGGGACTGTTTTCATGATTGCAGACGATGATTACCTTTCCATCTTTGCCGTTAAAAGTACCCATGCCATCAGGCCTTCCGGGTACTAAAAACCCGTCCTGCATTTTTTTTCCTGACCTCGATATGACCCGGTATGAAAATCCTTCCGGGAGGTCCAGGTAGCTTCCCGGGTCATTTGTCAATGGCAACTGCCTGGTGTGGGGTTTTGCATGCATGGGAATGGTGGCACATCTGGCCAATGAAGTAAATCCAAGGCTGACAAGCGCAGCCTGTTTTACAAAATATCTTCTGCTTTGGAGGGAAGTTTTCATTATAAAGTCAGTATCTGGGAAAATTTAGGAGTTTTTGGCCGCATAAGTCATTCGCATTTTTTCTGCTGATGGTCCTGGAAATCAACTCACCTGATTTTAAGTTCCCTTCAAAGAAAACTAATTAATCTGAAAAAATCATTATTATGGGCATTAAGGAAAAGTTAATAATCATCTGATGTTTGCTACTATATCCTGACCCCCTGCTCTTATTTTCTCAAAAGAATGCCGGTGCGTATTTGGCCGGTGAGTTCAAAGGTATCCCAGTAAGTGTCGTAACCCGCTCCTATATTGACATCGAAAAATACAGATTTTCCCATTCGCCGTTGCCAACCGAAATGTCCACTGATAAGCGGTGAAAACCTGGTTTCTGATTTCAATACTTCTCTGTTTGCTATCGCATCTCTCGAAATGTCAACCTCTGATAAAACGAATAGATAGTAAGCTTTGACTCCCACATAGGTGCCGGTGAATTTTTGGACAGGTTTTCCCTTTCTTAACCGTTTTTGTACGCCGACATATCTTCTTAAGCCGGTATTTAAAGCCAGCCAGTATTGATCATAATCAGCACCGCTGGCAGACGTAGCAGTTGGTAAAGGTAAATCATAGACAAACCCCATCATCAAATTGGTGACAACCGAGAAGTAATCCGCCATTTGAAATTCCCCTGACAGGGAAAGCCCACCTAATTTAAAATGCTTGCCAAATGAGCAATAAGGATTTTCCAGAGCGATGATATTTTTGCCTTCAAAGAAAGTGCCTTCCGCAGGTGCGTGTTTATCAGATTCTTGTTTCAAATCCTGGGTTGAGGTTGGGCCATAGCCTATGCCTATAATTAAGTTAAACCCTAATTGCAGGCTTTCAATCCCTGAAAAATAATTGACCGGAAACCGGGCGTCATGAATTTTGTCAACAACGAGGCCATCTAAAATGTCAGGCCCTGAGTGATCAGCAATGATGGCAACATCTGGTTTACCAAAAAGAAAGATCAAAATACGGTATTTGCGTATCTTACCGAAAACCCCCGTTGGGTTAGGGGTATGCGCAAAGACTTTCTTTTAAGAAGTGTCAAAGCCACTGAAAACACTAAAATTAATGTGCTGGGACAATCCGGTAACCTGGTGGAATATATGCCTGGGGTGGATGCCACGTCATACTTCGAACAAACGCCGGCGTTAAAAGATATTTTGATATCGGGTGGCCATGAATTTTGAATTATGGAAAATCAAAATTTGATTTCTGCGCCAAAAGCTACCGAAAAAAGTTGCGGTGTGCCATCCTCATTCTGTTCACTAACGCGGTTGAAAAAGTACCGGTACTGCGGTTCAAGAACAATAGCCAGTTTATCTAACAGATGATACTTAACCCCGGCCCCTAAAAAACCACTGATCAGAAAGGAATTAATATCAAAAGTAAGGCGCTCGGTATCTTCCTGGCTATCATCTTCAAATGTCGTGGATTCATCGTCAGCTATTAAAAAACCGGGAGCAAGGCCGGCGGAAAAGAAAAAGTCAAAGTTACTTTTTTCAAGAAATCCATAGTTTACCGAAATAGGTAAATCCAGATAAGATAATTCTGCAGATGTGCTTCTCGGCAGTTCTGAAAGCACCGGGTCATTGGGCTCAATAAATCTGAAATTATGGTTTAAGGTAAAATCCCTGGTTGCGTAGAGTACCTTCAGATTCAGCCCAAACTTGTCATCAAGCTGATACCGCACAGAGGCACCGATGCTGTAATTGAGGTCGGTGTCAAAAGTAGCGGGGTTTCCTTCCACGGTACTAAAGTCAAAATTGTAAAAATCAGCAGAGCCTGCAACTCCCAAACTTAATTTTGAATCTTGTCCGAAAGCCATTAATGTTGATAAAAGAAGTATGCTGAGTGTAGTAATGGTTTTCATGGGTCGTTTGCTTAAAATTTAAAAACGGTGTGATGATTACCGTTATTGCGTTGAATGTTGAATATGATTTTGTTACAAAAGCGAATAATAGAAATACCGGGAACACGACGTATTTCTCGACCGGCCTGAAAGAGGCAGGGATAGGTTGATTGAGGAGATAGTAGATTGTAATAAAGCAGCATAATACTACCTCCCTTTCTGTGAGATTAACAACCCTAAAATTTTTCATCTTACATTATAACAAATGTTTAATAAGGTGAAGGCTTATTTAAGAAAATAGATAAAAACTTAATTCAGAGAAGTTGTTAGTTAACTTTTCTTCTAAAAAGTTTAATAGTGGTCTGCAACAACTTGCTAAACCATGATTGAAATAATTTTTTACTAACACCGGCCATTTATTTTGATAGCACTTCCAACGCCAATCGACATTATTTAAATAGTTGAATATAATCTGTGAATAAATATTTTTTCCCCCTGCTGCTTCCGGTAATTTCATTTAATATTCCAAGCTTTTCCAGCTCGTCCAATAATCTATATACAGGGGGAGCAGAGAGTTTGGTTAATTCCTTTGCTCTTAATGCATCAATCATTGGATGCTGGTACAGATATTCTAAAACTAATTGAGCGTTATTTGCCCTGCTACCGAGTGTCTGTAATTTCATGTCCGTTTCTTTTTGTAATTTCATGATACTATCAAAGGTTTTTATGCCGCTTTTAGCAGTTTCGATTATCCCGACAAGAAAAAATTTGTACCAGTGGTTAATATCATTTTTTTCCCTTACTCTCATTAGATTATCATAATAGAGCGATCGATTTCTTTCAAAGAAATCCGATAGGTATAAAACCGGTTTTTTTAGTATTCCTTTTTCAACCAAAAACAGTGTTATCATGAGCCTGCCTACCCGTCCGTTCCCATCAAGAAATGGGTGAATCGTTTCGAACTGATAATGTATTAGTGCAATTTTTAATAATTCCGGAAAGTATTTGTCGGCATTGTGAGCAAATTTTTCCAAATCGCTCATATATCCATTCAAGGTAGTGTGGGTAGGCGGAATAAAAATTGCATCACTGATAGTAGCCCCTCCAATCCAATTTTGACTACTTCTGAATTCACCGGGTAATTTATGTTCACCTCGTACTCCCCGAAGCAAAATTTTATGTGTTTGTTTAATTAGCCTTGATGAGAATGGTAGTTTATTCAGTGCTAAAATAGCTGAATTGAGGGCGTCGATATAGTTTTGCACTTCCTCCCAATCATTTCTTTTTTCTTGTGCCACATCTTCTTTGTCAAGCAATACCTCTTCTATGTTGGTTTTGGTGCCTTCTATCTTGCTGGATTGAATTGCCTCTTTAAAAACATGCATACTAATGAATAGATCGATATTCGGAATATACTCCGAATACATATCAAGCCTTCCGAGCTGCCTGTCGGCTTTACCCAAAAGGCTAAGTATTTCCATATTTTCAATGTTCCATGGCCTGTTAATTTTTTCAGGTTGAAAACTTTTGTATGTTCCCTGACTTATATATTTGCCCGCCCTAAAATTTTTCATCTCATTAATCATAAAATGTTTAATAAAGGTATAGCTTATTTAAGAAAATTTCAAAAATCTTAATTAAGAAAATTTATTAATTAATTTTTTTGCCAAAATATTTAATAAAAAACTTGCTCATCTACAGACAAAATGATTTTTTTACCTACTCATGGCCATTCTCTGGATTCAGTTTCTAACTGAAGCTGAAAAATGAGGCAAGTCTGATTGACCTACAATCATCATCTGATTAAAGCATCTGGTTTTTTTAAAGTTTACACATTTAACAATATTTGCTCACAATCGAATAAAAAACTTACACAACCTGTGTCACAATACCTGTGATAACTTTTGAGATTTCTAAAATTCTTCTAACTTTAGATACATAACCCATTTGGATCAGGCAGCTATAGGTTTAAAAATTCTTATAATAGCACTTTTAGAGGACTGGGGCATTTATTTGTGTAAGCACCTGTTTACATAAAACACCGCTTTTGTAACTGGATTTTTGTTTAAAATGAAGCCTTAAAGGGAAATGAGTAACTAATTGCACATAATGACTAGCAAAGATTTATTACCGATATTTCATAAAAAATGCCCCGCATTGTAAGGCGAGGCAACTTAAATGTTTTCACAACGGAATAATCCTTATTGTGATTAGCTTTCAATTTGTTAAAACTAAAGTTAATACAAATTATATTGATTTGCCTATTTTTTTAAAGAAAAGATTACATAAGTATGAAAACAATTTTAGGACTCGATTTAGGGACCAATAGTATTGGTTGGGCTTTGATTAAACAGGATTTTGAGAAAAAGGAAGGAAAGATTCTTGGTATGGGCAGCAGAATTGTATCAATTGACGGTGCTGAGGTGTCTGATTTTAAGAAAGGCCAACAGCAAACCAAAAATGCCAATAGAAGAATAAAAAAGGGAGCCAGAGTAGGTAATAAGAGGTATAAGCTTCGCCGAAATAAACTGATTTATGTATTGGAAAAACTGGGAATGCTTCCAAATCACATAAAGTTATCTGAATCTTTTGAAAATCCTCTAAGATTACAGAAAATCAATGTACTTCCTATTCCAAAAAACACACCTCAACTCACCGTATTAGAGACTTTGAAACTCCGGGTAAAAGCGATCCATGAGGAGGTTTCAGCCAAAGAATTAGGTACAATACTTTACAAGTTTAATCAATTGAGAGGATATGCAGGAGGAGACGATGAGGATGTACAAGATGATCTTAATGAAGTTCTTGGTCTAAAATCCGATAAATCTTTTCCTTCCCAAATCACTTCTATGGCTCAGTTTAAAATTTTGTGTCATGAACCTACAGACGAAATAACCAGGAAGAAAAAGGTCTTTAAGGTAGAAGTTGAAGACATTGAAGGTAAAATCTGGGAAGGAACCACACTTGTTCAAAGTATGACTGTTGGTGACACTCTGGAACTCAAAAAGCTTGTTCGCCAAAATACAACAAATGGCGAACTTACTTCAATCGAATTTTCCATGCCCGGTAAATCGAGTTGGCGAAGAAATATGGAAAACATGGAGAAGGCCCTTGAAAGCCATAGCCAACATAATGGCAGAAAAACCTACTTAAGTGAATATTTTTTAGATGTATTAAAGGAAAATAAATGGAAAAGAATTAGAAATAATATAATTCTAAGAGCAAGATATATTGAAGAATTTGACGCTATTTTGAAACGTCAGTCAAAGTATTTTGACAATATTTCTGAATCTAAAATCAAGGAAATCGCATATTTTTTATTCCCCGGCCCTTCAATTACACAGCAACAATTAAGAAAAGAGGCTATGGAAGGAGGTATTATACACATTATTCGCAATCAGATTATTTATTTCCAACGGGAGCTACAAGATCAAAGTCATCTTATCTCAGACTGCAGGTTTGAACCCGGAGAAAAAGTAGTTGCAAAAAGTCATCCCGTTTTTCAAGAATTTAGAATATGGGAACAGATCAACAAACTATCGATTAATCGTAAAACGCTTATCGGTGAAACCGTAAAAGGAAGGCCTAAATATGTTTATCAGGACAGACCTATACCTGCTTCGCTCAAAGAGTTTTTGTTTGATGAGCTAAATCAAAAACAGGATATGGCTTTCGCGGCAGTTTTTAAAGCTTTAAAAAAGTTTGGAGGATTTGATGAAAACGTAGATTTTTTTAATGGGCTTGACAAGAAAAGTAAGCTGACAGGAAACACAACCAAACTTATGTTAAAAAAACGTTTGGGTCGCTTTTGGAATATTCTCAATTTGGAAAACACTGAAAACCTGATTGAACTGTGGGATATTTTATACCATTCTAAAGGAAATGAATACGATTTGAACAGTGAAAGGAATAAGAACATTTTTCGATACTTAGAGCGTAAAGGCATTGTAGAGCCGGAAATGGACAAAATTATTATAGCTATTTCATGTATTAGATTACCCAGAGATTATGCTTCCTTATCTTTGAGGGCCATTAAGCAAGTGCTACCATTTGTAAGAGCAGGGAAGTACTATGATTATGCTCAATTTTCTGAAAATACTCGTGAAAAAATAATCAGATTACTCAATGAGCATACAAATGATACCAATGAAAAACCGCTTCAAACCTATTTGGAACAAAATGAAAGCGAAGTTCTGTCCTCTGGTGGCTTTATAAATGCTTACGCTCTGATGTTGATTTATGGTCAGCATACTGCCAAGCAAATTTCTGAAATGGAGACCTTATCATCTTTCAATAATATTAAACCATTAGAAAGACACTCTTTAAGAAATCCTCTAATAGAGCAGATGGTTAATGAAACACTCATGGTGGTAAAAGATATTTGGCGGCAGTTCGATATTAAGCCGGATGAAATAAAGGTGGAGCTAGCCAGAGAACTGAAAAATAACATCAGGGAAAGGAAAAAAATGCATGAAGCCAATCAAAACAACAGGAAAAATAATGAACGAATAAGAGAACGATTGATTGAACTTAAAAAGGAATTATCAAGTGGAAACCTGGAAAAATATAAGTTATGGGAAAGTCAAAAAAACAATTCTCCTGAGTATTTATCTGAGTATGAAGCCACAGCTAATGAAATCGAAAAAGTCAAACTTTGGGAAGAACAAGGACACCTTGACCCGTATACCGGACAACCAATCCCCCTTTCCGGACTTTTTTCCGGACTATATGATGTAGATCATATCATCCCTCAATCCAGATATTTTGATGACTCACTTAGTAACAAGGTTGTTTGCTTGAGAGCGGTAAACAAGGATAAGGGAAACCGAACACCTATGGAATACTTTGAAACTGGTTCGACTTCTTGCAAAGTCTTAGCCAAAGAAAAATTTCTGGACACAGTTTCTAAAAGGTTTTATGGAAGAAAAAGAAAGAATCTGCTGACGACAAAAATTCCTGAGGATCCCGTGGAACGTCAAAAAAAGGAAACCCAATACATTACTGTAAAAGTAAAAGAAGAATTAGGAAAAATAGTGGGTTCAAAAAATGTAAAGGTTTCATCAGGTGGGGTTACCCATTATTTACGAAACCATTGGGGAATTACCGAAATATTCAAAAAAATCATGCTAGGCAGATTTGAGGAATATCATAGAAAAAAGTCCGAAAGTATTTATCATCTGAATAAAGAGCAAAAAGTAAAAGACTTAGATAAGCTGGTAGCAGAGGGTTTTATCCTTCCAAATGAGAACGAAAATTTAGAAGAATTTTCAGAGAGATTTAGTAATTCAAGAATATTCAGAAAAAACAATAATTTAGTTGTAAAAGGTTACTCTAAACGCTTGGATCATAGACATCATGCGATGGATGCAATTATAATCGCCTGTACGAATGAGAAAGTGGTGAAGAGGCTTAACGATCTCAATAAACATTTACAGGAGTGGGTTAACGAAAACTGGGAAAAACTGGAGCTATCTTCAAAAGCCTCTGAGGAAAGGCTTGAAGAGTTTTTGACACAAGAAAACAAAATCAGAAGTAAATCACTTCAGGAGATCGAAAAGTTTAGAGCTATTGTACAACCTTGGGAAGGCTTTTTGAAAGATATAAAGCATGGACTTTATTCAATTATTGTTTCTCACAAACCAAAGGATAAATTGCTTTTGCAATATGATGAAAAAGATAAAAGAAGTATAAAGATACGTGGAGAGCTTCATGAAGGGACCAATTATGGGCTATCTGGTGGCTTTGAGACTTATCGAGTTCCATTAAGCAAATTTTCTGAAAATCAGTTTCAAACTGAAAAAAATATTGAAAATATTGTCGATAAAAACTTAAAACAGTTAATCAGGACTCATTATAAGGAGAAATTTAAAGGTAAAAAAACAGAAGCATTTGGCTCAGAAGGAATAATGAGTTTAAACAAGCATTTATCTGGCTTTGGACACACGCCAATAAGGTCGATAAAAATTTACAGGAAAAAGATTGACAATCCTGATAAGTATAAAATTAGCTTGAAAAAGTTAGATAGAAAAAAAGCTTACAATAATAAATTATATGTCTTAACAGGAAGTAATTATCTTTTTGCTGTACTTGAAAAGAATGGTAAGCGTATTTATGATGTAATATCTTTTTATGACGCTGTTGATTTACTCAAAGAGAACTTTAACCAAAGTGCAGATAAAATGTCTTTTGATAAACACTTGATGTTTAAAAAGTACTTCGAAGAAGAAAACGGAGCAAAGTTACTGTTCATGTTGAAACAATTAGACATGGTTTACCTTCCTGAAGAAAATGAAGAAGTAGTACTAGATTACCAAAGCCCTTTATACGATGACTACTGGAAAAGCTCGGAAAGGGCCAAAAATATTTATACAGTGAATAAATTTAGTGGTAAGGAGATCTATTTCACGCATCATACTATTGCAGATGTAATCGAAAAGAAGTTCGAACTGGGGTCTCAAAATATGCTTCAGCTTCTGAACGGTAGAAAAATTGTTGCGTATTGCTTTCCAATTGTTCTGGATAAACTTGGAAATATTCAAGGGTTAGGCATATCGTAATAATCTAATTGGTATATGAGGTCTGTCCGGCTTTTGAAAACCCTCCAGATCTAAATACTCAAACGAAAATACAAAAGTCATGATCAAAAGAACTATATATATAGGCAATGAAGCACACCTTTCTACCAAGAATCAGCATTTACTTGTAAACTATCCAGAAGAAAATGAAACAAAAAAGGTGCCTGTAGAAGATATTGGTATCATTGTACTGGATCATTATGCTATTACCATCAGCCATACTTTAATGGGCCGTCTTCTTGAAAATAATGCAGCCTTAATTACTTGCAGTAGTAACCATATGCCCCAAGGTTTGTTGCTTAACCTTGAGGGACACTCTATACAACAGGAAAGATTCCAGCATCAGATCAATGCTTCGGAGCCTTTAAAAAAGCAACTTTGGCAACAGACAGTGAAGGCAAAAATTGGTAATCAAGCTGCCTTGCTGGGTAAAGCCGATATCGCCGTTGACAACATGTACTACTGGCAAAAACAGGTTCGTTCCGGTGATCCGGATAATCTGGAAGGCCGGGCCTCTGCATATTATTGGAAGCATTTGTTTACCCATGAATTGGATGGCTTTAAAAGGGGTAGATTTGAAGAGGAACCAAATAATTTATTAAATTATGGGTATGCGATATTACGAGCTACGGTAGCCAGGAGCCTGGTGGCGTCGGGTTTGCTTCCTACTTTAGGCATTCATCATCACAACCGGTATAATGCCTATTGCCTGGCCGATGATATCATGGAACCCTATCGTCCCTATGTAGATCATTTGGTGTTGGAGATTATCGACGAAACAGCGGAATACCAGGAGCTTACCAGAGAGTTGAAAGCTAAATTATTGCAATTGCCAGTAAAGGACGTTTGCATCAATGGACAAAAAGCTCCTTTGATGAATGGAGTGGCTGTAACCACGTCATCGTTATATGATTGTTTCTCGGGTAAACGTAAGAAGTTACTTTATCCGGAGTTATGAGTTTTGAACGAATCAACCAGTATAGAGCTATGTGGGTGATGGTATTATTTGACTTACCGACCGAAACCAAAAAGGATCGCAGAAACTACCGTCAGTTCGTGAAAGGTCTGGAAATTGATGGCTTTACCATGTTCCAATTTTCCATTTATCTCCGCCACTGTCCAAGCCGGGAAAACGCTGAGGTACATAAGCTACGGGTAAAAAAGCTACTACCTCCAAAGGGACACATTGGTATTATTCATATTACCGATAAACAGTTTGGAATGATGGAGCTTTTTATTGGCCAGGATAAGGAGACGTTGCCTCAAATATCGCAACAATTGGAGCTTTTTTAGCAGTAGCTTGGAATGACCTTCCTTACATCTCATTTTCATTACATTATACAAATTCACCGGTAAATAAAGCCGCTGTAGTTGCTTTGCCCCATTTTTAATCAGACTATGTCAAACAATTTATTGAAAAAAATCATTCTGGTAATTTTAGATTGAAAAAAGAATAAAAAACAAGTGAATTTTGCTGGTTTTCTATCTATTAGCAGAATTTGTTAACCTACAATTTTCGTGAAAAACATAGTTGTTAGAGATTAAAAAATTAATTAGACGACCAGAGCATGATGGCTGGATTGTAGTTTTTGCTTTTGATATCTTATCTTAAGTATTGGCATACCAGGGGATTATGACCTGGTATGCTGTACTAAGATACAAATTGAAAGCTAATCACAACGCGATTTCTTTGTGGCATCTAAGCCGTAATGCTGTACTAAGATACAAATTGAAAGCTAATCACAACAATGAATCGCATTAGGCTCAACAAAAGCACGCTGTACTAAGATACAAATTGAAAGCTAATCACAACTGTATTTTGGATGTCATCATTTTCTTACCTGCTGTACTAAGATACAAATTGAAAGCTAATCACAACCTATCTGACAAGGTAGACAAGGGTACGAATGCTGTACTAAGATACAAATTGAAAGCTAATCACAACCATTCATTGCAGTGTTCACGTAACCAGATAGCTGTACTAAGATACAAATTGAAAGCTAATCACAACAATAGCCCCTAATACCTTTTCATTTGATTGGCTGTACTAAGATACAAATTGAAAGCTAATCACAACGGAATGCTAGGTAAGCATTCCGAGGTAATCGCTGTACTAAGATACAAATTGAAAGCTAATCACAACGCCATATTTAACCCTGTTTTCCATATTTATGCTGTACTAAGATACAAATTGAAAGCTAATCACAACAATACATCGGATTCGGAATTTCCTTATCAGGCTGTACTAAGATACAAATTGAAAGCTAATCACAACCAAAAAATTGATGCGGCCTTTGAAAAGTCTGCTGTACTAAGATACAAATTGAAAGCTAATCACAACCATAAGATTTTTGCCAGAAAAATCGGCGATAGCTGTACTAAGATACAAATTGAAAGCTAATCACAACGGCCTGTTAATCATTAATCCATAGAAATACGCTGTACTAAGATACAAATTGAAAGCTAATCACAACAAAGTTATTCGAGTCCATGCCCCTTAAAATGCTGTACTAAGATACAAATTGAAAGCTAATCACAACGCCGGCATAAAATGGAAATCACCACATGCCGCTGTACTAAGATACAAATTGAAAGCTAATCACAACACTACGGTAGGTGGGCTGATGAAGGATTTTGCTGTACTAAGATACAAATTGAAAGCTAATCACAACCTGGCATGACTAAATATTGGACATGATGAAACCATATTAAGATACATGCCAAAGTCACTCCTAACCCTACAGGATACACCCCCGGCATAGCATAGCTAACTTTATTTCCTTTTATCTAAAAACTATAAACCACCCCACCGGAAAACCTGGTGGCCAAGCCTACATTCCGGCCGTCAATGTATTGGCCGACTCCGACACTAATGCCAACAGAGGGTAAGACAGGGTAGTAGGCTGATAATGAAAGTTGTGTGAAGTTTACCCTCGCGGCGCTGAAAACGGCCTGGCCGATGTCTGGGGCGTCGCTTTCTGAAATTTGGGTGTGGAATCCGAAATCCACATAAAATTTTTCATGGGCATACCCCATCTTTCCGGCAAAGACCCAGGCATCCGGGACTTCGTCACTTCGGAAAGAGTGGCCGGCTTGCCCTTCAATAAAAAGCCCATTGTTCGCCTTGAAATGGACAATTCCTCTCATATCAAAAAACGTGGCTCCATTGCCGACAGAGAGGAGGTCGTCAGCCGCGTAATCACTGAGGGGAGTGCCAAATCCCAGTGCGGGAATGAGCGAAAGGTGCCCCGCGTCAAAGGAATGTTCGTAAGCCTGGTATTTGAGGTAAATAGCCATATCCTGGAAGTCCTGTATCTGCTGGTCCTGGAATGACCCGTCATCTTGTGGTATATTTTCATTACCGTCACCCTGCGCAATGATGTAGGGTAAATTTAAAACCACATTAAGCCGGTCTGTAATGCCATAATTTGCATATAAACCGATACTTTGAGTGGTTATTTGACCGCCCAGGCGGCCAGGAGCATCCATTCTTTGAGCGGCTAAGAAAAACTCATCATAATTTTCATGAGAAAAAGACAGGCTTACACTGCCTTTGTTTTTTGGCGTTATGAAGCCATCAATTATAGCTTGAGCGATAGTTTGTTGTGTAAAAAGAACGGTTAAGAGTAATGCCAGTGTGATAATTTTGTTTTGATTTTTCATGATGTAGATCTGTTGGTTCAAGGATCATATAATTTGCCCCAATCACCCGGTTAACTTTTTCTTACCGGGCCAGGAAATTTTTTTATTATCACGTGGCGTCAGGCAATAAGTTCTTTGATTTGCTAGGTTTGACATCCATGCGACAAAAAGCAAAAAAAAGAGCAGTTTTGTGCAAACTTTTTCAATAGATATATATCTGTTGTACAACCAGTTAGTGTCTGCAAGAAAGCGGCCTGGAAGAGGTATTGATATGGTTAATTGAATAATTTACCGGCCTTCACGTTTGCCTTTAATATGGATAGCACATTAATCTGAAATGAAAACCAGGGTTAAAGAAATAAAAAATATCGCATGAATTGTTTTCAAGTCTATGACCTGTAAATGTGGCACATTTTTATTGTGAATCATTGGAATTGGAATATCCCATCTTACAGATGCCGTGATATCAACTACAGCCTTCCCCTTCCAGGTTTTCAATCCATGCTTTGATAAGTTCCACACCTTCTGAGTGAATCATTGTCCTGCCCAATTCCGGCATGATCACGCCAGGTGCGGTTGAATTCATTCTGTAATACAATATCGAGGCTTCGGGGTCGCCGGGGACAATATCGTATTTCAGGTTGCCTGACCCTTGGGCAGCGGAGACAGGTCCTTTGCAAATACCCAGTTTAAACCGGTCTTGTTGTTCGAATTCCAGAAAAAGCGCTGTATTATTGGCTGGTCCCGCTGCATTATGGCAATGGCCGCAGTTGACGTCCAGGTAGGCCCTGGCCCGCTCGTTGAGGGTATAGCCGGTGCTATCATCCCATACGGGCAATCTGGGCATTTGATCGATCTGCTCGAGCCCTTTTATAATACCTTTGACAGACAGATATTGCAACTGATTGAGGGGTTTTTTGCCGGTGTAAATCATTTTGTTAAGATTGGCGATTTTAGGCCCGATGGGGACTATCTCACCGCCCTTTTTATGACAGGATTTACAATCATTATTATCCGGTATCACATAGTCTATTTTCTGCGATATGCCCTGATGGTCTGTCCATTTTACCGGTTTGGTTGCACCCAGTATTTCTTTGAAAGCTTCCGCTTGATTGTCATCCCAGATATAGGTGCCGACCTTCCATCGCTTGTCCTGTTTTACCATCAGGCGGGTTTCAATAATCCGGCGGCCCATCTCAGGGCTCCTTTCATCCTGGTGATAATAGAAATTTTTGATCAGCACAGTACCATCGGGAAAAATCAATTCCCCACTTTTTTCTTCTATGGATTGGCCTTTGGGAACTTTGATAAAGCGGGCCTTGTAGGCATAGTCGGTGAATAACGGGGTATTGAGTTCATAGCGAAGCACACCTTCAGCCGGTCTCAATTCGGATAGCTCGCCTTCAAAAAAACCATATTGAGAGAGCCGGTCGTGGAAAACAAAAACATGCTCCCGGTCTGTATTTCCGGTACATCCCCAGGCGGCCATGACCAGGCAAAGGACATACATTATATTGATGGTGGTGTTTATATTGGCGATGTTTTCTACTTTTTTCACGGCTGTAACTTGCAGGTATAAAGAGACTTATCAAAGTGAATATTGGTATGGTCATTGGCAAAGTCCAGATTGATGAACGTTATCTCATCAGTCTCATCGATACAAAGCCTGTTTGGATTTACCCCCGGACTGGTTGCAATTCCATCATATAGTATATGTGGCATGCCCTGCTCTGGTGATAGAATACCCGAGGCAGTCAGCATTTGATGAATATTAACGATGTTTTGGGCAAGGGTATGACCCTCGACTGTACGTGGAAAAGTCTTTGCCTTAGTGATTTTATTGTTTCTCAGGGTGATGTCACGGGGAATGGGGTCAAATTCAGGGTTATTTTGTAAAATATCCGGATCGACTGTCAAATAACTCAAAACCCCCACTGACATGGTATTGTTATAATGAATTTCATTTTCATAAACCTGAACGTTGGAAGTTCTCAACACCATTACCCCGGTTCCTGGTGGCAGGTTGCCAACACCCGTGGCACTATTGGCAGCCGGTGCAAAATTCCTGTAATTGTTATCGTGAACGTGGTTGCGGTATACGCTGACATTTCTTCCGTCATGCTTCAGGCCGGGATGGTCGAATACCAAAATACCGCCGGCATTATTGCTTGCTTCATTATCATACACTTCGGCATTCATGGTATTTTCTACCTCAATACCTGCGACACAAAATTCTGCCTTACTGTTTTTAATCACTGCATTAATGGATTGTCCCACATAAATACCGGCGTCAGAAGCCCCACGCACGTAACAGCCATCAATCAGGACATTTTCGCATAAAACCGGATAAATACCATACCCTCCATTATCTGTATCAGGTTCTCCCAACCATACGGTATGTACATTGATAAACCTGACATCCTTTCCGTCTTTTACTTTCAAAAGATCACCAACGGATTCCCGCAATTGTATATCGCGGATTTCAAAGTCTGTTACGTTGTCAACACGCATTCCTTCACCTCCTGAAGTTTGACCTGAAAAATCAATAATGGTTTTTTCAGGGTGCGCTCCCCTGAATATTACTTTATTGACGGGACCCTGCAGAGAAATCTTGTCAAACCTGTAAATACCCTCTTTCAAAACGATTTCTGTATCCCCTTTGATATCAATTAGCGCCGCACGGATGTCATTTTCCTGTCCGGGTGAAAATACAAGAACGGTCCCTAAAGTGCCCTCAGGTTTTTGAGAAGTAGTACACCCCGTCATTAAAATCAGGCATATCAAAATGGCTCGATGGAATAGGTATCTGATCATGGTATTAAATATTGAAATATATGTTGATTTTTGTATGAAACTTAAATGGCACAGGAAAGATTAAGACAATCTTCCTACAATATTACAGATCATTTACAATTGCGTGGGTACGAGCCACCGGGTTTGGGATAAATCGGCATTATTTGGGGTGAATGTAACTGGCCACGGAGCAAACGGACTTTATCCGGGTTAGGAGACCGTTGCTTTGAAGACAATTTTCTCTTCCAAACACTTTCTGTAATTGGGGGATACCGGAATATTCTCATCGACATGTTTCATTTTTATCATAAAACCTCTTGAAATCCGTTTTACCTCCCCTATATTTTGCATGTTGATCATAAATGATCTGTGTATTCTGATGATCTGGTCGGAAGCAAGGTAGTTTTCCAGTTTTTTCAAAGTAGACCGTATCAGTGCTTTCTTTATTTTATCTCCGGCCCTGTAAATGACTGAAATATAATTATCCTCTGATTTTACATAAATCAGATTATTACCTGGTACGGAAAGTACCGGCTTGCCATTTTCATCATGGATAGTCAGCAACCTGGTATCCTGCTCATGTTGAAACAGACTTTTTTGTAAGGCTGTTACCCTGGCCACTTGCCTGCGGCTTATCATAATGGGAATGACAATGCAATACAGCATGCACATAACCAGTCCTACATACCTGATTGTGAGCAAAACATCCAGGATAAAATCCGAAAAATATTGAATCCTGTTTCGTATGAACACTTCATAAACCACACTGATAACGATCGAAATCAATACCAATTCAAAAAGTGCCCATAGCAGGAATGACCATAATCGATAATGACTGGGCCCGAACCATGGCCGCAGGAAAAACTGGGAAATGAGTAATACTCCAATCCCCAGGATCGCATAGCCCGACAATACCAGCAAACGTAGCCAGGGTTGGCTGACAGGCCACCACAGGTTGATATTGAAAGGAACAAAAACGTTGATAAAAAAGATGCTGAATAGGCCGGATAATATTATAAAGACCCATTTTTCCCTGGGGGTTTCCAGGATAGAAACTGGTCGAGAGAGCATGGATGATATTTTAATACCTGACATGAGTCAATGAAGTTACCAATTTTTTAAGACCACTTCAATTGAAGTGCTTATTTAAATTCATCCCCAAGGCCTCTTATGGTCACCGGTGGGTTCGCTTAGTGACATTAATAACATAAGTACAACAGCAGGCACGACACGCGCATATTCACAGATGATGATGCCTTTTTTGTAGGGGAAGCAGTGACCGGGAACGTCTATTTGATAGCTGTTACCATTAGATTTTATCCTCTCCAATAAGATTGGTAAAAACCTTTGTTTTTATGGAGAAGTTATTAAGTATGGGTGATCGACCCTCGAATTTAGATAACCTTGTAATATCAAAAACACCTAATGGCGCCAGCTTTCATTATTTTCGAAAAAAACGTTGTGCAACACCCACATTTACGCCGGATGGGGAATATATTTTGACGGCAGGAAACGATCCCTACATCCGGATTTACCGAACCGGGCAGGTACTGGATAAGGGTGTCAAAAAAGTGCCCATTGCCTACGCCGTGCATGCTAATGACCAGGCAGAATATATCGATTTTAATGCAGTGAACAGAAGAAATTTCATCCAAAAAAGCCTGATCGGAAGCGTCGCCTCCACCGGCCTCCTCCAACCCTCACTTTCCGTCACTTCTGTTTTAGACATGCCACCCGACCCGGTCATCCCCGATCTGAAAAAGAAAATCACATCCCCCGTGATCATACAATCAGTTGCGCTTTTAAAGGTTGAAAAAAACTATTTCATTGTCACGAAATCCACTGCTGGGGTTACAGGTATCAGCAAAGTCAACAGCCGCCTGCAAAACATGATAACCATGTTTAAAAACCAGATTGCTCCGTTTTTTGTAGGTAAAGATGTCCGGGATATTGAAAACCTTGTTGAAGAGGTATACACTTTCCGCAGAAATTACAAATACGCCGGAATGTCACTGTGGAATAGCGTAGCCCATGTGGAAATGAGCATCCTGGATCTGCTGGGAAGAGTTGCCGGGCTTCCGGTAAATAAGTTGATCGGAAAGGTTATCAGGAAAGAGATTCCCGTTTACATGTCGAGCGCCGAGCGTGGCACGACAGCCGGGGAGGAGTTAGCGTGGGTAGGGGAGGTTATTCAGGAAACAAACGCCAAGGCAGCTAAACTGAAAATAGGTGGGCGTATGCGTAAAAACAAGGACGCCTATCCAGGCAGATCGGAGGACCTGATTAAACTGGCTCGCAAGACCTGGGGGATGATTTTGTGCTTTATTTTGACTCGAATGGTTCCTATGATGTTCCGAAAGCGATTGAAATGGGAAGGCTTTTGCAGGACTATGGTGTGGCATTTTACGAGGAACCGGTACCCTGGGAAGATTTCTTTGGCACCAAGCAGGTCAACGATGCACTTGACGTGACAGTGGCAGGGGGGAGCAGGACCATAGTATGCCTAAATGGGAATGGATGATCAATAACCGGGCTTTAGACCTGGTACAGCCCGACATTATGTACAATGGTGGTATGTTAAGAACCATGAAGGTCGCTCAATTAGCCGCAAATGCAGGGATAAAGGCTACCTTGCACTCACCTAAAAACGACCCCTTGGCGAGTTACATGCTGCACTTTGCATCTATCACAGAAAACCTGGGTGAATACCAGGAGTTCAGGGCAAAACCTCCCGGAGATCAGAGCTACTACGCTCCTCACTTAAGCGTGCAAAACGGAAAAGTCACCGTACCCGATGGTCCCGGTTTCGGCATTGAATACGACCCCGGCTACCTGAAAAAAGGAAAAGTTATTTAAAACCCAAACCTATTCCCTGGATTAGAAAAAATATTGGATAAGCTCGTAAAAAACGTTAAAGATCAAACTTTCATATAAGATTAAGGTAAAACTGTTCTTCCGGGTCACCCTGCACTTCCTCGGTAAGTTCGTGGCGCAGAAAAAACAACAGAAATTTTTCTGCGAGTTTTGGCGGTGTGGGCTTGCGATTTGTCAATTGTAAAAAAGCTTTAAATTTTAAATAGAGGAGGCTATTCTGATTTCAGCGAATCAACAGGATTGGCTGTAGCTGATTTAATGGCTTGGAAACTTACGGTTATTAAAGTTATCAGGAGCGCCCCACTTCCTGCCATAACAAAAATCCACCAGGAGATTTCCATACGGTAATCAAATTTCTGCAACCAGTTTTGCAATACATAATAGGCAATTGGAATGGCAATTAAGCATGACAGCAATACTAACACGACGTATTCACCTGTCAACGAACGCCATATGCTTGCGACGGATGCTCCGAGAATTTTTCGGATACCAATTTCCTTTGTTCGCTTTTCGGCTACATAAGAGGCCAGCCCCAATAGTCCCAGACAGCTTATAAAAATTGCGATAACTGCCATAAAGCCGGCCACCTTGCTGACGCGTTTCTCTGAGCGGAATTTGGCGTCGTATAATTCATCCACAAACTGATAGTCAAATGGGGCGGAAGGTATCACTTTATTAAATGCTGCCTCAATTTTCGGCAGGGCCTCACCGGCGCTGACTTTTGGATTGATTCTGATGAATAACCAGCTCAGGTCAGTCTGTGATAGGAAAATAATGGATGGACGCACTTCATCGAAAGGTGAGCCTTTGACCATATCTTTCACCACGCCCAAAATGGTAAAATTCGCTGCCTCACGCCAACCCGGCTCCCAACTGACCACCTCGCCAACCGGGTTTTCCATTTCCATCAATTTCAAAGCCGACTCTGTGATCACAATGCCTGACAAGTCGCTTTGAAAATTCCTGGAGAAATCCCTGCCGTGAATAAATTCCCAACCTACTGTTTTCCCGTATTCGTGCGTCACCATTATCGTGTTGAAAGACGGATCAAAGGACGGATCTTTGTCCCGCCACATAAAACCGCTATTGTTTCCCCGGATATTGGTTATCGGATAGTTGGCTTCTGCCATTTCATGTACGACTCCTGTCTTCTTAAACTCATTTCTCAATGTCTGATACTTCCCCCAATATTCGGGCGATCCGGGTTTAAACATCAGCAACCCCTCTTTGGAATAACCTACCGGGCGATTTTTTGCATGTTGAATTTGCTTGTTGATAATAATAGTGCCCATGATCAATGTAATGGAAATTATAAATTGAAAAACCACCAGTACCTTTCGTGGTTTAGCGGCTGCCTTTCCGGTAGCCACGGTGCCTTTGAGTACTTTGACGGGTCTGAATGAAGACAGATAAAACGCAGGATAGCTACCGGCTAATAAAGCGGTGATAATTATAAACCCAAGTCCGCAAAACCAAAACCATTTGTTGGCCCAGGGTATTGTCAGTGCTTTTCCGGCCACATCGTTGAACCAGGGCAAAGTGATGTTTACCAAAAGCAAAGCAAATACATATGCCAAAGTAGCCACCATGAAAGATTCACTGAGAAACTGCGTAATGAGTTGCCCTCTGGCCGAACCGATACTTTTTCGAATGCCTACTTCCCGGGATCTTTTTTCAGACCGCGCTGTGTTCAGATTCATAAAATTGATACATGCCAGTAGTAGCACAAAGAGCCCGATGATGCCATAAAACCAGATGAACTTCAGCCTTTCACTCGTAACCTGCACACCATCTTCAAATTCCGAATAAAGATGCCATCGACACATAGGATGCAAGGAAAGTGTAGGGGTGGATGTTCCCTCAGGCATATGAGCTCTCAATGTGTTTTTTATTAGAGCAGATACTTCTTCTGCGTTGATACCGGGATTAAGTTGAGCGTAAATGTGTAAAAACTGGTTGGTCCATATGTCGTCTTTATATCTGCCATCAATGTATCTTTTCAGCGGGGCAAAATAGGTAGCAGCGTTAAACTCCGAATTCAGAGGTAGATCTTCATAGACACCGGTGACTTTAAGATCCCACGAGGCATCCATTTTTACCACCTGGTTTAAAGGGTTGATCTCGCCAAACAATTTCTTTGCAAGGGACCGGGACAGCAAAATGGAATTCATGTCATTCAAACCATCCCATGTGCCGTGGGTCATATTGAGACTGAACATTTCAGGTCCTGCAGGCTCTATAAAGTAACCTCCCTGCGTAAATCTACGATGCCCGCTGGCAACCACGCGTTTTTCAATTCGCGCTCTAACCATTACCACATCTTTAAAATGACTACCGTATTCTGATCGAAGCAGAGGACCCAGGCCACGCACATGCGATGCACTTACATAGTGTTGACCCTTGTAGGTATCAGATCGCAGTACCCTGACGATGCTGTCATAGTTTTTGTGATATTTATTGTAAGACAATTCGTCGAAAACCCACAGGCCGATGAGTATGGCTACTACCATCCCAATGGCAAGGCCCCCAACATTGATAAAGGCATAACCTTTGTTCTTGAACAGGTTTCGATAACCTATTTTTAAATAATTTTGATACATAGCATGATGATTTGAGTTTATTGACTTTGATTGGTCGATGGCAAAAGGACGCATGTAATTAATTACCTGGTACCAATAATTCAACCGGGCCCTGAACAGGGGCTTTTTTTTCAGGTTAACATAAAACTGTTCATCCAGGTCGCCCATTACCTCTTCCTGAAGGTCGATTCTGAGAAACCTGACCAGAAGTTTTTTTGCCAGCTTGGGAGGGATGGGTTGGTTTTGCTTCAATTTGTAGTTGTGTTTTGGTTTTAAAAGCCAAAGCTTAACTTACCGGAAGAAAAGGCCGGATATTGATTCCAAAGAGATAATTTAAATTCCCTGGAGACTTCGAGCGCCCTTTGACCACTGGCAGTAATCGTATAGATACGTTTTCTTCTTCCACCCCTCTCCGGCGTAGATTTACCCATTTCAGAGGTTAAAAAACCTTTGTCCTCGAGGCGGCTGAGCGTGGAGTGCGTAGCGCCGATGGATACGGACCGTTTTGTCTGGGATTCAAATTCTTCGGCTATTTTGAAGGCGTAGGCTTCTTCACCCAGTATACCTACCAGTAAGAGAATTACTTCCTCAAATTCTCCTAAACGTGTCTCTTTCATTTAAACGATATTTGTTTATGTTACTAAATTGTAGATTAAATATAAGGAAAATATTTTAATATGCTATACAATTTAGAAAGAAATTGTAAATGAGATAATTAGGAAGATTTGTCGATACCCGACATTCAAAATTCATTTTATGTGGATGTCATTCGGGAGATTGAGCAGCATGCTAATGATTATGCGGTGGTGATTAGAAACTTTTCCCAAAATGAAGAAAGGGAAAAACTTTACATGGCCATACTCCGACCTGAGTGGGTAGATGGCTTTATCGTTGCACCTTTTTATGGCATGGAAGCATACGTCGAAGAACTGGTTCAGGATGGTTTTGCCGTGGTTTGTATCGACCGGGGTCTGACAAAGCCGGATGTGGATGTGGTGAAAGTACAAGATATCCAACCATTACCCATGTCGACGGCAGATATTTGCCTATTCCGCAATGGATACCATTAGGTAACTGATCCGGGATCTGGTAACCGGCATCCGGAATTAAGGGATGAAGATCCGTATGAATTTACAGATCATCCTGAATAACAACCTCCTCAGCCACCACGGGAGATGCCTGGAAATAGCCCAAAGGAGGTTTCCGGGGATCGGTGAGGTTTTTAATGTTAGAGACGGGATTGACCGGTGGTGGACTGAAAAGGCCCCCATCATTGAACAGAATTGTCAACAGCTCATTATAATAATTAAACATTGACAGTTCAAGGCTGTACATTTCCAACCTCAACGTATCCTGTAACTGAAAGGCAAACGGAAATTCCAGATCATTTAACTCTTCATTCACAAACTCATCCGACGCCAATAAAAAATCCTCTGGTTCAGTGTTGAATAATTCACCGTTTTTATAAACCAACCACCTGTAGTAACTAATGCCTGGTTTGGGGGTTTTACCGAAAAAGTACAGGTAATAACCTTCGTCCTTCAGGGCTGTTTCTTCTACAAACCGGTAGGTCAGAGAGTCAAAAACAGGTGGTTCTAAAATTGTACCCGTGGCCTCATAATCGGTTCCTTCGTAACGGACCTGCAGTGTATAGGTATTGCCTGCTTTGCCTTGCATATCTGTGGTTTGGTAAATACCCTTTTCGGTTTCTTCCAGCACCTCGCTAAAACCTTCATTGTCGGAAATGACCACCTCTGCACCTGAAGCACCACTTTCGGGTGACTCATCGTAATAATTAAAGGTTTTTGATACCAGCACAGTATAGGGCCCTTCGGCATCTGTGATTATCCCCTCGATCACAACCTGGGGATCGGCGTTTTTCAATCGCAGATCCACTTCTTTTTCGCATCGGACAAATAATAGCAGCACGACGATAACTTGCATAAATCTTTTCATCTTAAAACTCAAAATTGTAAGTAACAGAAGGAATTAAACTAAACAAATACAACTTAATGGAACCGGGCCTTCGACTGGTTTCGGAGCCATCTTTGTCAGGATCATAGTTGATGTCTTCATTGACAATGTCCTCAAACTTGATACTAAAAGCATTTTGCCGGGCATAAGCATTGTAAATGGAAAAACTCCAACTGCTTTGCCAGCGTCTGTTTTTTCTGTTTTTTGTCTCCAGGTTGGCTGATAAGTCCAGCCGGTGATATGATGGCATACGATCAGCATTTCTTCTCAGGTCATCATAATATGGAATGGAACGACCATCCACATTGTACCGCCCTACCGGGAATGATACAGCCTGGCCGGTAGCATACACCCAGTTAGCCGAAAGCGTAAGCCTTGGACTCACCTCTTGGGAGACCACTAGTGAAATATCGTGGGTCCGGTCGTATTTGGCGTTGTATCTTCTACCACCATTGATGCCATCGATTTGTCGTTCGGTTTTTGAAATGGTGTAACCGAGCCAACCAGTAGTTTTTCCCACATTTTTCTTTACCAAAAATTCAGCACCGTAGGCCCATCCTTTGCCACTCAGTATCTCGGTTTCGATATTATTATTCAAAAGTATCTCGGCTGCCGGTTTAAAGTCAATGAGGTTGTCCATCCACTTATAATATACCTCTACCGAAGCCTCAAAGGTATTTTCTTTGAAATTTCGAAAGTATCCCAGGGCAATCTGGTCGCCGATCAAAGGTTCAATGTAGGTGTCGGCCGGGATCCAACGGTCTATAGGCAGACCGGCTGTGGAGTTACTGGCAATTTGAATATATTGACGCATTCTGTTATAGGAAGCTTTGACTGAACTTTGCTGATTGAGCATATAACGGGCGGAAAATCTGGGCTCGAGCCCATGATACAAATTGATCCTTTCCAGCCGGTCATATCGCACGGAGTCAATAAGTGTTTCATCGCTCCCCGGTACCCCTTCTTCATAAAGAAATACTTTGCCCGGACCGATGTTTTCAAAAATTGAATATCTCAGTCCGTACTGTATAAACAGTTTTTCATTGATCTTGTGGTCATTGCCAACATATAGGGCATGCTCCAGGGCATACCGGTTATCCAGTGAGAAATCAGTAAATATCGAATTATCCCCGGGAGTGGTCGTCGCCGGTGCAAAACGGTGTAAAATAGCGTTGGCACCAAAGGTCAGGGTATTGCCGGGGTTGATAAAGTAAGTGAAATCCACCTTGGCGCTCCATTCCCGGAGGTTTGATTTCCATTCAAAATTTTGTGCCCCGTCATCAATATCGAATCCATATCCGAAATTGCTGAATAACACAGTAGTATTCAAAAACAGCCGGTCATTAAAAAGATGATTCCAGCGTGTGGTCACAGTGGCATTTCCCCAGTCCAGCCCGAAAGTATCATCAAAATCAAATACGTCCCTGCCAAAATAGCCGGAGACAAAAATCCTGTTTTTTTCATCGATACGATAGTTGGCTTTGGCATTAAGGTCGTAAAAATACAACAGGTTACTGTTAACATCTTCGTTGGGTGACAATCTTAAAAACATGTCTGCATAGGTTCTCCTGCCGGAAATAATAAAGGAGGATTTGTCCTTGACAATTGGGCCCTCCAGCGTTAAACGGCTTGAAATGGTACCTAATCCGCCAGACATGGCAAATTTTTTATTGTTACCCTCTTTCATCTGAATATCCAGAATGGAAGAAAGCCGCCCGCCAAATCTTGCTGGAATACCCCCTTTGTAGATTTCTACATTTTTGATAGCGTCGGCATTGAATACTGAAAAAAAACCCAAAAAGTGGGCTGCGTTGTAGACGGTCGCTTCATCAAGCAGAATTAAATTCTGATCTGCCGACCCTCCACGTACAAATAACCCGGTAGTACCTTCCCCGGCAGATTGAATGCCTGGCAGCAGTTGCAGGGTTTTTACCAAATCGACCTCTCCGAAAAGCGCAGGTAAAGTCTTGATTTTTTCGACCTGAAGTTTTTCCCGGCTCATTTTTACATCGGTGATGTTGTCCTCCGGCTTTTCCGATTGTATCACAATTTCATCCAGTCGCAGGTTTTCCTCGGCAAGATTAATATCTAATTTGATTTTACGGGTTAAATCAATTTGCCTTACTATCGGCTCATAACCGATGAAATTGAATTTAAGTGTGTAGCTTCCTTCGGGAAGGGTAAGCGAATAATAGCCGTAAACATTGGAAACAGTCCCTGTACCGGGCATTTCGACAACCACCACAGTGGCTCCTATCATTTCTTCTCCCGTATTGCTGTCCCTGATGTAACCGCTAATAGTGTGCTGACTTTGGGCAATACCTTCTGAACTTATCGAAAGGCATATGGCCAGAGCGTATATATACCTCATATTGTTTTATTGCTACTTCATGTAGTTTATTCCATTTGAACTTTCGCAGGTATAGACAATCGCCCAATGAAAAGGTTTCTATCTGCTTCCGGATAATATCAAAATCGGGCAAAAAAAGAATCATCCGGCTGCCTCGTTCAACGCGGGAATAGTACCGTTGTTGCTGGTCTTGCCAGCTTTGTGAACAGCGGCTGATAAATAGATCAGAGGGTAGTTTGGTTAGGAAAAGTAAGTAGGTTCGCGGCTGATCCGATTATTTTTCACCTATTTTTGAGTTAATATAATTAACAGCCTGGTTGATCGTTTTCAATTCCTCAGCGTCAGTATCGGGGATTCTTATGTTAAAGTTTTGTTCAAATTCCATGACCAGCTCAGCATAATCCAGGGAATCAATCCCCAGATCCTTAACAAAATTCGCGTCAGGTGTAATTTCAGTGGGTGCCAAACCTATCTTATCAATCAATATTTTCTTTACACCTTCATAAATTTGATCCATAGTAAATGCGTATGAATGAGGTTAGTTCCAGAATTGGCCCGAATTTAAAAAAAGATTTTTAATAAAAGTACATTATGTAATGATTATTTGAAGTCTGTCACGATCATGCCAGAGATGGTGAAAAATCAGTCGGTCATATCAGATTTTCAAAACTTAAGCAGAAACTCCGTACCTTTTTTTAATTCGGACTTGACCGTGATATTGCCCCCATGCTGCCGCATAATTTGCCGGCTCAGTGCCAGCCCGATGCCGGAACCATTTTTTTTGGTCGTGTAAAACGGAATAAAAATCTTGGTAAGGGCCTCTTCTTCTATTCCCTGACCGGTGTCGGCAACTTTGATGTAGGTGTTTTTCTCGTCCTGAAAAGCATGAACGCTGAGCAGTTTTTCCCCGTTGTCGGGTTCATAGTGGTGATCTTCCTCCTCATCGTCCCTGATCATTGCCTGATTGGCATTTTTGATCAGGTTGATAAGTACCTGTTCAATTAATTCCTGATCCAGATTAAGAATCAAATCTTCAGGTGTTACCTCAAAACTGATGTTAATATCATGTTCTTCAAATTCATGTTTCAGTAAGGTCAGAATTCTTTCAATCAATTCCTTTACATTCACATAATCCAGTTTTGGCGTTGGAATCTGGGTCAGGTTCCTGAAATCGTTTACAAAGCGAATCAGCCCCTCACTACGTTTATGTATCGTGCTTACGGCAAGGTGTAAATCCTGGATGTCATCGTTATGTATCGGATTAACATCCATATCATTGGAAAGTTGGATTTCCAACTCCCCTTCAACGGTTGCAGCCAGGGAAGCAATAGGTGTCACAGAATTCATGATCTCATGCGTAAGCACCCTGATTAATTTGTGCCAGGCCTCCATTTCCTTTTCTTCAAGTTCGCTTTGAATATTCTGCACACTAATCAATTTAAACTCTTCTCCTCTCAGGGTTAATTCAATGGCGTAAATCGCAAGTTGCACATTATCCCCATGATGTTCTATTTTGATCAGATCCCTGCCGCCTGTTTTCAATCTGAAAAAACTCTCTACCAACGGCTCGCTTATCAATCGGAGGCTTTTGATATTTTTAATCTGGTTGATACGAAACAGTCTTTTGGCTGCGGTGTTGATAATTTGTATTTCACCTTCTTTATTGAAAGTAACCAGGCCTATCCCAACGTGTTGAACGATGGTTTTCAGGTATTGGTAATGGGCCTCCTTTTCGGCCCTGATTTCACGAAATTTGTTCATCACCTTGTTGAACTCCTTGTAGAGCATGTCCATAGAAGTGCCGTTGCCCCGGGTGGGGTAGGTGTGGGAAAAGTCGTCGTATTTAATAGAATTCAGGAAGCCGGCTAGCTCGCGGTTGGTTTTCTCGAGATATTTGATCAGGGAAATGATTTGAAATATCAGCAGTAAAACAATCAGTGAGGGGACAATAATGTCTCCATTATCCAAAAGATTTATGAATATAAATAGGGTCAGTGTGATTACCAGCACCCTGGCAACGATATTGAATCGAAAATTCTTAAAGTCCATGTTTTTCCAGCCTACGGTAAAGAGATGCCCTGGTGAGCCCAAGTTCCTTGGCTGCCTTGGAAATATTTCCGGAGTGTTTATTAATCGCTCTTTGAATCACTACCTTCTCTACTTCATCCAGGTTATAATTATCCGACATATCTTTTTTGGCATCCGCTTTTTCGGACAAAAAGAAGAAATCATCCGGATTCAAAACACTGCCTTCGCTCATAATTACTGCCCGTTCAATAGCATGCTGCAGTTCCCTGATATTGCCGGGCCATGAATACTTTTGAAGTTTTTTCAGCGTGGCTGCGGCAATTTTTTTGATTTGCTTGCGGTATTTGTTGCAATAGGTTTTCATAAAGTGATCAGCCAGCAGCGGAATGTCCTCCATCCTTTCCCGCAATGGGGGCAGCTTTATTTCGACGGTATTCATCCTGTACAGAAGATCCTGCCTGAAGGTATTGTCCTGAACCATGTCATGCAAAGGCATGTTAGTGGCACAGATCAAACGTATGTCGACAGGAATACTTTTGTTGGAACCGATCCTTGTTACCTCACGGTTTTGCAGCACAGTCAGTAACTTGGATTGCAGCGGCATGCTGAGGTTACCTATTTCATCCAAAAACAAGGTGCCCCGGTTGGCTACCTCAAACCTGCCCGCCCTGTCTTCTTTGGCGTCGGTAAATGATCCTTTTTTATGGCCAAACAACTCGCTTTCAAACAAAGTTTCAGTGATGGCTCCCATGTCGACACCTACAAAAACATTGTCTTTGCGTATGGACCGCTGATGCAAAGCTCTGGCGATCAATTCTTTGCCTGTGCCGTTTTCGCCCAATATCAGCACATTGGCATCGGTTTTGGCTACTTTGTCAATGACTGAAAATACATTTTTCATGGCATCACTTACACCAATGATATCTTTGAATGGTTGATTCATATCATTTTCCAGCAGTTTTTTGGCCTGCTTAAGCTTGTCGACCTCTTTGTAGGATTTTTTCAGTTTTATCGCTGAGGAAATGGTGGCCAGTAATTTTTCGTTTTGCCAGGGTTTAAGTACAAAATCCGTAGCCCCGACTTTCAGGGCTTTTACAGCCATTTCGACATCACCAAACGCCGTTATCAAAATAACTACTGCGGACGGGTCGATTTCTAATATTTTTTCCAACCAAAAAAAACCCTCTTTGCCACTGGTGATATCCTGGCTGTAGTTCATGTCCAGTAATATGACATCATAGGTGTCATTATTCATCAGAAACGGAATTTTTTTGGGGTTTTTTTCGATGATTACATCATGGGCATGCTTTTTAAGTAAAAGTTTGGCTGCCAGTAATACATCTTCATTGTCATCGATAATTAGAATTTTACCTAGTTCTTTGTCCACCATCGTTATATTTTGTTTAGCCATCAATTTTCATTGGCTACCTAAATAATGCCAAAGGGCAAAAGGTGTGATTTTGCCTGTTTAACATGCAAAAATATACAAATTCTTTTGAAATATGTTCATAAACGAACAAAAAAATGTATCGAAACCGAACAGATTTCAGGAGAAAACCAAAGGGTGGTCAAAACAATTTTTTATACAAACTCAAAAAATATTCAAGTTTTCACCTTTGGCGTGTATATAAGAAAAAATTAAATTAAATTCGTTGCCTGTACTAGAATAACATTTGATTATTAAACCCTACAAACAGGTAAAAGCATGCAGGATCAATTAAAAAAAATTGATAAAATATTAGTGGCCAACAGAGGTGAGATTGCCATAAGGGTGTTGAGGGCGGCATCTGAATTGAGAATAAGGACCGTGGCGATGTATACTTTTGAAGACAGGTATTCCTTGCATCGTTATAAAGCAGATGAGGCCTATCAAATTGGAAAGGATACCGATCCGCTGAAACCTTATCTGGACATTGAGGAGATCATTGGATTGGCCAGGCTACATAAGATAGATGCCATTCACCCGGGCTATGGTTTTTTATCTGAAAATGTACATTTTGTCCGCAGGTGCAAGGAGGAGGGAATAATCTTTGTTGGCCCTGAGCCGGAGGTGATGGAAAAGTTGGGAGATAAAGTAGCCGCCAAGGAAATTGCACAACAGGCAAATGTGCCCATCATCCGGGATAGTGAGGAGGATTTGATCAATTTCGATATTGCCGGAAAAGAGGCACAGCGGATAGGTTATCCGGTAATGATCAAGGCGGCTGCTGGCGGGGGAGGCCGGGGTATGCGTGTGGTGCGGAACGATGAAGAATTACAGAAGAGTTTTTCCGAAGCAAAAAACGAGGCTTTAAATGCTTTCGGTGACGATACCGTCTTCCTCGAAAAATATATCGACAACCCCAAACACATTGAAGTGCAAATCATGGGCGATAACTATGGCAATATCGTTCATCTTTACGAACGCGACTGTTCAGTGCAACGGAGGTTTCAAAAAGTGGTAGAGGTAGCACCCTGCCTGGCGCTGAAGGACGAAACCAAACAAAAAATTTATGATTATGCGCTGAGTATTTGCCGGTATGTGAATTACAACAACGTAGGCACCGTCGAGTTTCTGGTAGACCGGGAGGAAAATATTTTTTTTATCGAGGTCAACCCCAGAATACAGGTAGAACATACCATCACCGAAGAAGTCACAGGTATCGACATAGTAAGATCTCAAATATTGATTGCCCAGGGGCGGCGACTGGAGGATCCCAGAATATTTATCAACGGTCAGGACGATGTAAAATGCATTGGTTTTGCCATTCAATGCCGGGTCACCACAGAAGATCCGGAAAATAATTTTAAACCGGATTACGGAACGATTATTGCCTACAGGAATGCAGGCGGGTTCGGTATCAGGCTGGATGAAGGAAGCTCCTATCCGGGAGTCCGGATTTCACCGTTTTTTGACTCTATGCTCGTAAAAATATCTTCGTCGGGACGCACTTTAAAAGGGGCCGCACAAAGATTGCACAGAACCTTGACCGAATTCAGGATCAGGGGAGTGAAAACCAATATCGGATTTCTTGAAAATGTATTGACCAACCCTACTTTTTACAGGGGTGAAGCCACGGTCAGGTTTATTGATGACCATCCCGAACTGTTCGAAATCCCTAAGAAAATGGACAGAGGTACCAAAACCCTGCGATACCTGGCCAATGTAATTGTAAACGGGAATAACGATGTTAAAAACATAGAGCATAACAGAAAATTTATTGTCCCGGTAATACCTCATTTCAATAAATATGAACCCTACCCAAAAGGCTCGAAAGATAAGCTGACGGCGCTGGGAAGGGATAAATTTCTCGACTGGGTCAAAGCCAGTAAAAATATATTTTATACGGATACGACGTTCAGGGATGGCCACCAGTCGCTGCTGGCTACCAGGGTAAGAACCCTGGACATGTTACATGTGGCAGAGGGGTTTGCTAAAAATCACCCGCAGACTTTTTCAATGGAGGTATGGGGTGGGGCTACTTTTGATGTAGCCATGAGGTTTCTCAGTGAAGATCCATGGCAACGCCTGCAGCTTATTCGCGAAGCCATTCCCAATATTCTGTTGCAAATGTTGCTGAGGGGCTCCAACGCAGTGGGCTATAAAGCCTATCCCGATAACCTGATTGAGCAGTTCATCGAAAAATCCTGGGAAGCAGGCATTGATATTTTCCGGGTATTTGATTCGCTCAACTGGCTGGAAGCCATGAAAGTGAGTATTAAAACTATCAGGGAAAGGACTGAAGCCATAGCAGAAGCGGCCATCTGCTATACAGGCGATTTGCTTTCACCTGACAACAAGAAATACACCCTGGATTATTACCTGGATATGGCCCGTCAGTTGGAGGATATGGGGGCGCATATGATCGCGATCAAGGATATGGCGGGCCTGCTGAAACCCTACGCGGCAGAATTGCTGATAAATGAGTTAAAAAAGGTGGTTGATCTGCCCATTCACCTGCATACGCATGACACTTCGTCAATACAGTCCGCCACCTATATCAAGGCCATTGAGGCCGGTGTGGATATTGTTGACGTTGCATTAAGCGCAGTTTCAGGCCTTACTTCCCAGCCTAATTTCAACGCCATCGTTTCTTACATGCAAAACCACGAAAGGGACCAGCCTAATGATATCAAATCGCTGAATGAGTTTTCAAACTATTGGGAGGTGGTAAGGGAATATTACTATCCTTTTGAGTCAGGTTTAAAAGCAGGAACTGCAGAGGTTTATGAACACGAAATCCCCGGAGGACAATATTCGAACTTAAAACCCCAGGCCATTGCCCTGGGACTGGAACATAAATTTGAAGAGATCAAGAAAAATTACGCAGTAGTTAATCAGTTGTTTGGTGATATCGTAAAAGTGACCCCATCTTCTAAAGTTGTCGGTGATATGGCACTTTTTATGACTTCCAATGACCTGACTGCCAACGATGTGATGAAGGGCGATAATTCCCTCGCCTTTCCTGAGTCTGTCGTTAATTTTTTCAAGGGCGACCTGGGACAACCACACGGTGGTTTTCCGAAGGAAATACAAAAAATAATACTAAAGGAAGAAAAGCCATACACAGACAGGCCCAATGCCCACCTGGAGCCGGTTAACTTTCACCTGGAATTTGAGGCATTTCAGGAGAAATTTGATGCTTCATTAACCATCCTCGACTTCCTTTCCTACTCTTTGTATCCTAAAGTCTTTGAAGATTATTACCACCGGAAACAGATTTACGGAGAGGTGATGAACATCCCTACACCGGCATTTTTTTATGGATTACAAAATAATGAAGAGATACTGGTGCAGATTGCCAAAGGAAAGTCCATCATTATCAAAATGCTCTACGTTTCCGATCCCAATGATAAGGGGATCCGCACAGTATCGTTTGAATTGAATGGGCAAACCCGAAGAATAGATGTAAAAGACGCCGGCTTTAAAGCTACCAAACCTACACACAGAAAGGCCGAAAGTGAACATGAGATCGGTGCTCCGTTACAGGGAAGGATAGCTAAAGTGTTGGTTAATAAAGGTGATCGGGTGAAAGAAAACACCCCGTTGTTTGTGATTGAGGCCATGAAAATGGAAACAACAGTCGCGGCACCGTTTCCGGGGAGTGTGAAATCAGTCTTAATTGAAGCAGGTGAAATGGTGGAGCAGGATGACCTGGTGATTGCCATGGACATCTGATACTTTGGAACTAAAATTCGTGGGCGATTTCTTCGTCCGGTCGCAAGGAGTAATAAGACAGGTTAACATTAATCACATCTTTGTAGGGGATTACAAAAAAGTCTCCTGGTACATTGTAATAATTTGCATTTTCATCAATGTCCTTGTCTTTGATATTTCTTCGTCTTACATAGGAAAGGATGAGGTAGTCCAATCCCCCGCCTTCGCTGGTTAATTGGTAATCTTGCAAAACGCCCGAATATAAGAGTGATTCATTTCCGACATTTACCACAACATCCACATATGTTACATCAATTTGCTTTTCTTCGCCCGAAATATGAGGAAAGTCGAGCGCTTCGCCCTGTAGTAAATAATGCCAATGATTTTTAAACCTTAGCAACTTATATCTGCGGTCTAACTTTAATTTTCTGATGACACCTTTTAAAGTCAAACCTAAAAAGGCCAGCCATACCCAAAGTGATACATTATAAGTTAAAATATTAATGACCTGCCCTTTTAAGCCTTTAAAGGTTGCTATGAACCTGGCGTGATCCGGGCCTTTAATCAGAATGGCCAGCGTTTCAAAGTTAATTTCATAGCCCAATACTTTTGACATGAAAATATAATTTACAAACTGGAATACAGTGCCTGGGATGATGGAAGACAGAAAAACGGCAAATGGTGTGGATTTGAAATATTCTTTTGAAAACTCTGCGGTATAATAAAACCTTCTGAATATTAATCCTGGGACAATAAATAACAAAAAAAGTGTGATTGCCCCGATCGCCAGATTCATGAATCCAGGTAGCTAGGAGTGGTGCCTAAGAAGCTTTCTTTATGGAATGCTCACGAACCGACCGCAACGTATATTTTTTTCCATTGTACTGAAAATCAGCACTTTCTTCTCCTTTTCTGAGCTTGTAAATAGCCTTCAGCAATTTCTCTTTTTCCTCGTGATTGCCAAGAATTTCATTTACTTTCTCACTAAGTAAGGGTCTTACGGTTCTGAAAAAATCTAGCATATTATCAATATTGTTTATTTAATAATACGAAAGTTAATAAGTTATGGTGGCACTCAAATAACTTTTTATATACACAAAGTTGTTAAAAAAATCACAGACTTCAAATATTTTATGAACAGTTGAGCTACTTATTCATTGAAAAATGATTAATAATTCGATATATTCAGTGGTACTTTAACCTATCGAAGCCCATGGAAGTTGCTGTAAGTTACATTTTCGCGGCCATCGGCATTTATCTGCTGCTGGGCTTTTTGTATTACCTGGCTTTCATTTTTAAGTGGGCAGCGCAGTTAGACGAAAACACAAAAGGTTCCGGTATTGGATTTAAATTATTAATACTTCCCGGAACACTGGCGCTGTGGCCTGTTTTATACTGGAAATGGAAAAAGAGAAACAAAGCGTAAATTTATATACCTGAACGTCTGTCGAATGATAAGACCTTTAAGAAAAAGACACCGGGTTACCTGGCTGGTAATATTTGTCGCCGTCTCAATATTGTTTATCAGGTCCTACAGATCACCTGGTACTTACACTGAAAAAAGTGACAATCCGGTCATGGATTCTCTATCCCTTATGGAAAGTGTATCGGCTTCAGGTACTAACTACGATGCCAGTTTAGGTACGCTGGAGTCGGGCGAGAAAGTATTGCGGTTACATATAAAAGTATTATTCGGATCACCGGCCCCCGGAATATACCTGACCAAAGGAGATCCGGCAGATATGTCACAGCTTCTGTGGCTTGGCGATGTGAATGAAACCGGTAGCTATCAGTTTAAATTGAATATTTGGAGTGATAATTATCGATTGGTGGTCTATGATCCGGTAAAAAAGATCACATTAGAAACTTTTAATTTTGAGTAAAATGGGCCATCGATATACTGCCGTACTCTGGAACAGACAAAAGAAAATTTATGACCTGGTTATACTGTTGGCTATTTTCCTGTACCTGCTCCTGTTTATATTAACGGCCCGGTTCCTTAGCCCCGGGATTACCGGGGAAACCATGGTCATCAGGGCTACGGGTTCATTGGCTTTATTAATGCTGCACGTGATTTTATCTATTGGCCCCCTTTGCCGGTTAAACAGGCGGTTTTTACCTTTGTTGTATAACCGGCGGCATCTTGGGGTGAGTATGTTTGTCATAGCTGCCATTCATGGTGTATTCAGTGTGCTTCAATTTCATTCCTTAGGCAATGTGAACCCGCTGGTGTCGGTGTTTGCTTCAAACCAGGATTATGACAGTTTGCATAATTTCCCCTTTCAAACCCTGGGTTTTTTGGGCCTGACCATATTTTTTCTCATGGCCGCTACCAGCCATGACTTTTGGCTTGCAAATCTGGGCCCAAGGTTTTGGAAGACTTTGCATATGATGGTTTATGTCGCCTATGGCTTGATCATCATGCATGTAATGTTGGGTATTGTGCAATCTGAGTCTTCAGTTATGTTGGTCACATTGCTGGGCGCAGGTTTTCTTTGGATATCGGGACTGCATTTGTGGGCGGGTTTTAAAGAGGCTGCCGCCGACAGGGAAAAAAGTCTCGATCGACGCGGTTATGTTTTAGTAGGTGAGCTAGGACAGATTCCGGAAAATGGGGCAGTTACTGTGGTTGTTAATGGGGAAAAGGTGGCTGTTTTCAGGTATGACGGAAAGTTATCTGCCATCTCCAATGTCTGCAAGCATCAAAACGGTCCCCTGGGAGAGGGGAAGATTGTAGATGGATGTGTCACCTGCCCCTGGCACGGCTATCAATATTTACCTCATAATGGTTGTTCTCCTCCCCCTTTTACTGAAAAGGTGGCTACTTATGATGTATTGCTGGAAGAAGAAAAGGTTTATCTCAATCCCAAGCCCTATCCGGAAGGAACAACAAGAAATCCGGCTATTATCCGTCAAAACTGAATTTGTATCGATGAGAAAGAATGAATTTTACATTGGCTATCTCCCCAAAGCTCCCGGGACACTGGCAAGATGGTTGAGAGGAATCATTGCTGTTTTGTTAGCATTGCTTTCGTTAGTAGCCGTTTTCGTGGCTGGCAATCAACAACCTTTTGCCGAAACATATTTTGAATATGGAAAATCTACTCAGCTAAAAGGCGTCGTATCTTTGACACCGGTGCCAAGGTTGATTATGAAAACAGGCGTGGATTTAAAAGGCCGGGATGTTACCAAATCGATTTTACTGGTTAACTTCGGAAAAAGCGGAGCGGCTGAGATATTTCACAATGTTGAAAAAACGTCAGGCAGGCCCCTCACAGCGCTGGAGTTTACCCTTCAGGGCTCATTAATTTACGGAGAAGGAAAGGTGGTTTTTGAACTAACGGATCAGCATGCCTCCGTCCTTGATTATGTGCCCTTGAACCAGCCCTATTCCCCGGTAAAGATGAACGATCTGGGAGAACAATCCATTTATGGAGAAATCATAGATCCCAAGTGTTATTTTGGTGTGATGAAGCCCGGCTTTGGCAAAGTACACAGATCCTGCGCCATCAGATGTATTTCCGGGGGTATCAGTCCCGTTATGGTCACAAAAAATGAGAATGGGGATAAACAGTTTATTTTATTAACCGCCGGCAACTCCGCTACAAGCAGTCATAAAATTTCTAAACTTGCAGGTAAACCTTTGACAATCAACGGCCAATTAACCCAGATGGATGATTGGTTAGTATTGTATTATAATGAGCAGGAACTAGCAAAAATCCAGCATCAAAAATTCGTGGCTGGTCCTCTATTACCACATCAGGGAATAACAATATGTAATTAAACAATCCCCCCCACACCCACACCCAAACTCACACCCTCACCTCCCATTGGGTATTTCTATCGTGAAAGTACTCCCTTTTTTCAGTTGCGTTGAAAGCCTGATCGTGCCACCTAGTTTTTTAATGATTTCTTTAACGATGTAAAGGCCCAGGCCGGAGCCTGTACTTTGTTCCGAGGCGCGGTAGAACATATTAAACACCTTATCCTTATGGTCATCATGAATGCCATTACCATTATCTTCCACTACAATTTTGGCTTTGGAATAATTAGTTTCGACTGATATTTTTATATACGGGTGATCTATGTAGGTTTTTCGGAATTGTACAGCATTGACCAAAAGATTTTGCAGCGCTTCGGTGATCCTTACTTTGTCGGAGTAAAAGGGTATTTGTGCATCGATGTTTAGCTCCCTGGTGACGTTTTCTACCCCTTCAAAGTACTGCAAATGGGTAAATATTTCTCCGAATATTTCGTGAAAATCCAGTTTTTCATAATTCACCACCAGTCTTGAGTTGCGGGAATAATGAATGATTTTATTGATAAAATTATCGAGCTTGTTGATGCAGTCGGTCATCTTATCGAGGTACTCATTCCTTTTGTTTTCATCCTTTTCAATTTTGGAAATGTTAATAAGTCCCAAAACACTGGCCAGGGGTGCCCGAAGGTCATGAGCGGCCCTGTATACAAAACTATCGAGTTCATTATTGATTTTGACCAGTTCTTCGTTTTTATCCCGGAGTTTTTCCTCCGAAATTTTCCTGGAATGAATACTTCTCAGATAAATCGAGAGGCCCTCGGTTGAAACATAACCGTGAACTTCAAACCATTGCTGTGAAGGTTCTATAAATTCTTCAAAGTGAATATCCACTTTTCTGTCAAAAGCCTTGTGAAACTGCTCACGCATTTTGCTGGATGGCGAAAACGTTAGTTCTTCCCAAATGTTTTTTCCCAGTAAGTGTTCTTTTTTTTCGTTAAGTAAGATCTCGGCTTGTTTATTAAGGTAAGTAAACTTCCATTCATTATTAATTATGAACATTGCATCTGTGATGCCCTCCAATATATTGATACTCCTTTTAGCGGAGTTTAAGAGTTTTTCCTCCGTTTCCTTTTTATCAGTAATGTCTGTTTCGATGATTACATAATTTGTTAATTCTTCTTTTTCATCGAAAACAGGGCTTATATCGAGATGAAGCCAATAGATCGATCCATTCTTTTTATAACTTACTGTTTCTCCCGTAAACTTTTTTCCAGCGCTGATTTGCTGAATAATACGTTTGTCAAAAGCAGCATAATGAAAATCCTTGGAAAGGTAATAAGGTTTTTCGCCTATGGACTCTTCTGCCAGGTATCCTGTGATATTACAATAACCATTGTTGACCCACTCGATGTTGCCATCTGCATCGGTAATGATCACACCGTTGTGGGTTTTGGTGGCTAACCAGGACAGCTTGGTTAAATCAAAATTTATGTCGGCAGGCAACTTTTGTATGAAAGCAGCCACCTGAAAACCTGGCTTAAAAACACTTAACTTAATCAAAAACTTGTCTGATGGTGTTTTTTCGGAGGTTTTGTAAGCCACAAATTGTTTGTTGCATGCTTTACCTTGTAGTGTAAGCCCCAGGCAGTCAATGAACTGTTTTTCTTCCGATACCCTGAAATACCCGAGGATATCTTTTCCCAACCGCAGCCTGGAGTCAATCTCGATGGCACCTTCACTGATTTCTTCTATACACAACTCATTATCTACGATAATGAAACAATTGGTGCTGTTTAACAAAGATTTGTATTGGCTTTCCGAATTTTTCAGCTTGTCAACCTCCAGCTTTTGCAGGGCCAACTTTTCAGCTAACTTTTTGTTTTTAGTCTTTAATTCCTCATTAGCCTTGAGCAGCTCTTCTGCATCTGGACCATCCTTAATTCCTGTCAGCGGTTGTTTCGCACGCTTATACTGGTCATTCACTAGAGATTTCAAACCAAACTTTTAGATTAAACCAATAATTTATTTTTAAACAGACCAAAAGTTAATTCACCTACTATCAATCCTGGTAAGCCCACTATCTGAAAAGCCTGTGAATTTTAAAACTATCAACATTTGGAAGGGAAAAAAATTGATAATTTTAAGAAAAACCAAGTATGAAAGGTTTTGGCGGAATTGTCACTTTTTTGCCGGTATAAAACATTGATGTAGTCAACCAATCATTTTTGGTTGCACTTTACCGTTGTTCCATTGCTCGAAATACCAATACGTAAAGTTTAAATTGATAATTTCACTATTTGGAATAAACAGCACATTTCCAGGTATTTTATAAGGCAGACTGTCATAGTTATCATCTTTTAAGTATCTTCGTTCAACTTCAGTTAAAAGTATGTATTCCAAACTGCCGTTATTGGATAATTCATAATCAAATATAACTCCCTCATAAATAATAGTTCCTTCATCTGTAGACACCAGGGCATCTACATATACTGCCTTGATGTCTTTAGCAATATTCTTTCTGAGAGGAGATATTATTCTGGGAAAGTCATAAATCTCGCCTTTTACCAGATAATGCCACTTATTCTTAAATCTGAATATCTTACATTTTCGATCCCATTTTTTTGACCTGACCATGAGTTTAAATCCATATCCTGAGAAGCCGGAGAAAATGTATAAGGAAAAGTGAAACCAAAATATATTTGCAGATTGGTTTTGAATGTGCTGAAATACTTCAACCGCCTGGCATTGGCCCATCGACAGTTTGCCTAGCAATATAATGTCTATGTTATGCCCAAGAAGAAAGGCCAATAATAACCAGAGAAAATACAGTACTGAAGCAATTGGAAATGCCTCAAAAAACAGTTCAAAATAACTTTGTTTGAAATATTCCTTTGAAAACTCTTCCGTAAAATAAAACTTTCTGAAAATTAAGCCTGGAATAAGAAAAAAGAATACCAACAAACCTGTTATAGCGATATTCATTCAAAGAAAAAATAAAAAAATCCCCCCGAAGAGTTTAAGTCATATTGTTGATAGACGTAATAAAAAAGTTAGCTCATCTTACGGTTTTGTTTTACCGATAAATTTTTCCCACCATGGCTTTTGTGTGGCTGCTTCCAGAAGGCGTTTTTCTGTTTCTTTAGTTAACCTGAAAGTCAAATCTTCTTTATTGCCTTTAGCTCCCCTGAGATTTGCCCTTATCGATTTAGCTACTTTTTTTGCATCTATAGGATTACTAAAAATAATTCTTGCCCGTTCACTAAGCAACCCTGGGTCACTGTTAAAAAAAGTTGTATGCCGTTTGGTTATATCTCTTTTCATTTTTAATTCTTTTTGTTAATAAAGATATAATTTATTTCTCATTTTGTCAACTAAAATCACAAATATTATTACAAAATTTATGCTTGGAGCATTCTTCTGTCTTCTCTTTGAGTTGAAAAGCGTAAAATAGGTGGATATTCACTAGAAGACTTATAAGGTGTAATTTTTCGACCTGACGATCGCAATTATATAATACCAGGTGAAAACTCATGAAAACTTTAATGCTAACTCTGTGGTTGGTGGCTATGGCGTTCTGCACTTCATCTTGCGACCATAAAAACCAGAATCCTTTTATCTCTCGACCTCCTTTGAACCGACCGGTAGGTAACTCCCCCGGAGAAATAGTCCAATCATCCAATGAAGCACTAACAGTAGGTACCATTACATTACCATCAAGACATGAGCCCGTGAAAGCACTTTCATTTTCATTTTAATTTCTCACTGCCCTCACCATCTCCTTTTTCCCCCTCGGCCCATTCAGCGTTTCCACCTTTAATCCCAGCATGGCCAAATCCCTCTTAAATTGTCCCCTTGCACAATAAGTAACCAGAATTCCCTCAGGTACAAGAAGATCAGTAACTTTTTTGATTACGTCACGCGTCCATAGTTCCGGTTGTTTGCCAGGGGCAAAGGCATCAAAGTATATGAGTTCAAATGCCAGAGAAGGTTGATAAGCCTGGAGTGTGATTTTGTGTTTATAAAGGATAAAATTATCCATGATAGCCACCGGTATGTCCCAGTTGCTGGAATGCAGCCTTTGAAATAGTTCAACCTCGTGCGGGTTTTCCAGAAAATCTATATAATTCAGATGATTAATCAGCTCAGGATCAAGCGGGAAGGGCTCGAGACCGTGATAGTTGATGGCATAGTTTTTATTGAAAACATTTAGCATAGTCAACAGCGCGTTAAGTCCTGTGCCAAATCCAATTTCTAACAGATTGATAGGTCGATGCGGGTTTGACCGGATGACATAATCCAATCCGGATTTTACAAATACATGATCTGACTCCTGCCAGGCTCCGTGAAAAGAGTGGTATGTTTCATGAATGGATTCCATATAAAGCGTATGGGAGCCATCTTCAGTGACAATAATTTTGGGCTGAGGGTCAGGCATGGGCTTTCTTATAAATCAGTACTGAAGCATAAGCCGAGATTCCTTCCTTTCTGCCGACAAATCCCAGTTTTTCAGTGGTAGTGGCTTTGATAGAGATAGTATCTGTATCGGTTTCCATGACACCGGCCAGGCATTCTTTCATGGCGGGGATATGAGGATTTAACTTTGGTTCCTGCAGGCAGACAGTGGCGTCCACATTACCTACCTCATAACCTTTGCCACGAATTAGTTTCAGTGTTTCCCTTAAAAGAATTTTGCTGTCAATACCCTTGTATGCAGGGTCTCTATCAGAAAAGTGAAAGCCAATGTCTCTTAAATTGGCTGCTCCCAGAAGTGCATCGCAAATTACGTGGATTAACACGTCAGCATCTGAATGCCCTACAGCTCCCTGGTAGTGATCGATTTGAATACCTCCCAACCAGAAAGGATGACCTTCTTTGAGTCGATGTACATCATAACCCTGACCGACACGTATGTTCATAGTAGTTTTTTTAATACCTGCTTAGTTTTGAGAATGATAGTAAATAGTTGAGCAGTTTTCAGGTGTCAGTATACTGTCTGCCATTAACTTTATCTCGTCGATTGTCACTGATTGGATGATATCAGGCTCCTGATTAACCAAGTCCGGAACCCCTATATTAGCAGCAAAAGCCAGATTCATGGATTGATTTAGCAACTCTACTTCCGAAAACAACAGGGTGGATTCTGCCTGATTTTTCACCTTTACCAACTCATCCTGGTGCAAAGGCTCCGATTTAAACTCATCGATGATCTCCTGAATTGCCTGGTCTGCGGTCTCATGGCTGATATTATTATTTAACATCCCTGAGATTACCAACAAACCCGGTTCCACCGACCCGGTGATATAAGTGTTTAACTTATTGAATAATGGCCGCTCTTTAATCAGTTTCTGGTAAAACCTTGATGAGTTTCCGCGACCCAGCATATCTCCGAGAAGGTCGGCTTGATAATAAGCGCCAGACATTTTACCGGGCATGTGATAAACTTTGTAAATGGCGTTTAAAGGCACTTCGGCTGTTACATCCAGGTGACGTGCGGTTTGCTGTACCGGTTCAGGCGTTAAATTTCTTACATATTTATCACCGGAAGGTATGGGGCCAAACCATTTTTCCGACAAATCCTTTACCTGATTCAGGGTCACATTTCCGGCTACTACCAAAGTGGCGTTGTTTGGCCTGTAAAATTTATAAAAAAATGACCTGACATCTTCTAATGTGGCATTTTCTATATGCGATATGTCTTTACCGATTGTTGCCCATTTATAGGGATGTTTTTGATAGGCCAAAGGCCTCAGCTTAAGCCAGACATCTCCATATGGCTGGTTTAAATACCTTTGTTTGAACTCCTCGATAACCACTTTTCTTTGTACTTCCAGTACCTCCGGGGCAAATGAAAGACCTAACATTCTGTCTGACTCAAGCCAAAACGCTGTTTCAAGATTATTGGCCGGAACAGTCAGGTAATAGTTGGTGATATCAGGGCTGGTAAAAGCGTTATTTTCCCCCCCTACCTTTTGTAAAGGTTCATCGAAGTTTGGAATATTGACTGACCCCCCGAACATTAAATGTTCGAACAGGTGGGCAAATCCGGTTTTATTTTCCTGTTCATCTTTAGAGCCGACATTATACAATAGATTTACCACTGCAATCGGAGTGTTGGGGTTTTCTATCACATAAACATTCAGGCCATTTGAGAGGGTGAAATGCTGATAAGCTATCATCTGTTTTTAATATTTACAGGTGCAAAAATAAAAAATAACCTTATTCTTTGTACGGTATGGGCTTTCAATTACTTTTGTGTGCTTGTGAAGCTATTTCACAAAAACAACTGAGCGTTACCGGAAATTGTTTGGAAACATGAGTGCCTTTCTATGAGATTTTACAGGAAAAACTATTCCGACGAAACCCTGCTTGCCTTGTATGAGGCTTTATTACGGCCCAGATTGATTGAGGAAAAGATGCTGATCTTGCTTCGCCAGGGCAAAATTTCCAAGTGGTTTTCAGGCATAGGCCAGGAAGCAATTTCTGTGGGCTGTACCCTGGCACTCAAAACCACAGAGTACATTTTGCCTATGCATAGAAACCTGGGAGTATTTACAAGCAGGGATATCCCTTATCACCGTTTGTTTGCGCAGTTTCAAGGTAAATTGTCCGGATTCACCAAAGGCAGGGACCGTTCTTTTCACTTCGGTACCAATGAAAATCGTATTGTCGGTATGATTTCCCACCTGGGCCCTCAGCTCGCTATCGCCAATGGTATTGCCCTTGGCTACAAATTGAACAATGAAAGTAAGGTGGTTGTCGTATTTTCCGGCGATGGCGGCACTAGCGAAGGGGATTTTCATGAAGCCATGAATGTGGCTGCGGTTTGGAATTTGCCGGTATTATTCGTAATAGAAAATAATGGATATGGCCTTTCGACTCCCAGTTCGGAGCAATTTAAATTCAAGAAATTTGTTGACAAAGGCCCCGGTTATGGGATGGAAACCGAAAGGGTCGATGGTAACAATGTTTTAAAGGTTTATGAAACCATGTCTAACCTGGCTGCTTCTGTGCGAAGGAAACCCAGACCGGTTTTAGTGGAGATGCTCACCTTTCGAATGCGTGGTCATGAAGAGGCATCCGGCACCAAATACGTTCCGGAAGAGCTGATGGAAAAGTGGGCCAGAAAGGATCCTGTGGACAATTACCAGGCGTTTTTACTCAAAGAAGGAGTCATAAACGAAGAAGTTGACAACGAGATAAGAGGCCTGATAAAATCAGAAATTGATAAGGGGCTGGAAATTGCCTTTGCCGAGGCTACACCTGAAACAGATAGTGCTATGGAACTGGATGATGTATACTTTCCCTACCGGCAACAAGTCATTGATCCGTCCGATAATGGCAAATTGTCTGAAAAAAGATTTGTAGATGCTATTTCCGATGGGCTCAGGCAAAGTATGGAAAAATATGCAAATCTCATTCTTATGGGACAGGATGTTGCTGAGTATGGTGGAGTTTTCAAGGTGACCGAAGGAATGGTTGAAACTTTCGGAAGGGAACGGATCAGAAACACACCTTTGTGCGAATCGGCTATCATTGGAGCTGCGCTGGGTCTATCTATCAAAAAGTTCAAGACAATTGTTGAAATGCAGTTCGCTGATTTTGTTACCTGCGGTTTCAACCAGATTGTTAATAACCTGGCCAAGATCCATTACCGGTGGGGGCAGCATGCCGATGTAGTTATCAGGATGCCTACGGGGGCAGGTGTCGGTGCAGGTCCTTTTCACTCTCAATCCAATGAAGCCTGGTTTACTCATACACCTGGCCTTAAGGTAGTTTATCCCTCCAATCCTTACGATGCCAAAGGCCTCATCAATGCTGCGATCGAAGATCCTAACCCCGTGATGTTTTTTGAACATAAAATGTTATACAGATCCCTTCAGGAGGCAATACCCGATGATTACTACACGGTCAGGATCGGTGAAGCCAGCCTGATGGCTGAAGGGGAAGACTTATCCGTGATTACCTATGGGGCAGGCGTTCACTGGGCATTACAAACTTTGGAGGAAATGGGGCATATTTCAGCCGATGTGCTGGATTTAAGAAGCCTTCTGCCCTGGGATAAACAGGCCGTGGAAAATACGGTCAGAAAAACTGGCAAAGTAATAATATTGCACGAAGACTGCCTGACCGGGGGTATTGGCGGTGAAATTGCAGCCTGGATTGCTGAAAATTGCTTTACAGGTCTGGATGCACCGGTAATGAGGGTTGGCAGTCTGGATACACCAGTACCATTTTCTACCTACCTTGAACAAAATTTTTTGCCAAAAAAACGTTTTAGAATAAAGCTGCAGGAATTGTATGAATATTAATTGACACGTGACTCCCTGTTAATAAGTCATTAATGTATGAATTAGATTATTAATAAAGATTTTTATAATGATATATGCAGTAAATTACGTGTGTAAATTGGGTAAACTGTTTTGAAACATATCAATGCTTCTCGGTGGATTAAAAACGTGGCGTTTTGGCGGATAAAAGGCAGGTCATTTTCCTTGTGCCTGGGTTTGCTTTTACTGGCTTTCACGTTTTCCAATCCCGATGCATTGGGTCAGGCCCGTTCAGCCAGCAATAAAGATAAAAAGCCCCCAAAAGTAAAAAAAGTTAAAACCAGAAACACCAAAAAATCTAAATCCAACAGGGTAAAGAAAGTAAATCCCAGGTCTGTAAGCGGACGGAGAAACCATAGTAACAAAACGGTAGTCCCCAGCTACACCGACAGAAAACCGGTACCGGTCGTTAAAAAGGTAGTGCCCAAAAGTGCTTCCGGCAAAGTAAGTTATAACAACAAAAAGGTTTCGCCCCGTAGCGCAACCGGTAAAATGAGTTACAAAGACAGGCGGGTTTCCCCGGATGGCACACCGCAAGGCAGAAGGTTTAAAGACAGGAAAATAGTTCCCAGAAGTGCGAGTGGCAGTGTGGCTTTTAAAAGCAGAAAGGTGGTGCCGAGAACGATGACTGGCCAGCAAAAATTTAAAGACAGGGGTGTGGTCCCCAGAAGTATCACCGGACAGACGAGATACAGGGGTAAAGGGGTTTACCCAAGATACAGTCAATTAAACAAAACACCCTATAACCCAAGAGTTCAGGTCAGGACGAGCCGCGGCCGACAAAAATTCCGTGTAGTGACGGTAACCCCAAGATCGATTAGAAGTAACCCTAACTACGGTAGCTCAAGAACTAAAAACCGCCTGCTTACCTATCCGTCAAGCCTGGCTTCTACATATACCGGAGATATAAAAAGAAAGGGTAGAAGAAGACCGGGAAATAAGGCAGGTAGAACACCGGCTTCCCTGCGGGGCGCAAAAAAGTATAACCTGGTGAAAGTATCCGGCCGTTCGTCTGGCAGGCGTCCGAATTCCGGATTTGCGGGGAAACGGGGCCGATTCCAGGTGTTGCCCGGGAAAACCGGTGCACCGTTTGCAGGAAATATAAAGATGAGTGGAAGAAATCCCAAAGGAAATGACCACGGCGTAAACCCCAGGTACTCTACCCATGGTCAAAAGCGATACAAGGTAGTAAAGGTTACACCCAGGTCAATTCCCAATAATCCCAGATACAAGCGAACGAGTAATCAAAATAAGTTAATTACTTATCCTAAAGACATCGGTTCGGTTTATACCGGTAATATAAAATCGAAGAGGGGGTTCAAACACCGTACAAATGACCATAAATACATCTCCTACAGAGGAAATATCAAAATGCGGGAACCAAAACGGGGACAAACCGGTACTAGATACGGAGGGGATATAAAGAGGAAGGAAACGAAATACCAGAGGCTTGATAAAAGTGCCTATATCAAGGGGAGAAGCAAGGCACAGTGGGCGAGCTTTTATCGCCGTAAGACCAGAAAACAAGCTGATTTTATTGGCTTTCAAAAGTACAAACCCACGAAAGAAAAGTGGATGCATCCGAGCGCTGGCTATAAAGTGGGCAGATACAAAAGAACCGTTGAAGCAAAAGAAAGAACCCGGAAAAGGAATTTGTGGTTAAGTAGAATGAAAAAGAATGACGATCAACCCAAATACTTAAAGATGAAAGAAAAGAAAGCCAGGTATGACCCTAAAGAGATAAAAATATGGAGTGATTATGATAACAGCAGGGGCAGGACGGAAGGCAAAAAAGTTAAGAAAAATGACAAATGAAGATTATAATAAAACACACACTTAAATGATGGAATGGAGAAAACTGGAGAACCGGGAGACACTATTAAATATCAAAGAAGAATCTGAAAAAAAACCGGTTTTGATTTTTAAGCACAGCACGAGGTGCTCGATCAGTTCTATGGCCATAGACAGGTTGGCAAGGTCGTGGAAGGATGATGAAATCAATCCTCACTGCCTGTATTACCTGGATTTGATTGCTTACAGAAGCATATCTAACCAAATTGAAGAGATGTTCCAGGTTCCTCATCAATCACCCCAGATATTGATCATTAAAAATGGGCGTTGTGTGTATGACAATTCACATATGGGGATTAATTATCAGGATATTAAAAACAAATTGGCTGAAGTCAGCACCAATAATTAACGTTAAAGACCGTTTTTCAATCAAAAATGGAGATAAATACCCAGTTGGCTGATTTGGCTTTGTGCGCCTCATCTGTTATTTTCATAAAACCAATTACTATTTTTTTACGTTAATTTAAAAATGACTAATTTTGGTAAATGTATTAGATTAGGTGATGGAAAAATTTAAGTATATTGGGTTAGTCACACTTCTGTTTACTTTATATTCTCAACTATCTTCAGCACAAATCAAGCAGGAATATGATTACACCAGTGAGGTGATTTGGGGGATTAATAAAAACACAAACGGCGGTCTTATCGGTGGATTTATTCTAAAACACGGAAGGGAGATAAATAACGGATTATTTGAGATTTTCGGGGTTGAGCTATCAAATGTGAAACATCCCAAAGAGCAACGTACACAAACAGCAAACGGTAGTACTTTTATCTGGGGCAAGCAAAATTATCTATATACGGTCAGGTTGCAGTACGGAAGGGAAAAGATTTTATTCAAAAAGGCCCCGCAACAGGGTGTACAAATCAATGCGCATTTAACGTTGGGGCCGACGATTGGGTTGGTTACGCCCTATTACATTTCCGAAGCCCTGGGGCCTTTCGAGTCCCGCTCTGTTCCTTTCGATCCGGATGTTCATGTAAATCAAAGAAATATTATCGGAACGGGGAGACTTTTTCAGGGATTGGGAGAGGCAGATGTTAAAATTGGTGCCAACCTGAAAAGTGCACTGATTTTTGAGTTTGGTACTTTCAAGAGAAATGTTACCGGTTTTGAAGTCGGATTTATGCTTGAGGCTTTTACCGAGGAAATAGTCATTGTACCCCAGGCTGATAATCGGGCGATATTTCCTTCCGCTTTCATCACACTGTTTTATGGATCGAGAAAATAGATCGACGATACCATAACTAACCCTGCTTTACAGAATTACCGATACGATACAGTCATTTATCACCATGTGGCGTATTCAATAGGTTATACAGCTTTTAGTCGGGAGTTGTTAAATTTTATATCAAAAATGATGAACTTCAGACCTCCTGATTGGCAGTTACCTTTGTCCGCAGATAGGTTATAATATGTAAATATAAATTTGTATTTTTGGTCAATTAAGAAATATGGAGAAAAGAGATGATAGAATTACCGGTAATTACGAAAAGCGACGAAATTAAGACTGATAAAGTCAGGAAACCAAACTGGTTGAGGGTAAAACTTCCGGTTGGTGAAGAGTTCAAAAAAGTTCGTAAACTTGTAGATCAGTATAAACTACATACCATTTGTGAAAGTGGCAATTGCCCGAATATGGGCGAGTGCTGGGGGGCAGGGACAGCCACCTTCATGATTTTGGGAAATGTGTGTACCCGTAGCTGTTCATTTTGCGCGGTAGCTACAGGAAGACCCCCGGAATATGATGAGGAAGAGCCTGTCAGGGTTGCCGAGGCCATCAGGCTCATGGGCGTAAAACATGCAGTCATCACATCCGTTAACAGGGATGAATTAAAAGACCGTGGCGCAGAAATATGGTATCAAACCATTATAGAGGTGAAAAGGAGAAGCCCGGGGACAACTATTGAAACTTTGATCCCTGATGTGAAAGGTAACTGGGATGCCTTATACAGGATAATAGAGGCAGGGCAGGAAGTGGTTTCACACAACATGGAGACCGTTGAAAGGCTTTATCGAAGGGTCAGACCACAGGCTAAATACGTAAGAAGTCTCGAGCAAATAAGACTGACAAAAGAATACGGCAAAAGAACCAAATCCGGTATAATGCTGGGATTGGGAGAAAAACAGGAAGAGGTACATAAGGCCATGGATGACCTGGTCAAAAACGGATTGGATATTCTTACACTCGGTCAATACCTGCAGCCTACCAAAATGCACATAGAAGTAGCAGAGTTTATTCACCCTGATGTTTTTGCCCGGTATAAAGAAGAGGGCTTAAAACGGGGTCTGAAGTATGTGGAGTCAGGACCTTTGGTGCGATCTTCTTACCACGCCGAAAGACATGTGAATGTATAAATAGTATCAAACCCGGCTTTCAAGTCGGGTTTTTTGTTGCCGAAAGTTGAAAAGTTGGTTTATGGAACTGATAGATAGCATCAAGGCAGTACTGTTTGATCTCGATGATACCTTGATGCAAACGAGAAATACTAAGGTAAAAGCCATAAAAACCCTGGGTTTAAGATATTACAATTATGAGATACCCGATGAACTAATTGATAAACATTGGGAAACCCCTTTTTCATCGTTTTATGAAAACATTTTCATGGCGGTTGATGAAGACCTGGATAGAATCCTTGAACGAAGGGAGATGATAAGCGAAGAATTTCGAAATCAGCCCTATGCAGATGCCAAACCAGTATTGACTTATCTTTTGGCTAAATACAAAGTGGGGATTATTACGACTTCCAATAGAAAGGCAGTGGATTCAGAGTTAGCCCACACCGACCTGCCAGTCCTTCAACTGGATTTCATACAAACAGCGGAAGATACGTTTTATCACAAACCTGATCCGAAGGTGTTTGATCCGTCGATTGAAAAACTTATTGCCCATGGGATAAAAAGAAGTGAAATACTACATATCGGCGACTCATTAAACGATTATATGGCTGCCACTGATGCCGGGCTACATTTTATAGGAATTGCCGACAACACCACGCCTGAGACAACATTCACCCGAAAGAACATACAGTTTGTCCGGACACTTTCAGATCTCAAAGTAATTTTATAGTTTCAACCTTCTACCACCTCCGTGTCTCTTTGTGTCTTGGTGCCTCCGTGGTGAACAATGGTCAACCACGGAGGCACCAAGACACAAAGAGACACAAAGTGGCTATGGCATTTATGAGGAAGCAGTTTATTCGACCTTGAAAGTATCCGCAGGTACTTCTTCGTTGATTTTTACTTCATCTACCACCACATTTAATCGCTGCGGACCTACCGTCTGAGATAACGAAAAGGGAATTTTAATGCCACCTACTTCCTGGTAGTTTTTGTATTCCCATGTACTGTTGAGATTACCTTGCGGCGTTTCCAGCACCTTAGAGAATTTTACCTTCAGACCGGTTGCCTTATCGAAATACATAGTAGCTTTTCCTCCGGTCGGATAAGTCATTTCTATAACGTAAGCATCTTTGTTATCTATCTTTTCAATACCTGATAAACTCACCTTCATATTGTGCTTTTCCAAATGTACTTCCGGAAACAAAGAGTTATCAATGATTGACTCTTGTTTCAGTTTGTCAGGCAACGGTACAGCCTGGCCCATTTGTAACATCGATGCATTACTACCGTCAGAAACCCATTTTTGTGCAGTCATGCCTCCCATAGATAACTCAGTCCTTGAATTTAACGGCGTTGCCTTCACTTCTTTCAGGGACAACTCCTGTCCCATAACACTTACTGTGGCGTTGCTGCTGATATTTTTGACAGACATGATCTTTTCCTTGCCACCTATTGCCTGGATGTAATTATTAATCACAGCATGAGCGTCTATGCCTTCAGGTATATCGCTGGTTTCGGTCGGGATGTAATTGTTGCCGTAAATATCATAGTACTTCACCGCTCCGAATTGCTCGAGTCTATCAGACAATTCACTGGCTTTTCCGACTACCAAAATGTAGGCGTTATCTGGCTTCACGTATTTTTTAGCCATTTCCCGGACGTCTTCTACAGTCACGGCTGCCACCTTTTTAAGGTAATTGGGGTAATAATCCCTGGGCATATTATACCTCTCGGTATTCAGGGCAAAATTGGCTACGGTTTGAGGACTTTCAAGTGATCGGGCAAAGCTTCCTGTGATATAATTTTTCATTAATCTCAACTCATTTTCCGTCACCTTTTCATCCCTGATCCTGTTCAGCTCATAAATAAATTGTACGATAGAACTATCCGTCACCTCATTCCGGACACTGGCTGTAGCGTTGAAACTACCTATTAACTCATCAGAGGAAAGAGAAGAATAGGCACCATAGGTGTAACCGTGGGTTTCTCTCAGGTTGGCAAATAACCTGCCTGAAAAGCCTCCTCCCAGGATGTTGTCCATTAACCTGGCCTTGATGACATCATCTTCCCCTGGCTTTAAACTTACAGGATAGGTAATGTTAATAATGGACTGAACAGCCTGAGGCCTGTCAACAAGTGCGACTATTGGTGTTTCCGGGGAAGTGGGCATTTCATAGCTATGAGTGGGTACCTCTCCTTTCTGCCAGCCTCCAAAGTATTTTTTAATAAGTGTTTCAGCTTCCCGTTTGGTAATATCCCCAACGATAGCCATGTAGGTGATGTTAGGTTTAAAGTAGGTATTGTAATAGTTTTTGCAGTCATCCAGGGAAATATTGTTGACTGATTCCTCTGTCACCAACTCCCCGTATGGATGGTTTTTTCCATAACGTAATACCAGTCGCACGTTTTCTGCAATGGCATTAGGGTCTTCCTTTTGGCTTTGTAGTCCTGAGATGGTTTGCTTTTTGATCTTATCAAGCTCTTCGGGAGGGAATGAGGGATTTAAGGTCACATCAGCCATTATAGCCAATAGCTTTTCCTTATGTTTGCTTAATGATGAGCCAAACACACCGGAGGAGGAGGTACTCAGGCTGGCGCCGATAAAATCAACTTCCTCATCTATTTGTTCTTTGGTTTTACTTTTGGTACCCCGACTCAACAAATCTCCCGCGGTAGCAACATAACCTGCTTTTTCACCCTCCAGTATCTGGTCCCTGTCGATAATTAATGAAAATGAGACCATAGGCAGCTTATCATTTTCCACGACAAAGACTTTCAGGCCATTTTCCAGCGTAAACGACTCATATTTCCCGATTTGTATTTCTGGCGCCGGGCCAGGAGTGGGTACTTTTGACCTGTCCGGTTTTGAATCTTCTGTCACCAGTGACGCCATGGCTTTGTCCAGGGTGCTTGTATTGCCCTTTCCGGATGAACCGGCAGTATCCATTTTTTTGGTGGATGTGCAGGATGCGAAAGCCACGGCAATTATGATGTAAAGTGCTTTTTTCATTTTAGTTGCCCTCCTTGTTTATAGTGGTGTCATCGGGTTGTTGCTGTGCTGATTTAGGAAGGTAGTGTAACACAACCCTGTTTTCTTTGGTTAAATATTTATTGGCTACCCGTTTGATATCTTCCCTGGTAACCTTTCTGAATTTATCTATTTCAGTGTTAATGAGATTGGCGTCACCAAAATAGACATGGTAATTGGCCAGACTTTCGGCAATGCCGGCCACGCGCGCATTGCCGGCTATAAAATCACTTTCAATTTGGTTCTGGATTTTCTGAAATTCCCGCTCTGTAATCAAATCTGTTTTTACTTTTTCCAACTCTTTGTCCATAGACTCCTCAAGATCATTTACCTCCACGCCTGCTGCGGCAATTCCAAGCGTGATAAATAAACCAGGGTCTTCGGCAGATAATGGAATAGCACCGACAAACAATGCTTTTTGCTGATTATCTACCAGGGCCTTGTTAAGCCGGGAGCTTTGTCCATTGGATAACAGATTGGTTAACACATTTAACGCGTAATAGTCCGGTGTTCCCTGTGCAGGCATGTGATAGGCCTGGATGACGGCCGGAAGCTGAATGTTGTCAAATATTACATCTCTTACTTCCTGCGTCTTTTGTGGTTCTACTACGGTAGGCCGTGGTATTGGCTTCGTGCCTTTGGGTATTCCTCCAAAATATTTGTCTACGAGTTTTTTGGTTTGTTTAATGTCAATATCCCCCGCAATAGAAAGTGTGGCATTATCCGGCACATAGAAGGTATTATAAAAATCCATAAACTCATCCAACGTAGCCTCGTTTAAGTGCTCCAGGGAACCTATCGGGGCCCACTGATAGGGGTGTACCTCATAAGCCCTGTCTAATACCTCGATGAGAATTGATCCGTAGGGCTGATTGTCATAGCGTTGCCTTTTTTCTTCCTTTACCACTTCCCTTTGTGTTTCTACGCCTACAGAATCAATTTTCGCGTGAAGCATTCTTTCTGATTCCAGGTAGAGGCCTAATTCCAGTTGATTTGAAGGAAGTATCTCATAATAAAATGTTCTGTCAAAAGAGGTATTGGCGTTTAACTCGCCCCCTGCACCGGTTACCAGTTTATCAAATTGTCCTCTTTCGATGTTCTCGGAGCCTTCAAATAGCAAATGTTCAAAGAAATGGGCGAAGCCGGTCCTGTCCGGATTCTCGTTTTTGGAACCCACATGATATAGAACACTGACAGCCACTATGGGCGTACTGTTGTCCTGATGCAGTATAACATGTAGTCCATTGTCTAATGTATATTCGGTAAATTCGATGTTTGTCGCCTGCCCATATGCCAACCGAATGACCAAAAGCAACAACATCGATAAGATCGCTGTTTTTTTCATTTTAGTTAAATTATCAGGTTGCAATTACAGTTCAAATATATTATTAATTGGCATTTATCGATACCTGGTTTGTATAAATCAGGTAATAATTATATGAGCGGTTTGCCCGACAGATGATTATAAAAAAAAGCCGGGGAAAGCCCGGAGAAATCAATGTGAAATTAAGCTGGAACTAAAAATGGCTATAAAACCAAAACATCGTTTTATAACTAAACTAAAACCCCGCCATTGGCGGGGTTTTAATTACAATTATCTTATGATTTGAATGTTAACCTAATTTAAATGTTATTGGAATGACCATTCGTACTCTTACAGGACGACCTCTTTGCATTCCTGGCTTCCATTTAGGGTGATTTTTCAATACCCTGATCGCTTCCTCGTCACATCCCGCGCCGATGCCTTTAATGGCCTGTACATCGGTAATGGTACCGTCTTTATCCACTACAAACTGTACGAATACTTTTCCTTCGATGCCCATTCTTCTTGCCTGGGAAGGGTATTTCAGATTCTTTTTTACAAATTCATAGAATGCCCTCATACCACCATTTGGTGTAGGTTGCTCTTCAACTATTGTAAAAATTTCGTCTGCTACTTCATCTTCAGGCTCATCACTGACAATGATTTCTTCAATGGCAGTTTCTTCTGTGATCTCTACATCGAGATCCACTTCAATTTCCTGTTCAATTTCCTCTTCATCGGGCACCTCGATGATTTCCGGCTGTTGAATGACAGGTGGTGGGGGAGGTGGCTGTTCCGTGGGTGGAACTTCCATTATTTCCTCAAAATTATCATCTACCTGACCCAAATTCATCAAATCACCGTCATCATATGATCTCCAACTGAAAGCCGTAATCACAATGCCAAGACTGAGAACCAGCCCCAGGTTTAAGAGCATACCTGATTTTTTGGTCAAATCAGCTTCCGGTTTCTTTTTTACTTCCATGGTAAATCTTGTTAGTTATTCACAAAATTGGCCTTTTTTTATTTTGACCCTATGTCCAAATATACAAAACAAAATGTTTATAGAAAAGGTTTATGACCGATTAGATGTTAATTTTAACAAAAAATAACAGGCAGCTATCCCAAGCAAAGCCCCTGTTGTATTGGCTATTAAATCATTTAACTCGAATGACCTTCCGGGCACAAGTTTTTGCAGGTATTCAATGGCTGCTCCATAAGAGATAGTGATTGTGAAACCGGCAAAGCATGCATATTTGGTTTTATGCCCCGAATATTGCTTTATGATACCCCTTGCCATCAAAAATGAAAGAAATGCAAAAATACCCGCATGAACAATTTTGTCTAAATAAGGAATATTCCGGAAGGGTGAGTCTGGCATTGACCGGCCGGGTGACAATATTAATATGGCTATTATAACGGCCCATATCAGAGTAAATACGTGATATCGCCAATTATGCATCTGACATGGGACAATAAAATGAATCAGCTTACCAATTTCTGATACTCGGCGGCACTCATTAACCCATCCAGTTCACTTTTATCTGTGATATTTACTGTAATCATCCAGCCTTTACCATAGGGGTCTTCGTTAACAATCTCGGGATTAGACTCAAGGGCTTCATTAAAAGAAGCTACTGTTCCCGATATGGGCATAAAAAGATCTGAAACGGTTTTTACAGCTTCAACGGTACCGAAGACCTCACCCTGGCCGATTTCTTCATCTACGGTTTCCACCTCCACATAGACTATATCTCCCAGTTCCTGTTGTGCAAAATCTGTTATTCCGATTGTTGCAATGTCATCTTCCACACGAATCCATTCATGATCTTTGGTATACTTTAATTCTTCAGGAAAGTTCATGTCGCTAAATTTTTGCCCCAAAAATACATTCTTTTTTTAAATGCAAAAATTTTTGACGGCAAATTAAAAATATCTGCCGGTAAGGGCCTGCTAGAGCCTGGTTATTGCGAGAGGCTGAACCTGATACGGGTGCCAAATGCGGTCGTGGCCCTTTTAAAACTGGCCGATACCCGGGGGTCATTGACATTGCGTTCGAAATACACCTGGACACTCAGTTTTTCATCCACTACATAGTCAATCGTTGGCCTCAGTTGAAAACTCCTTGTCCCATTGGTTATTGTATTGGAGTCTTCGATTTTTCTTTGTACGGTTTTATTATCCCCTATCGACATCTGCATCTTGAATGACAGGTCGTTTTGCAGGGTAATCGTTTTGCCTTGCGAGCGGAAGGGGAGTTTAAACTTGGCTTTTGTATAGCCAAAGGTTAATGAAAAATCATTCCGGGTCAGCTCTGTTATCTGCGCGTTGGACATATTTAGCGCCAGGCTTCTTTCTGTCCTGTATTCTACGTTGATGTTCATCCTTTTTTTAGTGCTCAGATTGATGCCTATCAAAGGTGAAAAGCTTTCGGTAATGGATACCTGGTTGAGCACTAATTCCGGTATAAAATTACCTTCTTCATTGGTTAATGAAGGTGGCCTGTAATCTTCCACTCGTTTATCCAGGGTTATTCCTTCCTCATAAAACAGGGAACTGGTAAAGTTTCTGACATCATAAGAGGAGTTATAGGTATGGTTGACAGTGATGGATCTGAAAATGTCTTTGAAGGCATTCAACTTGGATAACCCCGAATAGCTCAATGTCCAGTTGGGCACAGGCACTTTTGGAAAGGGGGTAAGGTTGACTTCGTTGACATCTTGTCCGGTGTAGGCCGCGATAAATGCCGGGATTAATACATCCTGTGAATTAAGGGGAAGACCAGCCAGGTCTTCGTTGGTTTGGGCCAGCCTGTTCAGGATTGTCTGTCGATTGTTTTCGAAATCCTGAAAGACAGGTGAGACATCATTGTTGTTATCTCTTTTGAAGGCGGTTTTTAAGGTAAAGAAGGAAATGCTGTAGCTGCCCGTACGGGAAGGATTCAAAGATTGCCCGTTTCTGAAGATTTCCTGATATGCATTTGTTTTTTGCTTTCTTGCCTTCAGGGTTATCCGAAAGTCTTTAAAAGGCTCTACCACCGCATTAATATTGAGATCAATATTATTGGACTGGCTAAATGGGGTAGTTAACTCTTCACTGTTTACCAACCATCCGTTTCTTAGAGCTCTGTCCCTGATAGATATATCCTGGCTGCCCAGAATAAACGGAATGCCCGGGGCGCTAAAGGCTGAATCCAGCCCAAAAAGAAAAGGGGTCTGATTAAACCCAGGCAAATAGGTGCCTTCTCCAACATTGTAGGTGAAATCCACTGATCTTACCGACATTAACAAGCGAAAAAAACCCTTCACGCCTTTGTTGTCACGTTTTAACACATTTTCTTCCTGTTCGCCTTCTTCCTGATTCCGATTGGGCGGAGCCCGGCGACGTGGTGGTGGGGCAGGGGAGTTGATTTCCTTGAAAAACTTAATCTTGTTGTACAAGCCCACAAGGTCAAACTTGCCGGTCAGGTTTCTTTGACGGTTGTTTTGAATGATATTGCCAAATTCTTCCTGTTGATTCAAAGCGCCTGCTGTCCAGGTATACCCTACACTATACCGGGCATCTGCCCTGATCCAGTCGGTGAAGGGAATTTTATCCAGCGGTAACCTGTAATTAAAGGAAATGTCCTGATCAAAGTTTTTCATCCGGCCAAAATCCCTCAGGTTATCCCATATTTCTTGTCTTTCCTCATCGGTATCGATCTCCCCGAGCGGTTCGTCAATAACTGCGTTGGCCCTCGCCGCATAATCCATCGAAAGGCTTTTGGTAAGGCCCCATCTGACATTGTAAACCCTGTTAAATGTGAAGTATTTTTCAAAATTCGGCGCTATGCCTTCGGTAGTCAGGTTTTCATTCCGGAACTGTGTTTTAACAAACCGCCGGTCAAGGTCAAACCTGACGGAAATGTTATTGGGAATAGGCGAAAAGTTAAAATCCTTTAATAGTTGCAGGTAAGGGGATTCCAGGAATTTTGCCTTTTGAAAGGGTTCCACACTTACCTCCTGCGGCGCAAAATTATAGGCTACAGCCCCTCTGTAAGTTCTGTAAAGGTAGGACTCGGTATTGAAATTACTCCGGGTTTCTTCACTGAAGGCGTAGGTAAAAGAAAAATTGGAAATATCGTAAATGTGATTTTTCGCCTCCGGATTGGTTTTGTTGACCCTGACATTGGTAAAATTTATACTTTTTCTTTCCGTGTTGTCAGTGACAATGTCCTTGTAATTGTTGCGTTCCTCTTCCGCCATGGAATTCAGGGTTGACTGTAAAGGCACATCGGGGTCTTTCGGGTCAAAAAATGGTTTAATTCTCACTTTTTCATAGCCCACATACATGGGTATACTCAATCCCAGTTTTTCAGGAAAGAACTTATCGAGATTTACATTGGCAGCCACGTCAAATTGCAGGGTTTCGTCCCTTTCCCTGTCGGATATTTTTTCCTGTATTGAGCCCCAGCCTACCGACGAATATCTGGTAGAAGCCGTTACATTGGCAAAATCAGCCAACTGGGCATTTAGCCTGGCGTTGGCTGCCCATCCGGCCCGGGTGTCAAAATCCCCTACCCGTAATTCATTGGCCCATATGGACAAAGATTTTGGTGCCCTGTCGGGACTTTCAGGGTTTCTGATACCGATCATCATCACCTGCACGGAACTTAAATCAGGATTACCCTTTATGGTTAATCTGGTTTGGCCGGTTTCCAGGGGCCCTTCAATATTCGAAAAGCGGAAATTTCTCTCGTCCCTGGTTCTGTTCCGGAGTGATTTTAACTGGAATAGTTCATCCAGCGTTACATCTATTTCGTTATCTTTAGGCCATATTCCTTCCGGTGATGTGGTACCGAAAGGCGTAATAATTAAAGGCACCTCGATTTCATAGTAATTCTGCGTCTTGTCCGTACCCAATCTCAGGAAGGCCGTTGCCTCGCCATCCTGTATATCTTCTCCTTGGGCATGAAGAAACATTTTTATATTGCCGTAGTTAATGAGATCAAAGTTAACGTTTTTAAAAACTCCCCTGGCATCCCTGTCCTCCAATTCCCTGACGGTGAGTACTAAAGATTGCTCATTTAACTGCACCTGGTTGATCGTTGTATTATCCCTGTCCCGTTCAAATCCAGGAGGCAAAACATAGCGAATTTTGTCAGGGGCTGGCTGGCTGTTTTGTTCAATATTCACTACTGAAATATTAAATTCAGTGTTGGCAGCTTCTATGGGTGTACCTATTCCCGGTGATTCGAGGCTTTCAACTTCTTTGATCCACTGGCTGCCTACCATCTGGAAATTAGCCATTCTCAATACCACAGGCTGTGAAAACCCGGTTAAGTAAGTTCTCAAATACCGGATGGATTTGAAATCACTAATATTCCCCTCGATCCTGTCAGGATTCCTGATTGGTATGCGAAACAGGTACCAGTCGACATTTTGTCCGTTAACATTGGCAGTTACTCTGTCCACGATATTTTCTCTGCCCACTTCCAGTTGGCCAGGCCTCAGATTGATGGTATATTCGTAATACTCCTCCAGGCCAGACAAGGTGTTGTCTTTATTGAGATCTTCATTTTCAGGTAGATTTGAGCCGGAAGGGGTGATGCTTGAGTTACCTGAAATAATGGGACTGTTGCCCTCCATACCATTAAAGTTTTTATACCTTTCCAAAATCTTGGCATCCCTCTCATCCAGTTCATCTCCAAGATAGAATTGGAAGTTGTCTGCCGACGGATCAGCTTCTACAATCGTTCTGGCGGATGCAGGTATATTGTTTAAAAAGTCAGAAAAAGTCGTAGCCTCGTCTTCACTTCTCAATCCATCGAGCCCTACATCCTGATTAGGTCTGGAATCGGCAGAATTGTCAAATTGTGGTGTTAAAAACTGTTGTGTGGTGACCCTTCCCCAGGGTGTCACCTCCACATTGTCGTTGCTTCCGTCACCCGGAAGGCCATTTTCAAAGCCGTGTCTGTTGTCTTTAATAACATCTTCCGATATACTTCCCAGGTTTAGCACAAACCGGCCCCCGGTGGTATTATTCGTGTTTTGTATTCCGTCCAGTACCCGGCCATTTTCTCCGGGCAGGAACGGATCCATCAGCCAAAATTCAATAAACTCGATGTTGGCCTTATCAAAATCCACCTCAGAAGTGATGGCCCGGGTTATCCCGCCCCAGTTACTGGCAGGGTTGGGTAGGGTACCGTCAGGATTTAACTGGGGGTTATAATTATATTGTCCTCTTTCTGAAGGGAAATAAGCCAGATTGAACAACGGTAGTGCAAGGTTGAGCACCTGCTGGTCCTGGTTGATGAATATTTCCTGTGGGGTCACCTCTCTGATGTAGTGATTAAAATTGTCCTCGTCGCTGATATTGGAAGGGACATTGATTCCACTACTTCTGTAGAATATGTTATCGATAATGTACCAGGCCAGTTTTGCCCTTTTATAACCAAACGATAGATCTCCCGTAGGGGCATTGCCGTTAAAGGCGTCGTCCTCCGTAATAGGCGTACTGGCTAAACTCCAGGTTAGTACATTACCTCCCAGATTAAAAGGGGTAACAGCGGCCTCAAAATCGTCGAGGTAGGAAGTGCCGTCCCCATCTACGATATTGGAAGTGCCAGGGATTAACTGGGCAAATTCTCCGTTGAAGGTGACGGCAGATCGTTCCTTGGTTTGGATCAAGGGTAACGCATCTGTTAGTTTGGTTAAAAACCTGGATTCTTTGTTGTAGTTTATATCAAAACCATACTTGGTGTTCCTCAAAGGTTCGTCACCTACGCTTATTCTGGATATAAGGGGTCTTTCATTGAGATGTAACAAGGTCGCGCCTATGTTGAAATTTTCATTGACCAGATAGTCAAACCTTGCCCCGAACAGGCTGCGTGCCTGGAAGTTGAAAAGGTCGGACTTTTCATAGGTAATTCTAATAGGCCGTCCGGAATTCAGAATACCTTCGTTAATGATTGTCACCTTTCCAAAGGTATAGTCTACCTGGTAATCCACCCCCTCAGTAAGTGGGGTATTACCGGCAAGCACCTGGACGGAGCCTTCGGCAATATTGATTCCCGGCAGTGCAATTTCATTGGACGAACCGGCCTGCAGGGATCCGTTGATGAAAAATTTGTCCAGCAACGTATTCCGTTGTGCGTCGAACTTGGTACTGGCGTATAAGGTGTCAAACACAAATTTATTGATCAGGTTATCCTGATTGGGATCCCCGATGAAAAAGCTTCTTAAATGATCGCCAAAGGGTTCAAGCACCGGAAAAATGATGTTGCCCTTTTCCGTATCAATGCTAACGCCCTCTATAAAATCGAAATTTCCATCCGGTTGCTCATCTCCCTGTTGATTCAGCCGGTCGAGATTAAAGAGTTCGACGAGGGGTACATTTTGGGTGTTGATCCCTTCGTGCAGACTTGGGTTGTCAATACCGGTCCTGTCATCCCGGTAGATCACTCTTAACTGAAAGTTTTCACGTATGACCTGGCTGGCATTCAGATTGTAAATATTTTTCATCATCAGGTCCCAAGTGGGAATGGGCCTGTTATCCGGATCCCTGATGTTGATTTTGCTGGGTCTTAGCATTTTCAGGATAATCACCTCATCATCTTGCCGGTTTTGATAATCTTCTGTCAGCTCACCTACCTGGTAACGCTGCCCATTAAAGGTGTATTCATAGGAAACTGCCAGTACCTCATCGTTCTGCAATTGCCGGAACAAGGATACATAGCCGAGCTGGGGATGAAAGGCGTATTCCCTTTCATCTAACTTCCGGGCACTCGTAACCACATTAAATTCCGTGGCATTGACCATTCTATACTGCTGTTCCAGTATTTCTGTTACCTCGTCGGGATCCCTGATGGCATCGTTGCCTCTTAATTCGTTGAAAAGTGTATTGGCGCCGTTGCTATTTGGGGCATTCGGATCATTAGAGGTAACAAAGTCGGTATTATATATTCTTGTGGGCTCAGCCAGATCCATAAAAGCGGCAAAGTTCCTGAGCGTCTCAGTAGTATTGTTTCTGTTGATTACATAAACCTCCACCCGCGTGATATTGATGCCCGAGATGATCTGGGGGATACGCTGCAACCAGTTTTCATAATTTTCACGGAAAAAGTGTCCCAGAAAAAAGTGCCGGTTTTCATCATAGTCTGACCCCCTGATTTCAAACTCGCGGGCCTGCCCTCCTGTACTTCCTCCGTTTATTTCAACTACATCCGTTTTACCCCTTTGTGTGGAGGCAACGGCCGTGACAAATAATTTGCCGAACTGCAATTGGGTTTTAAAGCCAAAAAGGTTTTGAGAACCGGTTATCAGGCTATTATTAAGGGGTAAACTTACATTCCCGATTTCAATTTTTTTGATTATGTCTTCCTCAAATCCGGTATATTCTACTTTGAAGTTATTTTCAAAATCAAATGAGTTATTGTTATCAAAATTGGTAGTCACTTTTAATTTTTCGCCAATGCTACCCACCACATTCATAGTTATTTGCTGATCGAACTCCAGTGGTGTAATATTTCTTTGTTGCCTGATAGGAATGGAAGGGTTAAATACCCTTTCAAATCTTGAACCGAAATCAAGGGTAACAAATCCACTGGGCACAATGTCTATTCTGCTGCCACCGAAGATCCTATCGAATACCGGGCTGATATACAATGGCGGAATGAGGCTTCTTGAACTGACCGGGCTTTCTCCATCCAGCCCACGGGACCGGGATTTCCAGTAATCTTTTAATATTTTTTTTTCCTGATAATCAGAGAATTCCTCAAAAGACATGGAAGTGGTTGGACGAAAATTCACATCACCCATTTTTTCGTAGATCGTATAATTGAGTCCGGTATCGATTTCCACATCCAGCATCAGGCCGGAAGGGTCTTTTAGCAGTAAAGGTGATGGACTTAAATCAAAGGAAAACGGATCACCGAAACGGTCTTTGGGCCGAAAAGTAGGTTGCCTGGTTGGTTGATAGGGCAGTTGACGATTGGTGGTATCTGCTTTTGTAGTATCTTGCGTCTGAACATTGTTTTGCGTAGAATCATTACCGGTGGTATCGATCTTATAATATTCCAGCCCCGGTTCGGTGGGGATTAGTGAGCCCTGATTGCCGCGCGACAGATTTCCATTAGACCAAAACCAATTCGCCATCACTAAGGATCCGGTCAGGATAAATAACAAATATCCGTTTAGTCTAGATAAAATCAAGTTTTTACTATTCGATTAAGCAGTTTTAAGAGCAAGTCTTATTAACTCTTCCAAGCTAATTTCTTCCTTGGAGTTCTTCAAAATTCCATCAATAGTTTTTGTCGCCATTCCTTTATTATACCCCAATGTCATTAGTGCTGATAACGCTTCATTTTTCACCGTATTGTACGATTTTTGTTGAATTATCGCATAATTATCACCTAGGTTTTCTTTGGCCATTTTATCTTTTAACTCCAGTACAATTCTTTGTGCGGTTTTGGCTCCGATGCCTTTCACGGACTGAATGGTTGATACATCTCCATGAATGATTGCCTCCTGTAATTCATTGGCTGAAAGTGACGAAAGCACCATTAACCCGGTGCTTGGGCCCACACCTGTTATGGAAATAAGGGATAAAAATATTTTTTTTTCAATTGGCTCGAAAAAACCAAACAAGGTATGGCTATCCTCCTTAACATGTAAATAGGTATGTAATTTGCACCTCTCCAGATCTTTAATGGCGGTAAATGTTCCCAACGAAATCTTGATTTCGTATCCTATACCCCCAATATCTATAATAACAAATGTAGGATCTTTCCAGGTTAACTTACCTTCTATATAAGCGATCATTTTTTCCCAGGTTTCCTGGCTTCTTTTTTCTTTGCCCATTGCGCGTCTACTACGGCGATGGCGACCATATTTACAATTTCTCTTACTGAACTGCCTAGTTGTAAGATATGTACAGGTTTATTCATGCCCATCAAAATGGGGCCAATTCCTTCGGCACCGCCTAACTCCATAACCATTTTATAGGCGATGTTACCGCTGGCCAGATCAGGGAATACAAAAGTATTGGCACCTTCTTTCGCCAGCTCACTAAATGGGTAGTTGGATTGTTGTATGTCCGTGTTAATGGCTACATTGGCCTGAATGTCTCCATCGATGGTCAGACCGGGATATTTTTTGCGGGCCAGTTCAGCGGCCTTACTGGTCTTGCCAGGCACAGGGCCCTTACTAGAACCAAAGTTGGAATAAGAAAGCACAGCAATACGGGGTTCATAATCGAAGAAACGTACGCCCCTGGCAGTAAGACCGATTATATCCACCAATTCTTCTGCTGTCGGATCCACATTTACGGTGGTGTCGGCAAAGAAAAATGTACCGATTTTGGTAGAAATGATATACATACCCGCGACCCGGTCGATTCCCTCTTCGGTACCAATGATTTGCAGGGCAGGGAGTATGGTTTTAGGATAATCTTTGGTTAAGCCGGAGATCAAAGCATCAGCCTCCCCACATTGCACCATCATGGCGCCGAAATAGTTTCTGTCGCGCATCAGCTTTTTGCCTTCATAATAGGTAAGACCTTTGCGTTTTCTTTTTTCATACAAAACTTTACCAAACTCTTCTGTTTTGGCTTCCTCCCGGGAGGTGTCAATGATCTCGGAATTATGTAGTTCGAGGTGGTACTGCTCGCACAACTTGTCTATATGCTTTTGATTGCCCAGCAGGATTGGTATACCTATGCCTTCTTCTGCTACAGTTTGCGCGGCTTTCAGTATCTTATAGTTGTCAGCTTCAGCGAATACCACCCTTTTAGGATTATTCTTAGCCCGGTTTATGATCCTTGAAATGATTTTTTGATCTATTCCGATCCTTTTTTGCAAATCTATTTCGTACTGATCCCAGTTTTTAATATGATATTTGGCTACACGGGTGTCTATCGCGGCCCTAGCTACTGCTGGTGAAATAGTGGTGATTAACCGGGGGTCCAGTGGTTTGGGAATGAGGTAATCTTTACCAAATTTCAGCTTGTCCAGCCCATAGGCTTTGCTGACTAAATCCGGTACGGGTTCCCTTGACAAATCTGCCAGCGCTTTCACTGCCGCCAGTTTCATTTCTTCGTTGATGGCAGTGGCCCTCACATCCAGTGCCCCCCTGAAGATGTAGGGAAAACCCAACACATTATTGATCTGGTTGGGATGGTCGGATCTCCCGGTAGCCATGATGATATCGCTCCGGGTAGCCATGGCGGATTGATAGGATATCTCAGGATCCGGGTTAGCCAGTGCAAAAACGATTGGATCTTTTGCCATGGATAATACATTTTCCGGTGTGAGGACATTACCTTTGGATAGCCCTAAAAACATATCAGCGCCTTTTATGGCTTCATCCAGTGTATTTAAGTCCTTTCCGGTAGCAAATTCGGCCTTGACCGGATCCAGATTCTCCCTGTCTTTTCTGACCACACCGGCACTGTCCAGCATGACTATGTTTTCTTTTTTTGCCCCCAATGCCGCATAGAGTTTGGTACATGCAATAGCTGATGCACCCGCCCCGTTGACCACTATATATAGGTCATCAATCTTTTTCTCAACCAGGATCAAGGCGTTTAAAAGACCAGCACTTGAAATAATAGCGGTGCCATGCTGATCGTCATGCATGACGGGGATATTCATCTGATCCCTTAGTGATGCCTCAATTTTAAAACTTTCCGGTGCTTTTATATCTTCCAGGTTGATTCCCCCGAAGGTTGGCTCAAGTGATTTAACAATTTTAATAAAAGCATCCGGATCCTCTTCATTGATCTCGATGTCGAACACATCGATCCCTGCAAACTTTTTGAACAGGACCCCCTTTCCTTCCATGACAGGTTTTGAGGCTTCCGGACCGATATTACCCAGCCCGAGTACAGCGGTGCCATTAGAAATAACGCCTACGAGATTTCCTTTTGAAGTATATTTGTAGACATTTTCCTCATTATCCGCTATTTCCAGACAGGGTTCTGCTACACCGGGTGAGTATGCCAATGCAAGATCAAGTTGTGTACTTAAGATTTTAGTAGGAATCACCTCTATTTTTCCGGGCTGGCCCTGGGTGTGATAGTTCAAGGCGTCCTCTTTCCTGATTTTTATTGACATAAGTTAATAGATTGGGCTTATTTTGAAATTTAGCTGAAACACAATATTAAGAATTAATCTCATTTTCTAACTGCGTCTGGCTCTTAAATGTTGACATGATTACTTCTAACTCCATGAGCGCTTCCCGCTTATCCATTCCCGGGGCTGTTACGTACGCTTCCATATAATATAACCGGTTAAGCTTTTGATCCACAAATGTATAACTCCTGTAGGGGCCACCCAATGAATTGTCACTGGCTTTCCATAACCCGAAAGCTTTCATGGCAAATTCGTCATGAAAAGTTGTGGCCTGTGCTTTCATTGGCAAAATATCCTGATAAGTTATATATATTTCCGGTTTTTCCACGTCTCTGAGGTAAGTGGAGGTAATTTTTTCCCTTAAGGCCAGTAGGTTTTCTTCTTTAAAAACATCCTGGGTGGTGTAATCGGTAAAATAAACAAAAATACTTTTATCTACGTCTTTATCAAGGTACCTAAGCCATAAAAAGTCATCTTGTTCATCGGCAATGCGGTAGCCATCCGGTACTCTTAAAGAAAACTTGTATTTATCCGCGATTCCTTCGCTTAGCTTTTTCTTTTCACCGGTTCTGTACAAATCTGTCTTGGTCCGGTCTTTGGCGATCTGCACAAAATAGTTCATTAACCGGTCCTTATTTTTATTAAGATTCTTTAACAGGGATTCATCATCGGTGCCAAAAAGGTGAGTAATCTCCTGGCCTCTGGCGTATTCATCCTGTTTGGTATACATAAACAGTTCCGGCTCATTTTTAATTCGCGCTATGGATTCGGGAGTTACATTATTCCTCATAAAAATTCCTGCCCTGCTAAGGTCATTCAGAATGGTAACATAAATGATACTTCTGGCAACTTTCAAGACGTCATTCATTTTGAGGGGATCAATCCTTCTGAGGGTAAATTGAGGCTCATCCTGCGGCAGGCCCTGGATAGGGGCACCCAGGGATTCTCTGAAAAACCTGCCCACCGGCCCTGCCCATTTCGCTGAATCGATCACGACCAACACCTCGGTAATTTCACCGGCCGCATCGGGAAGAAGGTCTTTATTCCCTTTTTCAATTTGTTCACCGCAGCTCAGAATCAGAAAAGAAAGTGCGACCATCACACAATTTCTTAAAAGCTTGCTTGCTTTGTTTAATCTTCTCATTTGAAGGTCTATTTTCAATAGCGTCTTAAATTAAATAAATCCGTAAAGGTTTTAAAAATATCTAATTAAATATTCGTTGACAGATATTAATTAAATAATAACAGGATAGCGAAAAAGTCACAATAACTTAACCTGTGCCACTGGATAAATGGTAGGTTCCGGGGACCTGGGCAGGGTGGAAAATGTGCTTAAAGTTTTACCCCAGTACCAATGTCTGGCCTGGTTTGATTTTATTGGTTTTCAAATTATTTAGTTTCTTAATTTTATCAATGCTCAGATTTTTATATTTTCTGGAGATATCCCACAATGTATCTCCTGGTTGTACCTTGTATAAAACCCTGGCATTTTTAAGATCGATTTGCTGCTGCGGGCTGGCGTTCTTAGCCATCACCGGCCTGTTCACTTTATTTACCTGATCCGGTCTTACCCAGACAGCCAGCCGCTGATCAATTCTTATTGTATTGCCTCTTAAGTTATTCCAGGCCCTGATATCAGACACCCTGACCTTGTACCTTTCCGCAATCTTTCCGATCACGTCACCTCTTCTCACCCTATGGACCACCTTTTTCTTTCCATAAGTACTGCCAACACTGTTTTTGGCAATAAACTCTAGTTCTTTCCTGCCCTTTCTGTTGGCTGAGTCAAGAATGTAAGACCTTTTGTAATCAATGAAATTGTATTTATCAGCCGGTATTTTTAACGGATAGTTTTTTACGTAATCCGGTACCGCGCTACGTTTTAGCTCCGGGTTAAGCCGGGCCAGGTCTTCCAGACAAATGTTGGTTAAACTCGCAAACGTTTCAAGATTCAGGTATTTATTGACTGTGATGGTGTCGGTTTCCCAGGCATACAACAGGCTATCCTGATGGAAATTATGCTCATCTGCATAGTTCAACACGTACATCACTGCCACAAACTGGGGCACATACGATCTGGTTTCCCTTTTAAGGTAGCGGTATACTTCCCAGAATTTTTTCTTGTAACCCGACCGGCGGATGGCCTTTCTTACGTTGCCAGGCCCTGAGTTGTAAGCGGCCAGGGCCAGTTCCCAATCATCAAAATAATCGTAAAGAAATTTTAGATATTTACAGGCCGCTTCGGTAGCTTTTTCCGGATCTCTTCTTTCATCAATATACCAATCCTGATTAAGTCCGTACAACCTTCCGGTTGCCGGCATAAATTGCCATAAACCTCCTGCGCCGACTCTGGAGGTAGCACCGGGTTCCAACCCGGATTCGACAATGGCCAGGTATTTCAATTCGTCAGGTAGCCCATATTTTTTAAGATACTTTTCAAAAATGGGGAAATACAGGTTTTTCCGGTTAATCATTCTCTGCGTATACGCCCGGTTCCTTACGGCAAAGTATTCTATGAAACCTCGTACCCGGCTATTATAATTCAGAGGGATATCTTTTTCAAGACAGGAAAGCCTGTCTCCTACAAGATCGTAAGGTACATCGGGAATATAATCGGGAGAGATAAAAACCTGCGGTGTATCTTCTATCATCAGGGAATCGGGCTGATGTATATCAATGGTATCATGGTCAAGTTTGATTTCTTGTCCAAAACTACCATCCCTTACTGTAAAACCCAGCAGAACCACTAATACCCATTTTTCACTAACCTTTACCATATCTTAAAAAAAGCTACTGTTTATCTAATATATACTTACTAAACGAAAAAAGTTCCTTTTCCTTGAAATCATTCGTCATTATTTGCAGCCCTATGGGTAATCCGTCTTTATCAGTCCCATTAGGAATGGATACAGCGGGAATACCAGCCACAGAGGCCTGTACAGTAAACAAGTCAGCCAGATACATTTCAAGCGGGTCGTTTTTTTTCTCCCCGATTTTGAAAGGAGGCGTGGGGGTTGTTGGCAAAATGATAAAATCGTAATCTGAAAGGATCGACTGTGTCTGATCCTTAATCAACCTTCTTACCTTTTGCGCTTTGGTGTAATAAGCGTCGTAGTAGCTGGCACTTAAAACAAAAGTCCCCAGCATAATTCTTCTTATTACTTCCGGTCCAAACCCTTCCGATCTGCTTTTTTTATACATGGAAAGCAAATCTTTTCCCTTTGGACTCCGATACCCGTACTTCACACCATCGTATCTGGATAAATTAGAGCTAGCTTCGGCAGTAGTCAAAATATAATAAGTCGGAAGGGTATATTTCATCAAAGGAAATACTATTTCATCCACGCTATGTCCTTCTCTTCTTAAAAAATCCAACGTGCCAAGGGTTTTTTCTTTTATATCATTATTTAAACCCTCACTTTCAAAAGTCTCTTTAAGGTAGGCGACCCTGGCTTTTTTATCATAGCTAATGGCCCCTGTATAGTTTTCTACTTTTTTCTGCGAAACAGTACTGTCGTAATCATCTTTTCCGGCAATTACTTCCAGTACCAGCGCATTATCTTCAATGCTTTTCGAAAAAATGCCAATCGTGTCGAATGATGAGGCATACGCAATCAAACCATGCCTCGATATTCTGGAATAAGTTGGTTTCAAACCAATAATTCCACAAAATGCTGCCGGTTGTCTGACCGACCCACCGGTATCTGAGCCCAACGCTACCTGACACATATCTGCCTGAACCGACACGGCACTCGCCCCCGAAGATCCTCCCGGAACCCTGGTGTTGTCCATCTCGTTCAGCGTAGGGCCGAAGGGTGAATTCTCATTGGAAGAACCCATCCCGAATTCGTCGCAGTTTTGCCTTCCTATGATGATAGCATCTTCTGCTATCAGTCTTTTTACTGCAGTTGCTGAAAACTGCGACTCAAATCCCTCCAGAATCTTACTTCCTCCTTGTATTCGGTGATCTTTATAACAAAGCAGATCCTTTAAACCCACAACTAACCCTGCCAGCCTGCCCTGGGTTCCCTGCCTGAATTTAAGGTCAATTTCTTCTGCCCTTGCCAGCGCTTCATCTTTGTATACTTCTAAAAATACATTAAGATGACGCTTTTCCTCAATGTTTTGAAGGTAATGTCTGACCATTGAGACACAGTTCAGATCCCCTTTTCTGATCTCATCCTGTATAGCCTCAAGGGAAGAATAATTTACCGATACCACTATTCTTTAACCGTCTTTTCCCCTTCTTCTATCTCTTTTTTTACTTCTTTTGTGGCGTCCTTGAACTCTCTGATACCTTTGCCCAGACCTCTGGCCAATTCAGGAATTTTCTTTGCCCCAAAGAAAATCAATATTACCAATACAATCAGTATCCATTCCATTCCTCCTGGCAAACCTCCTATTGCTAATAATGCATGCATGTCTAGTATATTTTAAAGTTTAAACTTATGTAAAGATACAGAATATAATCGTGGACTCAAATTACACTTCAAAACTAAGTATTACAATGTAAAGTAAGGATGATATTTACAAAAAAAACCTGAAAATCGATAATGAAATGGTTATTAAATATTTAATACTAAGCGATATGAAGTACTTATTTAACTGACAGCCGCTAAAAATTGTTGCCATATAAATTAAAAATCATGTAATTTCCATAGAGATTTTTGAAGGTGTAGTGCGGGGAAGGCAACACGGGATCCGCAGCCCTTCCCCTCAAATGTAACAACTAATCTGTTTCTGCTTTTTTACCACCAAAACTTGTTTATTTTTGCATTTCTAAACAAACTAATCATGCATCTAAGCGAACAAGAGATACAAAGACGTAAGGAAAGAGAGCATTTGCTGGAGTTAGGTATAGCACCCTATCCAAGTGAATCATTTGAGGTGAATGTGACCACAGAGCAGATAAAAGCCAATTTTGAAAGCGATCCGGATAGTTTTAAGGAAATATCCATTGCCGGAAGGCTAATGAGCCGAAGGGTCATGGGATCGGCCTCCTTCGCGGAAATACAGGATGAAAAGGGAAGAATCCAATTCTATGTCAGAAGGGATGATATTTGTCCTGGGGAAGATAAAACTTTGTATAATACCGTTTTTAAGAAATTATTGGATATTGGAGATATTATTGGGTTGAATGGATTTGTGTTTAAAACCCAGGTAGGGGAGATCTCCATTCATGTTACTGAGCTGAAATTGCTTTCCAAATCGCTGAAGCCTTTGCCCATTGTGAAACACGCTGAGGATGGGCAGGGAAATGTGCAAACCTATGATGCTTTTACCGACCCGGAGCTCAGGTACAGGCAGCGCTATGTGGATTTGGTAGTCAATCCGGAAGTGAAGAAAACGTTTTTACAGAGAACATGGCTGATAAATTCTATTAGGAATTTTTTGACCGAAAAGGGTTATCTTGAAGTGGAAACCCCTGTTCTTCAGCCTTTATACGGGGGAGCGGCAGCGAGGCCCTTCAAAACGCATCATAATACCTTGGATATGACCCTATACCTTAGAATTGCCAATGAGCTTTATTTAAAAAGGCTTATTGTCGGAGGGTTTGATGGTGTTTTTGAATTTGCCAAAGATTTTAGAAATGAAGGTATGTCGCGCTTTCACAATCCGGAGTTTACGCAGGTCGAATTGTATGTTGCTTACAAAGATTACAATTGGATGATGGATTTGGTGGAGGAAATGATTGAAAAAGCGGCGCTTGATCTGCATGGCACTACAAAAGTGCAGGTGGGAGCGCATATGATCGATTTTAAAAGGCCCTGGAAAAGGTATACCATGTTTGAAGCTATTGAACATTTTACGGGGATTGACATTTCAGATATGAATGAGTGGGAACTGCGGGAAGTGTGTAAAAAGCTTAATGTGCCTGTGGATGATACTATGGGCAAGGGTAAACTGATAGATGAGATCTTTGGGACGTGTTGTGAACCGTTATTAATTCAGCCTACCTACATCACAGACTATCCGGTTGAAATGTCCCCGCTGGCAAAAAAACATAGGGAAAAAGAAGGACTTGTAGAGAGGTTCGAGACCATTTGTAATGGTAAGGAGATTTGTAATGCTTTTTCAGAGTTGAATGATCCTGTCGATCAAAGGAAGAGATTTGAAGAACAACTGGAATTAGGCAAAAGAGGAGATGATGAGGCGATGGTGTTGGATGAGGATTTTCTCAGGGCGCTGGAATACGGAATGCCGCCAACGGCTGGTCTGGGAGTAGGAATTGACCGGTTGGCGATGATCATGACAAATTCGCCGTCTATTCAGGATGTTATATTCTTTCCTCAAATGAAACCTGAAAAAAGGCCTCAACATGCTACCGAAAAGGATTTTGTGGATGTAGGTGTCAGGGAAGAGCTGGTGCCTGTTTTACAGAAGTTGGGTTTGGTAACTATCGAACAGTTAAAACAGTCTAATCCCAATAAGCTTTTTAATGATGTTTGCGGAATGCGGAAGAAAATGAAACTGAAGGAAGTGAAAAATCCCGATTTGGAGGAGGTGAAAAGTTGGTTGGTATAGGGTGGCAGGCACCGGCGGGTGTGGCTGTTGCACAACGTTTTCGGCAAAGTTCTTTGTGCCTTGGTGCTTACTATACTAATTCATAAATTATTGAATATCAAATGTTTATGAATTAGTTATTTTTATTAGATGTTTGGTCAATTGTCTGACCTTGGGGAACTTTGTGGTTAACCATTTTTTACCACGGAGGCACAAAGACACAGAGGGAATAATTAATGGGGGGAAAATGGCAAGAGTTTCAGGAGGGCAGGCAGGTTTAACCTTGGATACGCCGTGATTTAAGAAAAATAAAACAGGAAAGGGGCAAGATTAGCTTTCATGGTCTTGCCCCTTTCTTTTACCATGCAAATTAATATTTGGCCAATGATTGGTCTATCTCATCGGCGTAGGCAAGTATTCCACCTTTTAAATTATATAAATTTTTGAATCCGTATTTCTGTTCTAATAACTGGATGGCATCTGCACTGCGTTTTCCACTTCTGCAATGAATCACCACCTCTTTGTCAGAGGCAATTTTATTCACGGCTTTTTCAACCTTCGCCAGTGGAATCAGCTCTCCACCCAGATTAGCGATATCATATTCATATCCTTCCCTGACATCGATCAACTGAAAATCTTTTTTCTCCGCCTGCCATGATTCCAGTTCTTTTACGGTAATTTCTTTTACGTTAGCGGTCTGTCCGTTCTCCTGTCCGATTCCGCAAAACATTTCGTAGTCAATCAGTTCAGTCTGAGTAGGGTTTTTGCCGTTTAACGGGTTTTTCTCGTCTTTTCTCAAATTCAAAGTCCTGGTTTCGAAGCTCAGTGCGTCAAAGATAAACATTCGTCCCGACAGGGGCTCCCCAATGCCAGTGATCACCTTTATCACTTCATTGGCCTGGAGACTTCCGATAATTCCCGGCAATACACCCAGTACACCCCCCTCCGCACAGCTAGGTACCAAACCAGGTGGCGGCGGACTAGGGAATAAATCCCTGTAGTTGGGCCCCCTTGTCCCATCCTCATGGAGATGATTGAAAACACTCACCTGTCCGTCAAAACGGAAAATAGATGCATAGACATTGACTTTGTCTGAAAGGACACAAGCATCGTTGACCAGATACCTGGTCGGGAAATTGTCCGTGCCATCTGCTACAACATCGTAGTCCCTGATAATTTCCAGGGCATTTTCAGAAGTCAACTGGGTATTGTAAGTGATGATTTGGATAAACGGGTTTTGCGCCTCAATTCTTTCTTTAGCAACTTCTACCTTGGGTCTGCCGACGTCCGCGCTGGTGAATAGCACCTGCCTTTGCAAATTACTGTCGTCAACCACATCAAAATCCACAATGCCTATGGTACCAACTCCGGCGGCCGAGAGATATTGAATCAACGGGGCACCCAGCCCGCCTGTTCCCACTACCAGAACTTTTGCCTCTTTTAATTTTCTTTGCCCCTCGATGTTAAACTCAGGTATGATCAGATGCCTGCTATACCTTTCTAATTCGGCCTTGCTAAAAGTTACTTCTGCCATGACTATAATAATGCTTTATTTTAGTTTACGATATGCCACCTGCAATAGCCGGAATAATACTGATTACGGCATCTTCCCTGATTGCCGTGTCTTCATTTTTCAGGGCCTGTATGTCTTCATCACCAAGAAATACCCTCACAAAATTTCTGATGCTACCATCATCATTGAGAATATTATTGCCGATTTCCGGGTATTCATCGATCAGGTCATTGATAGCCTCAATGACTGTTTGTCCTTTTACCTGTACATCCTTTTGGTTGTTGGTAAACTTTCTCAAAGGAGTTGGAATAATAATTTTTGCCATTTTATCAATCTTTATTTTAAATTCAATAATACTTACCTGTCATATTTTATTTAGTGACGATTTCATTTTCAATCTTTTCTTCAACAAATTTCAGTTCATCATTTAATTGCCAGGAGGTTGTATCTGCCACTTTCCCATTCATTACCGATACAATGATATAAGAGAAAAACGGAACTGCTTGTTTCAAATCATGCTCCGAAGGCCTCGCAGGGTGATTCGGATGCGAATGGTAAATGCCTAAAAGGGTCAGGTCATTTTCGGTGGCGAATTTTTCGGCCTGCATGTAATCGAAAGCTGAAATTTCGAACCTTCTGCGCTGATCGCCCTCTTTGCTGTTTTCTACGGGAACTGCCAGGGTTACGTTTCTTACGGTTTGGTCACTACCGTAAAAGAAACCGCAGCACTCATTCGGAAAAGTGGATTCCGCATGGCTGTGCATAGTATCGAGGGCCTTTTTATGTATTGTAAGCTTCAATTTTATTTGAATAATTTTTCAATCACTTCACTGTATTTGGAAGCATCATCAGGAAAAACCGTGACGATGGTTCCTTCGTCGATGGATTCAGCTACTCTAATAGCACCTACAAGGTTAGCGGCTGAGGAAGGGCTTACCAACAACCCTTCAGATCGGGCTATTTCCTTAATGAGGTTGGTAGCCTCCATTGAGTCAATCAAAAGATTTTCATCGGCCAGCTTGCTATCATAGATTTTTGGCACAATGGCTGTTTCCATGTGTTTCCACCCCTCAAGACCATGCATGGCACTGTCAGGATGTAAAGCGATAGCCTTAATTTCAGGATTTAGTTCCTTTAACCTTGTGATAGTCCCTCTAAACGTACCGGTGGTGCCCAAACCTGCAACAAAATGCGTGATTTCCCCACCTGTTTGTTCAAATACCTCTTTGCCTGTGGTATGGTAGTGAGCAAGCCAATTGTTGTTATTGGCATATTGATCAGCATAAAAATACTTCAAAGGGTTTTCTTCCATCAATGATTTTGCCTGTAACTGGGCGCCGTCGGTCCCTTCGAAAGGGGAGGTATAAATTATAGCTACCCCATAGGATTTCAGCATGGTTTTTCTCTCCCGGGAAGCATTTTCCGGCAAGCACAGTGAAACGTTCATCCCCGAGGCCGCTGCGATTGCTGCGTAGGCTATACCGGTATTTCCGCTGGTGGCATCCAAAAGGTGCTTTTCGCCGGTCAGCTTACCGTTATCCACAGCACTTTTTATAATGTTGAAAGCCGGTCTCGCTTTTACACTATTACCCAACTGCTGCCATTCCAGCTTGACCAGGATTTTAACCTTAGGTTTTCGGTATAATCGTTGAATGGGAAAAAGAGGGGTATGTCCTATAAACCGCCCTACCTGTTCAATTCTTTGTTTTAGTTGCGTATCTACTATATCTGAAATCATAATTATATGGACATTAACAACAAAAAAGCCTTTCCGTGTGGAAAGGCTTTCTAATTCTTTAGTTATTTTATTACAAATCAGCGTATATGATTCTCCTTTCCACCATGATACTGGAAACAACAACAGCTACAGCAACAAGTTTGGAAAGATTTATACATCTGTTTATGATTTACTGCAATTTAATGATTTTGTTGTCTTTTTTAACGGAAAAATGAAATTCTTGTTCAAAAATAGTTTTAAATTTTGAACCGAACTAATAAAACTGCCAAAAAGTCAATTATTTTTTCCCAACTTGCAGTTTAAATAAAATAACATGGAAGACATCAACATTTATTGGGTAACCATTGGGGTATCACTTATTATCATCCTGTCCTTTATTTATAATGCCATCGCCCAAAAAACCAATATTCCTTCTGTCATATTGCTGATTATCACAGGATTTGTGCTGGGAAGCTTTGTGGCTATAGATCAACCGACCATAAGGCCGGTTCTGGAAATACTGGGTACGATCGGATTGATAATGATTGTACTGGAAGCTGCCCTGGACCTGAAATTGGAAAAGGAAAATATGGGGCTCATCGGCAAAGCTTTTTTGATAGCGTTGATTTTGTTGATTTTGACTTCTATATGCATAGCAATGGTCATAAGGTTTTTTAATGACGTAAGCATATTCAATGCCCTGGTTTATGCCATTCCCCTGTCCATCATGAGTAGTGCTATTATTATCCCCAGTGTCTCGAATTTGTCCCATATCAAAAAAGAATTCCTGATCTGTGAGGCCGCTTTTTCAGATATTCTGGGCATCATGTTCTTTTATTTTGTGCTGGACTCCGCCGCCATGGATACCGCAGGTGAGATTACCACCAGTATTTTTACCAATATTGCCATTACACTGGTCATTTCCGTCATTCTGGGATTTGTCATCATCCTGTTTATGCAGAGAATCGAGGCCCAGGTGAAGTTGTTTTTGCCTATGGCCACATTACTATTACTTTACTCAGTGGGAAAACTGTTTCATTTGTCCTCGTTGATCTTTGTGCTGGCCTTTGGATTGATGATCAATAATGTGGATCTCTTTTTCAGGGGCTCTTTGAAAAAGTTTATAGATGTGACAGGGTTTGACAAGTTACTGGCAGACATAAAGTTACTTACTCTTGAAAGCTCATTTATTGTAAGGACTTTCTTTTTTATTGCTTTCGGAATGTCTATCACTATCAGTGGCTTAAACGATATCACGGTTTATCTGATGGGATTGCTGATACTTATCTTTATTTATGCATTAAGGTTTGGGGTAATGGCGGGTTTAAGCAAAGAACAATTAAAGCCCGGTGTTCTGGTGGCCCCCAGGGGTTTGATTACTATTTTGCTGTTTTTTGCCATACCGGAGGAATTGGCTATTGATTCGTTTAATTCTGCTACCTTGCTGCTGGTGATTATTGTCAGTAGTATATTAATGACTGTGGGACTTATCAAATACAAAGGAGAGGATGAAAAATCAGCTCCGGGAGGCGGGGAGCAACCAGCAGACGCCTCTTTTTCAGGATTAAAACAGGAGGAAAGCCAGGCGGTTTCTGACAGCTTTTCTTCCGGATCACCCGGTTCATTCCCACCCCGCAGCGATTTGCCGGGTGAGGAGTGATTGAGCATCTAACGTTTCCATTGTAAAAAGGTGATCCGGAAGATATAAACCTGCATGTTTTTAAACTGTGTTTTTTTATCGATTTGCATGCCATTGTTATAAGCGACCTTTTGAGATCCGATATTGTTAATATCGATGATGGAGATAATTGAATCAGCCATTTGCTTTTGAAAGGCAAAGTCCCTGAAAAATCTGGCTGCCTCAGTGGCAAATCCCTGCGACCAAAAATCCGGCAGTAAACTGTAGCCAATCTCCAGCTCTGGTGTCTCGTCTACAATTTGCTTTAACAATCCACATTGCCCTGCAAATTGACCGGTGGATTTTTCAATCATGGCACATAAGCCATATCCGTCCTCTTTGTAGCGTTGCAATTGCCTTTCTATCCATGCTTTACAGGCGGTTTCCGGCGGTTGATCCAGGTAGTAAAACTTTGTGGCCTCTTTGCTTTTGAAAAAAGGCAGCAAGCTCTCGTAGTCATCCGTGGTTAAGTTACAGTAGTTTAATCTACTGGATTCAAGGCCTTCAGGTATCATTAGCCGGCGTTTGGTAATTCGCATAATTCAATAAAATAACCATCCGGATCCTGCAGGAAAATCTGCCAGGCCCCATCGGGTCTCTGTTTTTTGGGGTTATGGGTAACATTGGCCCTTTTAAGCTGATCTTCAACTTTTTTGATAGCGCTTACCTGCAAGGCAAAATGGGTTCCTCTTTGCAATGAGTTAACCGGCGCTTTTCTGCCTGCTATTAAATGCAACTCCTGCCTGGTTCCTAACCGAAACCAGGCGCCCCCGAAATCGAAGTCAGGCCTGGCTATTTGCTCCAGGCCCAGTTTATCTTTGTAAAATGAAATACTGGCCGAAAGGTCACTAACATGAATGGCCACATGGTTTAAATCAAGTATTTCCATAAAAAAAAATTAAATTAAATCGCAAGTTAAAAATATTTAAGTCATCTAAATAATTAAAATTCAAGCTTGGACGAAAAGGTTTTAATAAAACCCTTGCAAAAGGGGGATGAAGATGCATTTAAAAAATTGGTTGAGTTGTACCAGGATAAGGTCTATAATACTGTCCTTGGATTTTTGCATTCTCCCGAAGATGCAGAAGACATCTCACAGGAGGTTTTTATTGAAGTCTTTAACGCCATTGGAAAATTCAGAGGTGGGGCAAAGTTATCTACCTGGATTTACAGGATTGCAATTAATAAGTCTTTGGAATTGATACGAAAACAAAAACGGCAAAAAAGATTTGCTTTTTTTACAAATATTTTTGTTATGCCGGAAAACAAAAAGTTGTATGTTGCTGATTTTGAGCATCCTGGTGTACAATTAGAGCATAAAGAGAACGCCAGGGTTTTATTCGCGGCTATAGCCAAATTGCCTGAAAACCAAAAAGTCGTCTTTACCCTTCACAAGGTAGAAGGCCTGAGTTACCAGGAAATAAGTAAGATCTTACAATTGAGCCTGTCATCAGTTGAGTCATTGATGTTCAGGGCAAAAAAGAAATTACAAAAGCTGTTAGCTGATTTTTACAAAGGTACCGATGATTACTGATTACTACAATATGAAAACAACAACGATTCCAAATGTCCTTTGGCGGTTGTACAAGTCGGGAATACCTCCAAATTTTCCTTTGCGGATCAGTTACCTCTGTGCCCCTTTGTGTCTTTGTGGTGAAAAAAGAAACACCACAAAAACGCAAAGGGAAACAAGGCTTGGTTGTATGTACTTGGAAATTTATTAATACAGTTTATATGCTATGAAATCGAATAAAGAAGCTATTGATAAAAAAATTGCCGACACGCTCTCCTCTCTGAATCATGTGAAGCGAGCAAGGGTAAAACCTTTTTTTTATACCAGATTAAAGGCCCGGATGCAGCAGGGCGAGAAGGGATTTTGGTCTTTGTTTCTAAACCCACAGTTGATCATGGCGGTTGCCAGTGTATTTTTGTTACTGTGTCTGAACTTTTATGTGGTGATAAATTATGAGTCGGGATACAGTACTCAAAGCGACGGGTTTAGTGCATTTATGAATGATTACCGGATTGACAGCGGTAGTATTTACCAGTTAATTGAATAAATGATGCGTTATTTTACTAAATCGGGCATATATATTTTTTTAATAATCCTGTTGGCGTTGTTAAATGTCTCTCTTATTTTATTTTTCTGGAAGGGGCCACCTTCAAAGTACAGTCATCGGGACCGTGGCCGGGGTCAGGCCAGAATGGAGTTATTTGTGGCAAGGAAGCTGGACTTTTCCAGGGAACAGGTTAAGGAATATAAGCGGCTTAGAAAGGAGCATTTTCAGGAAGTGGAACCAGCATTTAAAGAGATGAGAAGGCTTAAGCGGGCGTTGTTCGACCTGTTGGGGCGAAAAAATATCTTTGTAGAAAAACAGCAGTTGTTGGAGCAGATTGGCAAGACGCAATCGGCCATTGATTCCCTCACCTTTACTCATTTTGAGAAACTGCGAAATATTTGTAATGAAAGCCAAAAATCGAGGTTTGACGAAATTATCAACGAGGTAACGTACCGTCTTACCCCGTCAGGTAGCCATCACCGTGGCAGAAGAGGCAGATTGAATGTGCACTAGTTTTTCGGTTTTGAACAGGGTTCCGAGTTCCGGGTTTGACTGTTGATGTATACTATTACTAAGCCGCAAGCGTCTCGTGGCTGTTGCACGACTCAAACATATGCCTGTATTTTCATTTTATTGAGCAAAGAATTTTGTCCAAAACGTTGTGCAAAAGCCCCGCTAGACCTGCACTATCCTATGGCCTTAATGATAAGAGGATGCGATGATTTCATAATCGCCGGTCCAAGGGTGTATACCGTAAAATAATTGTCCATTTTCCATTGTCAACTGTCCATTACATCATACTTATACTTAAAGATTTGTCCTATTAATCTCCTTAACCGCATGATCACATGCCCTGGCTGTAAGTGCCATATAGGTTAAGGAAGGATTTTGACAAGCCGCTGAGGTCATGCAGGCGCCATCAGTGACAAACACGTTGGGTACCGCATGTACCTGATTGAAAGCGTTGAGGACCGAGGTCTTCGGATCACGCCCCATTCTGGCTGTGCCCATTTCATGGATACCCAATCCAGGACCACCGATACTATCATAAGTAGCTATGTTTTTCATGCCGACCGCCTCGAGCATTTCCGCTGCGGCCGTTGCCATATCTTTTCTCATGGTTAACTCATTTTCCTTGAATTCACAGTCAATGGTTAAGGTTGACTGTCCCCATTTATCTTTGACCTCCTCATTCAAAGTTACCTTATTTTCATGGTACGGCAGGCATTCACCGAAGGCAGTCATTCCCATAGTCCATTTACCTGGCAACACTATTTCATTCTTAAAATCAGCCCCAAAACTCATTTCCTTTACGCCACGTTGCCAGTTTTCCCTTCCGGCACCTCCCTGGTAACCATACCCTCTCAGATAATCACTGCGTTGTTCCTTTACATTTCTGAACCGTGGAATATAGAAGCCGGTTGGCCTTCTTCCGGAATAATACTTATCTGCGAAGCCATCATAATCACCTCGCGCACCCACCCTGAAATGATGGTCCATCAGGTTATGTCCAAGCTCACCACTGTCATTGCCTAAACCATCAGGAAATCTGTCAGATTTTGAATTTAACAAAATGAAAGTACTACCTAAAGCCGAAGCATTCAAGAAGATAATCCTGGCATAATACTCTATCATTTCATTGGACTCAGCATCAATGACCTTTACCCCGGTTGCTTTGCCAGATTCAGCGTCATAGATGATGGAGTTAACAATGGAATGTGGTCTTAAAGTCATATTACCGGTTTTTTCAGCCGCGGGTAATGTAGATGCGTTGCTGCTGAAGTAGCCTCCGTAAGGGCACCCTCTGATACACCGGTTTCTATTCATACATTTTCCTCGCCCCTTATGAGGTACGCTTAGATTGGCAGTACGGCCAATTGTGAGCAGGCGGTCCGGAAAGCTCTCCAGGATCTTGTCCCTGGCATGTGTTTCGAGGCAATTTAGTTGCATGGCCGGCAAAAACTTTCCATCCGGCAACTGGGGCAGCCCTTCTGCCTGTCCCTGTATGCCTGCAAATTCTTCCACATAGTCATACCAGGGTGCGATGTCCTTGTATCTTATGGGCCAATCTACACCAAAACCATCTTTTGCGTTGGCTTCGAAGTCCAAATCACTCCAGCGATAAGAATGTCTCCCCCACATAATAGACCTGCCTCCCACGTGATAACCTCGCATCCAGTCAAATCTTTTGACTTCGGTGTATGGGTTTTCCAGGTCATTGACAAACCAATGTTTCGTAGACTCCCTGATGGTGTATCCGGTGCGGCTTTGTTTTTGGTATTTTTTCTTTTCTTCTTCTGAAACCTGGTCACTATTTGGTAATTCCCATGGTTTCAGGTGCATAGTAGGGTAATCTTTGATATGTTTTACATCCCTTCCCCGCTCAAGTACCAGCGTTTTCAGTCCTTTCTCGCATAATTCCTTGGCAGCCCAGCCCCCGCTAATTCCGGAACCGACTACAATGGCATCATATGTATTTTGCTTTTTGGCTTTAATATTCAAATTCATAGTTTAAGTGTTTAATCCTGATAACCCGTTTACTTTAAAGTGCCCAGGCTTTCTGCCCTTCTTCCAATGGTATACAAGGTTCATACTCCCCGGGTATATCCACAAATGCAAGGGCTTCCGTAGCACCTTTTTCAGAGTTAAAATATCCCATCAATGTCAGTTGTTTCATCGTCTTGAAAAAAGCAGGCACCTCCTGTCCGCCCTGCAAATAGGCGGGTGTTCCACTTTCTTTTTCCTGACTGTAATCCTCTTCGGCAATTTCGGTAAGCGTCGCAATCTGCTCTTCTTTGCTCAGGTCCAAAAAGCTTTTCCGGAACCTCGATTGGGATTTGTTTTCAAGATTTGCTAATCCGTTCGGAATGACATTTTGAAGTTTTGCCGGTACACAGTGTTTGACGAATGCGTCGATGAAAATGTGTACGCCAGCTTCTTTAGCACCAGGAGTATCGGTTTTCGGAATAATGTGTTCAGAAACCTCCATAATCATGCGGGCCTGATTTTCGTCGAAAAAAACCGGTACCCAATCAAGCTGATCCCTGGCTTGCTGGCAACTTTGCAGTATGCTTACCAAGGCAGGTGTCATTACCGTTCCACCCATCATCAGGGTCACTGTTTTCAGCGCACCCCTTCTGTCAATAGTTTTACTCATAGAAATGAATTTAATTCAAAAAGGTCTGTTAAAATAATCTTACATTAAGTCTTCTATTAATAGCAACACAAAACGAAGGATAAACTTATTGCCTATTATTATTTTAATGTTTAGTTAGTTGGGGATAAGGATGTTTCTATATTTACCCTTAATATAATTATATTTTTAATTCTTCAAAAATATCCCAAGGTTATTCTTCCATAGAGTAACCTGCAACCATTTAATAATCAATGTTTTGATTTAAACCGGGTTAGCGAGGGTGTCTCATGACGGTTATGCCACTTTTCCGGTACAAATTCTCAGTATCTTTGTGCCTCTTTGTGTCTTGGTGGTTAACCATTATTCACCACGGAGGCACAAAGACACAAAGAGACACGGAGGTTTTGGGTGATATAATAAAAATGTTGGCACATTCTTAGGTTGTGCTGTAGTCATGGGGCGTTTGTGCTAGTTATATGTTTTATACCAGCCACATGTTTTTATCCTGGATTGGTGTCAAACCACTTTCAGCTTTTTCTCTGCTAACGGTGAAAGCCCTGGCTGATAAACACCAGTGCGTCAAGGACACCTGTTCGCCAGTATTCCCAGGTATGACCCCCATCCCTGATTCTGAATTCATGGGGTATTTCCATGTCCCTTAAGACTGTGTGCATTTTATTGTTTCCTTTATAAAGGAAATCGTCATCTCCGCAATCAAAATAATACCTGACAGACTTGATAGCCTTAACATCGGCCTTTTCTAAAATATAAAAGGGGTTGTTGGCTTTCCAGTGAGCAGTTATCCGGCTTTTACCTTTCAGGTTTTTGCCATACATGACTGATTCTATCCTGTCCCATCGGTCCTGATCATAATTCACTACTTCTTCTTGTGTGTAAAAGGCTGCGCTCAAAGGGGCGCAGGCCGCAAATAAGTCCGGGTGTTTGATCGCATAAATAAATGCTCCGTATCCGCCCATTGATAACCCACTGATTGCCCGGAATTCTTTTTTGGTCCTGGTGCGGTAGTTTTGGTCGATATAAGGGATAAATTCCCGGATAAACATATCTTCATATTTCACTTTTCCTTCGTGATCATTAATGTACCAAGTTACCCCGGCATCGGGTGTCACAATAATCATGGGAGTAATTGTCTGTTCATTAATGCCCTTGTCGGCAATGGCCTGAATTTCACCAAATTGAACCCAGGCAATGTCAGAGTCTGTGTAGCCATGAAGTAAATAAACCACCGGATACTTCCGGTTAGAGTGATCATATCCCGGAGGCAGGTAGATGGTATATTTGACCTCCTTGCTCAGGATTTTGCTGTTGAAAGCTTCACTTTCCATGACTTTACCAGCAGGGAAAGGGGATGCTTGTTGTGCCTTTGAAACATTGAGGAAGTGCAGGAAAAGGATGGATAAAAAAAGTGTTATTTTACAGCTCATATAATGAAGATGGTTAACAATGGCTTTTTGACCATCGATATACAACTATTTTTTTGTGGGTTCGAAGAATAAAAACCAATAAAGAGTCGATTAGCCCCGTTTTAACCTTAATATCGCTTTTTGTTGCCTTTATAATAGCCTATATTAACGGTAACGAATTAAATAGAGAAATATAAAGACCCTAGTCCATGAAACCAAATTATCAATTTAAAAAACCGGCCTTTTTTATAGTTCTTCTTTCGACATTATCCATTGTGAAAGGTCAGGAGAAGGGCGATCCCAAGTTAACAGAAGTATGGGAGCCTGAACCAAAAGTTGTTACACCCGGGGTAAACAATGCCCCACCTTCCGATGCTATTGTATTGTTTGACGGCAGTAGTCTTAAAGAATGGAAGGGCAAAGATGGCGAAGCGCCATGGGTGCTTGAAGGTGGGGCTATGACCGTGAAGCCGCAAACAGGGGCCATACAAACCAAAAGGGCGTTTGGTGATGTTCAATTACACATTGAGTGGCGTACACCGACCAAAATAGAAGGCGAAGGCCAGGGTAGGGGCAACAGTGGAATTTTTCTTCAAGGATTGTATGAGGTGCAAGTACTGGATTCCTACGAAAACCGCACATACGCCAATGGACAAGCAGGAAGTATCTATAAGCAGCACATTCCGCTGGCCAATGCCTGCCGTCCGCCTGGGGAGTGGCAAACTTACGATATCATCTACCAGGCGCCATTGTTTAAGTCCGATGGCTCCCTTGGGCGTCCGGCGAGGGTCACCGTTATTCACAACGGGGTTTTAATACAAAACAGTGTCGAATTGGAGGGGCCTTCCATGTACATTGGAAAACCAAAATACAAAGCCCATGCTGAAAAATTGCCGCTGGTTTTGCAGGATCATAACAACCCGGTGAGTTACCGTAATATTTGGATCAGGGAGCTCTGATAAACCCCTTTAGATCTCTCCATGCCTTTGTGTCTCTTTGTGTCTTGGTGGTTCACCATTTTTCACCACGTAAGCACCAAGGCACGGAGGGGAGCAGCCTTTATTATATTTTGGGCATAAACTGCCTCAGATAGGTAGCGCTTTGCCGGAGAGATGCTTTTCTTTTTGCCAGGGAGCCTTCAAAGACTCTGTCTTCCACCTCTACGCAGACCGGGCCGGTGTATTTTTGTTCGCCCAGGTAGGAGAAAAATTTCCCCCAATTTACATCACCCATACCTGGCAGCTTAGGGGTGTGATATTCATTGGGATGGGCCATGATACCCACCTGATCCAGCCGTTCATGGTCCAGGCGTACATCTTTTGCATGGACGTGAAAAATCTTGTGGCCCCACGTGCGTATGGGTTTGAGGGAGTCCATATGCTGCCAAATGAAATGGGAAGGATCATAATTAAGGCCAAAGTAATCGCTTTGAATGTCCTGAAACATCTTTTCCCATATGGCCGGGGTAGTAGCAAGATTCTTTCCTCCGGGCCATTCATCAGCAGTAAAACTCATGGGACAATTTTCGATGCCGATTTTTACACCTTGTTTCTCAGCGAACCTGATAATGGGTTTCCAGGTTTTTTTGAATTGGGGCCAGTTTTCATCTACGGATTTTTGCCAATCCCTGCCAATGAAGGTATTCATTTGATTAATTCCGAACAAAGCACTGGCCTTGATTACTTTTTTTATATGGTCGACCGCGACCGCAGCCTCTTTTGCATTTGGAGAAAGCGGGTTGGGATAGTAACCAAGCGCGCTAATGCCGACGCCGGTTTTTTTGGTCAGGGCGATCACTTCTTCTGCCTCTTTTTTGCCAAAATTTTCGACGTCAATATGTGTTACACCGGCATATCTTCTGGTGGCTTTCCCTTTGGGCCAGCACAGTACTTCAACACAATCATACCCTTCTTCCCCTGCAAAATTTAACACTTGTTCCAGACTTAAATCCGGAAGTATGGCACTTACAAATCCTAATTTCATTTTATCAATTTTAAATATTTAAGGTAATGCAAAGGCAATATAAGTATCTCCGGAGTCAGTTCCCATTTTTCCGCCGCCACAGGCGATAACTACATATTGTTTGCCATCGACCCTATAGGTGCTGGGCGTGGCATACCCACCCGCCGGTAACTTATGCTCCCATAAAATTTTCCCATCCTTTATGTCAAACGCCCTGAACATTTCGTCCTGGGTGGCCCCTATAAATAGAAGCCCGCTTTTTGTAACCACCGGTCCCCCGTAGTTTTCAGTGCCCGTTACCGGTATGCCCCTTGCGGTCAAATCTTTAAATTCTCCCAGAGGTACCTGCCATAATATTTCACCTTTATTCAGATCTATGGCATTCAACGTTCCCCATGGAGGTTGCACGGCCGGATAACCCTCGGGATCTTTAAACCGGATATAACCGGTGGTAGTGTAGGTACTTTCTTCCGGCAAGTCACCTGTATTGTCATCTGTGGCAACAGTGAGGTCTTTTAATTCAAACAAATAGGCCTCTAAAACCTCCAGTTGCCGGTCTTGCAGCCAGTTGAATGCGGGCATTACCCCTTTGCCACTCTTTAGGATTTGCCTCACTCCGGAAGGCTCATACCTCTCCCTAAGCTGTTTGAGGTCAGGAACTTTGCCCATAAATGTTCCGCCCTTTTTATCAATACCATGGCAACCGCCACAATATTGCCTGTAGATGCCTTCACCGCGGTTATAGGCCAGATTGCTCCGGTCCTTTTTAACCGGAACCATCGTCAATATCCATGGCATCTCATTGGCATTGACGTACAGAATACCCGACTCAGGATCCACCGCTGCCCCTCCCCACTCTCCACCACCATCGAATCCGGGAAAGATAACAGTCCCTTCCTCACTGGGAGGGATAAACTGTGCCCCGGTCCTGGTGCGGCTTAAAATTTCTTTAACATAATCATGACTTTCCTGCGAAATATTAGTGATATTTTCTTCCGTTAAAAACTGACGGGCAAAAGGTGGTGGCTTGACCGGCAGGGGCTGGGTAGGCCATGACTGCTCACCCGGCAGATCTGATGCAGGGACTGGAATCTCTTTGATTGGAAACAAGGGTTCGCCTGAGTCTCTGTCAAACAGGAAAACATATCCGGATTTGGTGATTTGCGCCAGGGCTTCTATTTCTTTTCCATTGTGATTAACCGTTACAAGGTTAGGTGGTGCAGGCAGGTCCCTGTCCCAAAGATCATGGTGTACAGTTTGAAAGTGCCAGAGCCTTTCACCGGTACGGGCATTGAGGGCGAGTATGCAGTTGGCAAAAAGGTTCTGTCCATGCCTGTCGGCCCCATAAAAATCATAAGACGCAGAGCCGGTGGGGATGTAGACAACGCCCCTTTTTTCATCGAGACTCATTCCGCTCCAGGCATTTGTCCCTCCGGTTTCATGCCATGCATTCTCAGGCCACGTTTCTGCTCCGAATTCCCCCGGCTTGGGAATAGTATGAAAAATCCAGGCTACTTTTCCTGTCAATACATTGTAGGCCCTGATATGGCCGGGAGCTGCTCCTTTCTCCTCAGAAACACGCGTTCCCAGGATTAATAAATTTTCAAAGATGATTCCCGGTGAATTCGCTGTCACTGAACGATCGTCAACCTCCCTTCCTAACCCTTTGTGCAGGTCGACCTTACCATGCTGGCCGAAACTTTCGATTATTTTCCCGTCTTTGGCATCGATAGCAAAAAGATATGAACCGGCTGTTACCAGCAACCGGGCATCATTTCCATCTTCCCAGTATGCCAATCCCCTGTTTACGCCTATGCCCAACATTTCATATTCTTCTTCAAAAGGATTAAACCTCCACAACTGGTCGCCCGTAGCCGCGTCTAAGGCAAAAAATTTAAGCTTTGCTGAACTTCCGTATAATACTCCTTTGATAATCAGAGGATTGCACTGTATCTGAGAGCGATTCTCAGGGTCAGCATCACCACTTTTAAAGGTCCATGATACGGACAATCGATCGACATTCGAAGGATTGATTTGTGTGAGTGATGAGTATTGTGAACTGGATTTATCGCCGAGATAAGCTGGCCAGTCCACATTTTGACTTTCAGGCTGACAGCTAAAGAGGGCAATCAATAAAAACAGGTAACAGCAAACTCTGCAAAAGAGAACCATTTAAATGCCTTTTAAGTAAGAAATGCTTTGTTTGATGCTATTCATCGGATCAGGTGAGTGGTCCTGTTCAATAGGGCACTCCTCACCCAAGTTTTCGGCCTTTCTTTTATAATCATCCATGGTACTTCTTTCGTCGGAAAGTATGTCCCCAAATACCAGATGCTTCAACCCAAAGGCTTCCGCATCATCTGGAATCCGGTTAAAACCATAACCTTCAGGTTGTTTTGGCAGGTTATTTTTTTCTGCCAGATCCCACCTGCCGGTCAGGTGGGTCCAAAGAAAAAATGAACTTCTTACCATAAGCCCCAGGTCTTTGGGGTAGGGCATCAGGTTCCCGGCGCTGGTTATATCCATTAATTCCACGTGTTTGAAACCTAAATTGGCAATGGACGCCAGCGTTTTTTCAGGGTTTTCCGCCAGTTGATTGCTTACGGTATAAAGCTGGATGCCGATTTCGTCCATATATTTGGTTTTGGCAATTATATCTTCAAGAGCTGAGCTTAGCCCCACAACGGGTAGCCCGAGTTTTACCGCCGCTCCTTTCTTGAAAGGTGAGCGCCTTGTCAGTCGGTTTTTCATGGTGACACATAAGGATAAGGTAAAATGGATATTTAATATACGGAATTATTCACTTAGTTGGAGCACAGGAATCATTCTTTTAACAATCATTAAGTGCAAGATTTACTTAATCAATTGATAAAACTTTTTAAATTTGCCCCGGAAATTGAAATATTACACCTTGCAAAAACATGATAAACAGTCTATTAAGAAACCGCAATTGTGACATGAGTGATTTAAAGTTTGTACTTATTGCAGTGCTGGTCCTGGCGGCGGCTTGTTCTTCCCCACAGAAAAATGAACGTGCTAATGAGACCTCTGAAACCCAGGAGAATGAGCGTACCACAGAGGTAGCGAAAACCACAGGAGATCCTTTGGTCGGTGAAAAGATATTCAACCAATATTGTGTAGTGTGCCATATGAAGGACGGTGCCGGTGTACCGGGTTTGAATCCTCCACTTATTAAAACCGAATGGGTTAACGGAGACAAAACTCAGTTGATTAAGATTGTTCTGAATGGCTCGCAGGGTGGACAATATCCTGTTAATGGAGAGGCCTATAACGGTGTTATGACTCCCCATAATTTTTTATCGGATGAGGAAATTGCCGGTGTGCTTACTTATGTGAGGAGTAATTTTGAAAATGATTCCGGTCCGGTCACGCCTGAAGAAGTGGCGAAAGTAAGAAGTGCCGGGAGTAAATGAGTGGTATGAATGTTGGGTATCGAGGGGGTATGGATCAGGGGTGAGGTGTCGGGGGACAGGGGTCAGCATGTAATTTTTACCTCAATTAATTGCCTATTAGTAGGTTGATGAATAAAATTTCATTGGAAGTTGGGTCAGGAAAGCGTTGCAATAGCCAGGAAAAGTAGCTTTACAAATCATTTTTTCCCAACTGCCAATGCGCTTGGGGTCTCACTGGTTTTACCATCGTTTGCTGTCAAATCTTTGAGTTAAGCGGCTTCAAGGCGATAATTGTATGGCTCATCTGATTTATACATGATGAGATTCATACTCCTTGTGATATTGATAACGGGGCAGTGTAGTCGTCTCATCGATATGCGGATCTGACGCAAAAAAAAAGTTGGTTGATCATGTCATAAATGGATTAACAGGTAGGGGAATTTAACGGCACTTTGTATTATGCACATTAGGATGCGATAAAATTCAGTAAACTATTTTGAGAAATATTTGGTTCTTAACAGTGGTGAGTTTAACAGACCGAGTAAAAGAAGATGAAAATTTGTTTGATTTTATTGCTTTTCCTGATTGCCTGTCAACCAGCAAAGAAAAATCTCGATACAAGTAAGGAAGTTGACCACCGGGAGTTTATCAAAGAACAACTCGGCGGTGCATATCAGCAGGTAACCAATGGTGACGATCGCTATTGGCTTTGCCACAGGTCTGGCAAACCGCCTCACTCCGGGCAGGTGTTTTTTTTGGTCTATGATGCGACTAACCAAAAAATACTCTATCAGGACAAACTACAAAATGGTCATGTGGAGTGGGAAAACGACACCCTAGTAAAAATTACTGCCGGTGCCGGCAACAGAACGAAGGATTATCCGGAAGGATACAGCACCTATTATTTTGATGTCAAAGAAGAAAAAATAATTGACAACGTTACTAAAAACGATTAAAACGCCAAATAGATAAGCATTATTTGATATGAAGAAGATTTGGATTATTGCCGTAATCCTCGGGTTAGCAGTGGGCATATATTTTACGACGGGCTTCGATGCTGATTCTACATTAAATGTAAATCCAAAAAAGCGTTATACGCCTGAAGAGATCTGGGCGCGGCGGCTGGAAAGAAAAAGGCGGCAAAAGTCGCTGGGCATTACAAAATTTGATCATCCCAACCAGTATGGTGAATATCACCGGCTGATCAGGACCGGAGCGGGTGACTATACTTCTGTCTATCCCGGAAACTACAAATTGATTGAATTAAGTAAGGCCAGCCACAGACTTGCTGTAAGAAGATCAAGCAGCCGTACTCAGGCGGTTCAATGGGTGGAAAGGGGGCCATTTAATGTACCGGGACGAACCAGGGCCTTGCTGGTGCAACCCGGAGATCAACAGGGTAATAGCTGGATAGCCGGTGCTGTAGGAGGTGGGATATGGAAAACGACTGATGCAGGCCAATCCTGGGAAAACAAAACCCCTGACCTTTCTAACATAGCTGTTACAACCCTGGCACAAGCCACCGGAAACCCGGATATCATTTATGCAGGTACCGGCGAATCATTTGCCAGCGATGGTATTGACGGGGATGGTATATTTAAGTCCACGGATGGTGGTGATACGTGGACCCAGCTTGCTTCAACAGCGAATACCGAGGATTTCGGAAATGTAAACAGGGTAGTGGTAGATCCTGACAATCCTGATCTGGTGCTGGCTGCCACTGTAAACAGCGCTATTTCCGGAAATTTTCGTTCGGGTATTTATCGCTCTGTCGATGGCGGAGTTTCCTGGACACAGGTTTACCAGGGGGTGGCCTCTGTAGAGCAAATTGTGGACACACCGGGCAATTTTAATGTTTTGTATGCGACTGAAAATGGGGTTGGCGTGATAAAATCAACCGATGCCGGGCAGTCCTGGGAGAATGCAAGCAACGGTCTGGCTCCTTCAGGCCGGTTGGAATTGGCCGTTTCACCTACAAATACACAACGGCTTTTTGCTTCGGTGGAAGGGACGTTGTCTGGCAATGGGTCTGATCTCTACATTTCTGATAATGCAGGTGCTACCTGGTCGTTGGTGCTGGAAGAAAACAATGGGGTGAATTTTGACTTTTTAGGGGGCCAGGGTAGTTATGATAATACGATTGTGGTTCATCCCTATAATGAGGATATTGTTTATTTCGGTGGTGTGGATTTATGGAAAGTCACCATGAAACCCGGAACCATAACGGGCAACCCCACCGTTACTTCTGTAGATGAAGAAGGCACCCGTAGCTTCATGAACCTTATCAGCTTTGGTGGTGATTTTTTTGGAGGCAGGATCGACAGGGAATCGGTGGACTTACCGGATTTGGTTTCGGTTGAGGTGCGGTTTGGACCAGGCCTGTCGCAAAAAGCCCATCGTTTTACTGTGTCAGGGCGGGGAGCAGGCGTGCCGGACAATGGATATATTTACAGGGATTATGTAGATGTTCCGTTTCAGGTATGGGATATTGATAATAACCGGCAGTTAATGGTTTCTTTCAGGGACCAGCAGGAAGATGGCGTATTTAATCTGATCACTGAAAATACCTCAGGTAATCCGGCTAATCATAGCCGGGAGTATTTGTTTATCCACAAAGTGGATTATTCCAACACGCCCGACGGAAATATAGCGGTCAATGGCGGCATCAATCGAGGCCAACAGCATCAGGCCATGTATTTCTTCTGGCCTGTGTTATCAGGCGGAGCAGTATGGAATTCAGATAACCTGCCGCCATCTGTTTTCAGAATCAATTTCGGATCAATAGAAACAAGGTTGAGAGAAACCGAGATAGTCACGGATGCTTATAATGCACGTGGCGGTAAAAACTCCTTTTCACAATCCTTTGGCCTCGATTTCCAGATCGGTGTACACCCTGATCATCACGGACTGTACACCTTTAAAATTGACGAAAGCCAGGAGACTTTTAAACTCATTACAGTAAATGATGGTGGTGTTCATGAGTCAAATATCAGTACCGATCCTGCTGTCAATGATGGTGATTTTACTTTTGCAGGTTATGGTTACAACACCAGCCAGTTTTACGGAATAGATAAAAAGCCGGGAGTTGATGAATACATCGGAGGTATGCAGGACAATGGGACCTGGAGATCACCTACCGGACAGAATGCCACCTCAACAACTAAATATATTCGGCAGCTCGGAGGAGATGGGTTTGAAACGGTTTGGAACAATGCCGATCCCAACAAAATCATTGGTGGTTCGCAGTTTAACGGCCTCGCGAGATCGATCGATGGTGGTCTTAGCTGGGTGGTAGCTACTTCGGGAATGACGGATGTAGGGGCTGGAAATGCCCCTTTTATCACCAAAATCGCCAATTCCAAAAGTAATCCCGATGTGCTTTATGCTATCGGGGCAACAGGTGTCTGGGTTTCTGATGATTTCGGAGGAAGATGGGAGGTTACCCCGTTAACTAATAATTTTAATCTTAGATCTACCTCAGATGTTAAGGTATCCATCGCCAATAACAGGATTGTGTGGGCAGGAACGGGCATGACTTCGGTTAACAGATTGCATGTGTCCATTGATGGAGGTATCTCGTTTAGTGTCACCAATAATCTTAACAACGCACCGATCGGGTTGCTTTCCGGTCTGGCTACGCACCCCGAAGAGGATTCTACCGCTTATGCCTTGTTTTCGATTGCCGACGCCCCAAAGGTGATAAAAACCACTGACCTGGGGCAAACCTGGGAAGATATTACTGGGTTTGACGGAGGAGATGAGAGTAGCAAAGGATTTCCGGATGTGGCTGTCTATTCCCTGTTGGTTTTGCCCCATGAAACCAATACAATCTGGGTAGGTACGGATATTGGCATTGTAGAATCCAAGGATAATGGCGGGACCTGGAATTTATTGAATGATAATTTACCTGGCACTTCGGTATGGGACATGAAAGTACAGGACGACCAGGTGGTAATCGCCACCCACGGCAGAGGTATCTGGACCACCACCATACCGGACCTTCCGGCTGTTACTTTTGTGCCTTTTATTGAAAACACCGGATTTAACGCCTTAGGCAAGCTGAATGTGGATGTATCCCTTCGGTCACCCTACGATTCGACACAGATACTCATCGATGATGAAAGGGTGGGAAGCATCGGTGCAACAGCGGTGGACAATGTGATTTTTACGGTGGACAACCTGCCTGCGAATGGTACGGTTTCTGTGATCGCCCGATCATTTTTAAGCGGGAAAGCCTATTTATCTAATGAAAAATCCCTGCAACTTTCCGCCATAGAGCCTCCGGCAACTTCTTACGGCAACGATTTTAATGATGGCAATGACAGCGACTTTACAGGGAATGGATTCAACATTGGCACAGCCGATGGATTCTTCAACGCAGCGATTAACAGCCCGCACGACTATGATGCCAATACCCAATACATTTATCAACTTAATGTACCTATTGTCATAGCGCAGGAAAATGCCAGATTTCAATATGATGATGTAGCGATCATAGAAACCGGGGAGACAGGTGCGGTATTTCCGGAACGGGAATTTTATGATTATGTGGTGGTAGAAGGAACGAAGGATGGATTAAACTGGATTCCAATTGCCGATGGTTATGATGCCAGCCTGAGCTCCCTTTGGTTGAACCGTTATCAAAATGATACTGACAATGATGGTGATCCTGGTTTGTTTTTTGCGCATGATATTGATTTGCTGGATAAGTTTAACCCGAATGATACGGTCATTTTCAGATTCAGATTGTTTTCAGACCCCGTCACTGTAGGGTGGGGCTGGCTAATAGATAACCTCTTTATCCAACAGGAAAAACCGAATATCGGGCCGGTTGGCATTGAGGACGAGGCGAACACCCAGGGACTTTCCTTTATCTCCTTCCCTAATCCGTCACTGGGCCCTGCTACCGTTAATTATTTCCTGCCCGAATCAGATGTTGTCCATTTTAAATTAATCGACGCGACTGGAAAGGTTGTAGAAGCCCGGTATCTGGGCCGGAAAATGGCTGGAAACAATTCCGTAGCCTTCGATTTTACCAGTCAGGGCCAGGGCATTTATTTTCTCCTGCTGGAAACTAACCATGGTAAATACAGCCAAAAGCTTGTTTTGGGCAATTGACAATTGTTGAATTGATAATGTTATAGAGTAAACCGATTAAAAAAAATTGACAATTATCCATTGTCAATTTTTAATTACCCATCACCCATCCCGGCCCCCATACTACGCGACCGGGGGTTGCTCCTGTATGTATACCGTCTTTCAGCACTTGTTCGCCATTTACAAAAACGTGGACAACACCTACTGCTAACTGGTGCGGCGTGTTAAAGGTAGCTAAATCAGTAATAGTTTCAGGGTTAAAAACAACCACATCAGCGTAATTGCCCACTTTGAGAAGCCCTCTTTTTTTTATTTTGAGATTTTCTGCGGGCAATGAGGTCAACCTTCTGACTGCTTCTTCAAGACTGATTAAATTTTTTTCTCTGACATATCTTCCAAGCAACCTGGCAAAATTTCCATAAGCCCTTGGGTGTGGATTTTGCTTTAGAAAAAAACCTTGTGGACTCATGGAACCAGCATCGGAGCCAAAACTTACCCACGGCATACCGATTTGTCTGGCAATATTTTTTTCTGACATCAGAAAGTAAACCGTTTCTACCCGGCTGTCGTCATTGATGACAAGATCTATCATCGTTTCTTCCGGCGACTTCCCGTGCATAACAGCGACCTCGGCTACGGATTTTCCGGTCAAATATTTCAGAGAATCATTTTTGAACCCTACAAGAATAACTTTTTCAGGCGTACCTGCTGCGTAATAGAGATTTTCCCAGTCAGTGGCATCCGTTTTGATCTCCTTAATCACCTGGCGGCGAATGTCAGGGTCTTTTAACCTTGCTACCCAGGCAGCGTGGCCTCCTTCCTGTACCCATGGTGGCATGGCCGCATCTAATCCCGTAGCACCGGCGGTATAAGTATACATATTGGCCGTTATCTTTAAACCGTCCCTTTGTGCTCCTTCAATTTTGGCAATTACACTGTCCATTTTCCACCAGTTTTTTTCCCCGCCTGCTTTCAAATGATAAATTTCGGCTGGAATTTTGGCTTTCCTGGCGATTAACAGAAATTCATCTACTGCCTCCATCAATGGTTGCCCTCGCTGCGCAGGTGCGAAATATACATACCGCCGTAAGATGCAACGACCTCACATAAAGCAATTAATTCTTCCGTAGAGGCATAAAATGCAGGTGCATAAATCAGAGAGGACCCCAAACCCATAGCCCCTTCTTCCATGGCCTCCGCAACAAGTTTTTTCATTTCTTCCAACTCTTCCCGGCTGGCCTGCCGGTTATCATAACCTAAAACATGAATCCTTATGGTGGTTGCCCCCACAAATGATGCGACATTGGTGGATACACCTTTTTCTTCAAGGTGCGTGAGGTATTCGCCCAATGAAGTCCAAGTAATATCAAAAGTGTAGTCATTTTGCCCGCGGGCAACTTCTTTCTTCATCTGCTCATTCAAAGGGCCCATCGACCACCCTTCACCAAATACCTCCAACGTAACACCCTGGCGGATATAGCTTTCCGATCGGCCGTCAACCATTAATGTTTCCGTAGCCCAGCTCAACATGTTAATAAATCCCGGTGAAACTGCCAACCCCTTAGCGTACCATTCCTCATGCCCGGTAAACTCCTTGAGGTTTCCGATGGCGGCGATTGTATCACCCTTAATGGCTATGTCGCCGATAAATGGCTGACTGCCCGTTCCGTCGTAAATGGTTCCTCCTTTGATAATGACATCAAAATCAGGGGATTGCTGACAAGAAGTAATGATCGATAAGAGCGTAAATAAGCCAATATACCTTAATTTCATACTACTTTTTTATGGCAACTTGCCACACCAATAAACCTTTTGCTATAATTACGTATATTATAGGATAAAATCAATTCCGTATGCCATTATCCAACGCTGTTAAAATCAAAATCAGCCAGGTTTTTTATATTGCACTTTCATGGCTGGTTATTTCGATGCTCATTGTACTTCAAGAGTATTTATTTCAGTCAGAATTAAAATTCTCCGGAATTGAGAATTACAGCGGGGCTACAACTGCTCTTACTACTTTGTTTGCTGTATTTATAGCCAGTTTGCTGGCGGCGCCTTTTATTGTTTTTTATCTCAAAGATCGTTTTAAGAGTAAACCTTTGTGGTTCTCATTGCTTTTTAATACCATCATCTTTGTTATTATTATTACGCTGGTGAGCCTGCCTGCGTTAATATTTTACAATTTCCTGAGCACAGATCTTACTTTAAATGGTCCAATGCTTTTGAAAAAAGTCTGGCTTTTCTACACAGGCCCTGCTTATTTGAGTATATTACTCAACTGGACTATCCTCTCTTCGCTTACCTTAATTGTTTTGCAAATAAATGATAAATACGGGCAAGGGGTTTTGTGGAATTTGTTAAAAGGCAAATATCATAAACCAAAGCAGGAAGAAAGAATATTCATGTTCCTCGATATCACTTCTTCCACCGCCATTGCCGAGGAATTAGGAAACATCCGTTATTTTGAATTGCTGCGCTCATTTTTTCAGGATATTACAAAACCAATTATGAAGAACTATGGTGAGATTTATCAATATGTAGGCGACGAAATAGTAGTTTCCTGGAAGATGGAGCAAGGCTTACGCCATGCCCATTGCCTGCAATGTTTTTTTGATATTCAAGAGACTATTGAAATGCTTTCTACTAAATATATGGAGCAATATGGTCTCGTTCCCGGATACAAGGCCGGACTACATTGTGGTGAAGTAACGGTAGGTGAGGTAGGAACTATTAAAAAAGATATCATATTTTCGGGTGATGTGCTTAATACAACCTCCCGCATTCAGGATGCGTGCAAAAGATTTAACTCCAACCTGTTGATATCGCAGGAACTGATAGATCGCCTGAAAGTCTGCAACATGTTTATTTTCAAGGAAATAGGAGCTATTCAGTTAAGGGGAAAATTGCAGCCGGTGAATTTGTCGATCGTGAAAAAAAACGTTGCTACGCCAACGCAGGTATCAAATAAAGGCTTTAAAACCAGTACGCGTTTTAGTGAAACCAATCGATAGTGAAACCAATCGATCTTGATTTATTAGAAAATCAGGTGTTTAAGGCATCGTACATTAGTTCGAAGCATGGCGCAAGTGTTCCGTGGGTTTTGCGCAACGTTTTGGACAAAATTCTTTGTGTCTCTTAGTGCCTTTGTGTCTTTGTGGTTCACCATTTTTCACCACGGAGGCACCAAGGCACTAAGAGGCACAGAGGTTTTGCCCAATACAATGAAAATACAGCTAAATTCTCAAGTTGTGCAATAGCCACGAAACGCTTGTGCTATTTACTGCGCCTCTTTGGCCTACAAGGAAGGAAGCACCATATGCTTACTCCAGCCTGAAATAAATAAGTTGTACGTTTTTGTCGTTTTTATCAGCCACAGGGTAAGCGCCGTGCTGTTTTTTTGGTTTCAGTCCGGTGAGCCTTGAATAGGTCTCACCCATTTGATATGATTGAATTTTTGTTTTCACCAAAATGTAAAACTTTTTTTGAGCATTGTGAAATGAAAATAAGGCCAGGACTACAATGACAAGCAGGATTATTTTTCGATTTTTCATAACCGTAAGCTTTGGTGGAAAGTAATTCAACCTTTAGCCGGTAAAACAACCGGATGATAAATCGAATACTGTCTTTCCCATAAAAGGTTACTGGTGGGAAGCAAAAAATTTACAGGGCTTTTCACTAAAAAAACCAGAGCCTGATCGCCATGGCAGTGACCATCACCAGCAGAATGGGTTTGATAAAATGTTGCCCCCTGCCTACTGACCATCTGCTGGCAATCCAGGCCCCACTTACATTTCCGGCAGCTAAAGTGAACCCTACCCACCAGTTTACTTTCTGATCTAAGACAAATACGGAAAATGCCGCGATGGTATAAATAAAAATGACCATCGCCTTGATGCTATTGGTTTTTACCAGGTCAAAGCCGTTGATGGTGGTGAGGGTGGCTATTATAATAAAGCCCACCCCGGCCTGTATAAACCCACCGTAAATGCCCACAAAAAAGAAGGCAACAATTCCTGCCCATTGCTTGCCTGTAGATAGATTTTCAGTTTTGGCGGTAATTTTTTTCAATGGGTTAAATACGATATTCAATACCACCAAAATCATGACAACAGCCAGAATCCGGTTAAAAGTTTCCCCTTTCAGATCAATGGAAACCTTTGCCCCGATGACCGCTCCCATAACTGCGGAAAGACCCAGCCAAAGACTGTATGGAAAGACGAAAACACCTTTGCTCCTGAATCCGGTGGCGGCGGAGAACGTTCCCAGCAGGATGGCCAGCCGGTTGGTGCCATTGGCAACATTTGGTGGTAACCCTAAAAAAATCAGCAGTGGCAGGGTGATTAAAGAACCACCCCCGGCCAGGGTATTGATAAATCCGGCCAGTAATCCGGCACCTCCTACAATTAAAGAGTCCTGTAAGCCCATGTTTGCTTTTAATGGCCGCTAAAATAACCAATAAGTTGAAAATATATGAATGATTAAGACAACTGTTTCTCGCGACACAGCATTATGGAGATACTAAAAACATATGAAGGATTAATAAAAACAGGATGGGTAAAACTTGGGTATATGGCAGGTGCTTTTTGATTTCAAAGCTATTATTTGTTGTTTCCGCCATTTCAGCAGCAGGTCAAATACGGTATGATGGTCAGCAGAAAAAAGACATAAAAGAGATAAATTATAGCAGCCCAAAAATATATAACATCACTGAAATCAAGGTTTCGGGAGCAAAATACCTGGATCATAATGCATTAATATCGCTTTCAGGCCTGAAGGAGGGCGACAGGATCAAAATACCGGGCGACAGGATAACCACGGCCATAAACAAGCTGTGGAATCAAAAGATCATGGAAAATGTAAGTATCTATGCGACCGGTATTGAAGCTGACAAGGCGTCATTGGTGATAGAAATCAAGGAACTTCCCAGGCTATCCAAAGTGACCTTTACAGGTATTTCGAGATCTCAGCAGAACACTTTAAAGGATAAAATTGACCTGATAATTGGGAGGATCATCACACCCTCTATTATCAAAAATGCTGAACTCACGATTAAAAGATTTTTCATGGAAAAGGGATTTCTGAATGTTGAAGTCAAATCCGGCAGGGTTATCAGTGAAAATCCATCGAATGCCGCTGTCCTTAATTTTGATATCAAAAGAAAAAACCGGGTTAAAGTCTCAAGAATATTCTTTGCTGGAAATGACAGGTTTTCTGATGGTAAACTCAGACGGCAGATGCCCAATACCAAAGAAAAGGTCAGATTCGGCCCGTTTTCCCGGAACTTCGGCTTTCGGGAAAACATCCTTGCCGCCGGCTTCGACCCCTTACCTTCCGGCAGTGGTAAAAAAGGATTCAAACAATTTATCCACGATGGCTTCAATTTCAATATTTTTGGAAATTCCAAATTAAAAAGCATCTCCCTCGAGGAAGATAAAAAAAGTGTCCTGGCGTTTTACAATCAGCAGGGATATCGAAATGCCGCTATTTTGGCCGATACCATTATTCAGGTAAACAAAAAGTCGGCCATCATCTGTTTTAAGATGGAAGAAGGCAGGCGGTTTTACTTCAGAAGCATTTCCTGGGAGGGAAATTACAAATATACCGATGCCACTTTATCAGCTATTCTGGGTATTGAAAAGGGAGATGTATACGCTTTTGAGCAATTAAGCCAAAAACTCAACCACAATCCTGCAGGCAGGGATGTCAGCTCTTTGTATCTCGACGATGGTTGTCTCATGTTCAATATCAATCCGGTTGAAGCCCTGGTGGAAGGTGATTCGGTGGACGTAGAAATACGTATTCATGAAGGTTCACAGTTTACCATCAACCAAATACATATCAAGGGCAATGAACAAACCAGTGACCATGTGATCAGGCGGGAGTTAAGGACTTTGCCGGGGCAGAAGTTCAGCAGGGAAGACTTGGTAAGAACAACACGCGAACTGGCTGCATTGGGGTATTTTAACCCGGAAACTATTGATGTTAAACCGTTGTTGAACGGTACGGAAGGTACAGTGGATCTGTCGTATTTTGTAGAGGAGCAGTCAGGGACGGAATTCCAGTTGTCAGCCGGTTTGGGGGGAAACTCACGGTTTTTCGGCACATTGGGGGTTACCTTGAATAACTTTTCGGCCAGCAAGTTTTTTAGTTTCAAAGATTGGAACGGCTTGCCCCTGGGGGATGGTCAAAAGCTTCAGATCACTGCACAAAGTAATGGATCAACTTTTCAGAATTACTCGCTTAGTTTTTCGGAGCCATGGTTTGGGGGAAAAAAACACAATGCCTTTTCATTGAATCTCACGCATGTGGTTAACGAGCAATACAACCCCGAGCTGGATAATTTCGGAAAACTGAAATTGTACAGTGCTACGGTGGGCCTGGGCAGGCGCCTCAGATGGCCTGATGATTACTTTCAACTTCAGCATTCGGTCACCTACTCTTACTATAATTTTGATGATTATAACAATACTAATAGTTTGGGCATCAGCAATGGTGATTCGCATGGGCTTACCTTTAATACAACCCTGTCGCGGTATAACGTGGATAATCCGTTTTACCCCAGATCCGGGTCTTCGTTGTCATTGAAATTGAGTTTAACTCCTCCCTATTCCCTGTTCAATGACAGAAACTACGAAAATGCACCTAACGAAGAGAAGTACAGGTTTGTGGAATATCATAAATGGGATTTTGACGTGGCTTTTTATACGCCTGTTGTTGGCGATTTGGTCTTTCATGCCAAAGCCAGCATGGGCTTTTTAGGATCATATTCTGAGGATTTGGGCATCGGTCCTTTTGAAAGGTACTTTTTGGGTGGAAGTGGGATGGGAACGACCGGTGACTTTTTGATAGGCTCCCAACCTATCGGACTGCGCGGTTATGATGAAAATTCGCTGGTTCCAACAGACCCGGTTTCCGGATTCAGTGGCGGCGTGGTTTTTAACAAATTCACTTTTGAATTACGCTATCCTATCAACCTGGGAAATCCCCTGATTTATGTACTCGGTTTCATGGAAGCCGGTAATACCTGGAATAATTATGAAGACTACAATCCTAATCAATTGTTTAAAGCAGCCGGTATCGGGGTAAGGATCAATCTTCCGGGAATGGGCATGATAGGCATAGACTATGGGCATGCTTTTGACAGAACCATTGGCGGGCTTTCTCCTGCAAGGGAAAACTTTACCTTCACCTTTGGAGGCATGCGGAGGTAATGGTACCTGAATATAGAAGTATTTAGTTTAGGTGGAGATGCTTCTTTTCGGTATTAAACTTGTACTCATCCCATTTGGAAATGATGAAATTATAGAATTCCATTTCCTTGATATACTTTTCCCGGTTAGTATATCCGTAAAGGCTTTTGTAATGGGCTTCTACGTTATCGTAGTCATCTATTAACTTCTGTTTTTCCCTGATTATAGAGTTAAGCAGGCTAGTTTTTTCAAGAATCGTCATACTACTAACATTTTAATTTCACACACCTTATTTAACTTATTCTTAGGCTGTTTATTGCGTTAAAACCAAGGCATTTTCAAAATAATTGTTGCCTTAAAACAAAACCTAATCTTAAATATAGCCAGAATATGCATGATTTCAAAGATTTTTGTCATGATTTAAGAATCCCTATTGCTTATATTTATGGCATGCTAGAAGCTATTGAAAAATTCGAAGAGATACTTAGAAGGCTCAAGAAATTAAATTACGGGGACCATAATCTGTTTAATGCCACCAAAAAGGAAACCCTGATGTTGATCGGCAATTTTCTGCCAAAAGATGTTCACTACAAAAAAGATTTGGAGAAAATTGAAATAAGCGGCCATAATCACGCGGCTGACTCATCGAGTCTGGACAAATGGATTCATGGCCACGACGAATTTATCAATGTCGTGCGCATCATCATAGAAGACCTTCAAATTCGCCATCAGAAGCAAATTGATAAATCAGCCCATAAATCTGACATAGAAAAGTATGTCTCAGAAATTGAAAGGATCAAGAACGATACCGGCAAGGATTTAATCTTTGAACGGAATAACTTTAATTATCTTAAGCGAAAATACGATCTGCTACAATATAATTACGATCAGTTACAGGCGTCTTATCAACAGGTGTTGGGTAAGAAAAATCAATGGATTTTATATATTACCTGGTCGGTGCTGGTTGGTCTTGTGGTACTGGTTTTTGATCAGATCATCTTCTGGCAGTGGTTTGAAAATCATGAACGCAAGATGTATATTAAATTGACCGGACTATTATTTACCGGTTCTATTTTTTTGTTAATACCTTTTAAGAGAAATATACGGATCATAACCGTTTCCGGCGTTGTGTTGCTGGTATTGGTGGTGCTGGCATTGTTACCCTATTAAATAAAAGGAGAATTAATCTCCTTTTATTCACTGATGATTTAGAAAGTGCTACTTGTTGAATCTATAGAAAGATGTATGATCTAAATTGACTACCAAATCACTTTGATGAAGCAATTTTATAAGCTTTTCATCATTGATTACCTTATCCATATTGACTTCTGATTCATACAGAAGGTTTTCATTGTCATCAAAAAATTTGAGTACCTTTTTGTGATTGAGTTGTTCACAATCCAATTCAGTTTGCATAGCCAGGTCATTGACGGCCTGCTGAATTTTGACAACTCCTGACTTATATCTTAAATCATTTTCAGGCTCTGCGCTGGCATTAAAGACCAGCAAAATTAATATTGCCATTATAACGCCGACAATAATTGTAACCTTTTTGGTGGTGACACTGATTGTTTTCATTGTTGTATTTATTTTGAGTTTTGACCTTATGACTTTTTTTAGCCAATTGGTATGCCATTTTTTATAAATTACTTATAATCAAATATTTACAACTAATTCAGGGAAAGTATAGAGAATATTTTGTATTAAAAACGGACAATTTTGCGATCACTTCCGGACAAAAAATGACTGACAAAGCAGAAAAAATAAGCCTGATTATTTATTACTTTGCCATAAAGCAAACGCCACTTTTCAAAACATCTCCATGAGTCATATCTTCAAGTATTTCTGCCTTATATTTTTGACTTTCTCCTTAAGCTGTCAAAATGAAAATTCGCAGGGTTCCGGAAACCGTGCCAACCTTGATGCCAGGGAAGTTTTCAAATGGGAACCAGGCCTTGCTCCCATGATTAGCGCCCACCGCGGAGGGCCGTATCCCGGTTTCCCTGAGAATTGTATAGAAACCTTCGATAACACACTTTCTTACACAAAGGCATTGATAGAATTTGATGTAAACACGACCAAAGACGGACATTTGGTGCTGATGCACGATGACAAAGTCGACAGAACTACCAATGGAACGGGCTATGTGGATGGGATGACACTTGCCGAGATAAAAAACCTCAGGTTGAAAGACAATGAAGGAAACATCACGGATTTTAATGTACCGACCTTAGCAGAAGTATTGCAGTGGGCAAAAGAAAAAGGAGCCCTGGTCAGCGTTGATGTTAAAAGAGGTGTTGACTTTGAAAAAGTGATCCGCCTGATTGAACAAACCGGAGCCGAAAGCCATGTGAGTATAATTGTGTACACCGTGGAAAACGCGGTAAAAGTGCACCGGCTCAATCCCTCTTTGATGATATCGGTTACTATCAGAAATAAAGACGAATTTGAAAGGGTAAAGAAAGCGGGTATTCCCGCCAAAAACGTAATTGCCTTTACAGGGATCAGGCTGTTGGCCCGGGATCATTACAAAATGCTTCATGACCAGGGTATTTTTTGCATTTTAGGTACTTTTGGCAACCTGGACCGGAGGGCGGTAATACGCGGTGACTACCTGTATCGGGATTTGATAGACAAGGGGGTAGATATAATTGCCACGGACAGGCTGAAAGAAGCTGCAGACGCTTTAGGTATTTTAAACAATCAGAAAAACTTTTAACTCAAAATCAAAGGACCTTTACTTTTTGCTAACCAGATAAACGCCGGCGAAAATCAACAAAGAAAATAACAACTGCTGCCAATCCAGGGTTTCACTGACAAAAACAACCGCGATAAAGGTAGCGAACACCGGCTGCAAATACACATAAGCACCTGCTACTGAAGGGCTGGTATGTTTCAAAGCCCATGCATTGAGCAAATAAGTGCAGAAAGTGGTGCCCACTATTACGTAAATGATACCAATCCAAATATTTAGCGGCATGTTTGACCATGGAATGTGAAAGAGATCGGAAAATCCAAACGGCAAAACCAAAAAGAAACCAAAAGTAAACACCCATTTTATGACAGTCACAGGATGGTATTTAAGCATCAGTGGTTTTACAATCACCAGGTAAATGCCATAAAAAATGCTGTTGAGTATCACCAGCACATCACCGATAAACCGGGTATTTTCATAAGAAATTCCCCTGGAGGTAATCAAAAGAACCGCGCCCATACCCCCGAGAATAATGCCGCCTAACTTTAATTTGGTAATCCTTTCTTTCAAAATAAAGTAAGAGGCTATCAAAACAATAATTGGTACCAGCGTCATAATGATGGAGGCATTGATAGCGCTGGTGTAATTAAGGCCCTGAAAAAAAGTCAGCATATTAACACCTGCGCCAAAAACCGCTACCACGAGAAATTTCCTGTAATCTCGGGTATGGGTTATTTTTTCTTTGATGAATAGTCCCTGCAAAATCCAGAAAAGCAGTCCTGCAATAAATACTCTTAATGCAATGAGTCCAAAAGGCCGGATGTAATCGGGCATAACGGCTTTGGCAATCACATAATTTGCCCCGTAGATCAGGCCAGCAGTGACCAGGGCCAAATGTACACGCAATTCTTTTGACATGGCGCAAAACTAATAATTGCTGGCTTGTAAAAACCATAACAGGGATGAATAATATTCATGAATCAAAGTCAGGATAGATAGATGACCATGATAAAATCCCATTCCTTATAATTGCTGGTGTTTTTTTTTTAATTTTCTGTTATGTTTAATATCAATCATCCTTTGGCAGAACGGCTGAGGCCCGTTAAGCTGGAAGACGTAGTAGGACAGGAGCACCTGGTCGGTGAAAACGGGGTGTTGAGAAGAGCAGTGAAGGTAGGTGTGATCCCTTCTATGATTCTCTGGGGGCCTCCCGGGGTAGGTAAAACTACCTTGGCAAACATTATTGCCAATCAGATAAATGCTGCTTTTTTTACCCTTAGTGCGGTTAGTTCAGGGGTAAAGGAAGTAAGAACAGTCATCGAAAAGGCCAAAGGATACCCGAAAACCATTCTTTTCATCGACGAAATCCACCGGTTTAGTAAATCACAACAGGATGCCCTACTGGGCGCGGTAGAGAAAGGGATTATTACGCTCATAGGCGCCACTACCGAAAACCCTTCTTTTGAAGTGATCTCCGCGCTCCTTTCCCGGTGTCAGGTGTATACGCTGAAAGCATTAAGGGAAGAAGACTTGTTGAAGCTGGTAGACAGGGCCCTTAGGTTAGATGAAAAACTGCAATCTAAAAAAGTGTTGATCAAAGCGCATGAAGCGTTGCTGAATATTTCGGGTGGTGACGCCAGGAAATTATTGAATTTGCTGGAATTGGTGGTAGACGCACTTCCGGGTAACCAGGTGGTGATTACCAATGACAATGTGAAACAGATTGCCCAGCAGCGCGTGGTCATTTATGACAAAAGTGGCGAGCAGCATTACGACATCATCTCCGCGTTTATCAAATCAATCAGGGGCAGCGATCCCAACGCGGCGGTATACTGGCTTGCCAGGATGATCGAAGGTGGGGAAGACGTAAAGTTTATCGCCCGCAGGCTGGTTATCTTAGCCTCGGAGGATATTGGCAATGCCAACCCTACGGCCCTTGTGTTGGCTACCAGTACTTTTCAGGCGGTTAACATGATCGGGTATCCTGAAGCGGAAATTATTTTGTCGCAATGTACTACGTATCTGGCAAGCTCTCCTAAAAGTAATGCCAGCTATAAAGCCATCAAGTCCGCTAAATCCCTGGTACGGGAAATGGGGGATTTGGGCGTACCACTACCCATCAGAAATGCCCCGACAAAATTGATGAAACAGGAAGGCTACGGAGCCGGATACAAATATGCCCATGATCACCCGGGAAATTTTGTTGATATGGAATTCCTTCCTGAGGAGATCAAAGGCACCAAACTGTATGATCCGGGAGCCAATGCCAGGGAAAATGAACTAAGAAAACGGCTAAAGGCTTTTTGGGGAAACAAATATCAATATTAGGCTGTTATTGAAAAAATTATCTGAAAATATCGTTTTATTTCCTCTTAAACTAATCGACATGAAAATCCTGACCTTACTCCCCTGCCTCCTGCTTTCCGTTACCATCCTTTCCGCGCAGGACCGTGTTACCGGTAAGCAGTTTGCCACGCGCTCTGAAGTAATTGCCCAACACGGAATGGTTGCTACGAGCCAGCCCCTTGCCACCCAGGTGGGACTGGACATGCTAAAAAGTGGCGGCAATGCCATTGACGCGGCTATTGCTGCAAATGCTATGCTTGGATTGGTAGAACCGACCGGAAACGGTATCGGAGGAGACCTGTTTGCCATCATCTGGGATGCCAAAACACAAAAACTGTACGGACTCAACGCCAGTGGCCGGTCGCCGGGCGCCTTGAAGCTGGATTATTTTGTCAAAAACAAAATGGAAAAAATTCCCTCTCATGGCCCACTGCCGGTATCTGTTCCCGGATGTGTGGATGGTTGGTATGAAATGCACAATAAATTTGGCTCCATGTCCATGGCCGATATTTTAAAGCCAACCATTGATTATGCCAATAACGGTTTTCCGGTGAGTGAGTTGATTGCCTATTATATACAGCGAAGCGCAGGTTTTCTTTCGAAATTTGATGGTTTTAAAGAAACATTTATGCCTGATGGCCATGCACCCGAAAAAGGCGAAATTTTTAAAAACCCTTATTTAGCAACAACGCTTGAAAAAATTGCGAAAGGTGGCAGGGATGAGTTTTATGCAGGTGAAATTGCCAGGACCATTGCCAGGTATATGAAGGAACAGGGAGGTTTTTTATCTTATGAAGATCTGGTAAACCATAAATCGGAATGGGTAGAGCCGGTTAGCGCCAATTACCGGGGTTATGACGTTTGGGAATTGCCACCAAACGGCCAGGGAATTGCCGCCCTGCAGATGTTGAATATCTTGGAGGGCTTTGATATCGAATCCATGGGGTTTGGAAGTACGGAGTATATCCACGCATTTACGGAAGCCAAAAAACTGGCTTATGAAGACAGAGCCAGGTTTTATGCAGACATGGATTTTAATCAGGTGCCTGTAGCCAGGCTGATTTCAAAGGAATATGCCAGGGAAAGAAGCAAATTGATTAACCTCAGCCGGGCCGGTAGAAGTTATCCTGCCGGAAACCTCAGAGACGGGGATACCATCTATATGACTGTCGCTGATAAGGACGGGAATATGGTTTCACTGATCCAGAGCAACTTCCGTGGTATGGGATCAGGTATGACCCCTACAGGCCTGGGCTTTATATTGCAGGACCGGGGAGAGTTGTTTGCGTTGGAAGAAGGTCACTTCAATGTGTATGAACCCAACAAAAGGCCGTTTCATACCATTATTCCGGCGTTTATCACCAAAGATGGAAAACCCTGGATAAGCTTCGGGTTAATGGGCGGGGCTATGCAGCCACAGGGACATGTTCAGGTGATTGTAAACATCATTGATTTTGGCATGAATCTGCAGGAGGCCGGAGATGCACCGAGAATGCAGCATCTGGGCTCATCCCAACCCACGGGTGAAAAAATGACCAATGGTGGAACACTTTATCTGGAAGATGGTTTTGACTATGAAGTGATCAGGGGGCTGATGCGCAAAGGACACAAAGTTAGCTGGGCCAACGGTGCTTATGGTGGTTATCAGGCCATTATGTGGGATGAGGAGAAGGGTGTTTATTTTGGCGCCTCAGAGTCCAGAAAGGACGGACAGGCAGCAGGGTATTAAGAAATGCAAAAATCGATTTTGACGAACTTTTGCCTGATTGAAAAAACGAAGCCAGGGTGTTATGGCTAATTTTTATGTATTTCTTTTTTAGTCACGTCCCGCTCAGGATTTTGAGATGCTTCAACGTCATACAAATCGAGGTATTCGGGTCTGAATGAATTCCGGTAAACTTTACCTTCCTTACCAGTCCATTCACACTCCACTAATCTTAGGCCAAATACAGCGCAGACCGTCATTTCATCGCTTCCCGAAATCAGTTGTACCTTGTCACCGACTTTAAATTTTTTCATAAGAATTCAAGGCGATATATACCCCTAATATTAAATGTCTGAGTATTAATTATTCCAATAATTTTAAAGTAACCAACAGGGCAATATAGAAAAATTTAATCGATAATATTTAACTTTTAAGAAGAAGTTATCCACAATATTTATCCACAATTTTATAAAATATTTAAAATCAATTGATTATGATTATATCATTGAAGTGATAGTTAGATTTTTAAAAAATTATGTGTTTCAACGTGCAAGTAAATCAGACCGGAAACAGATAGAACTTTGCTTCTAGTAAATTGTATTTTTTTAATATCAATGAATTTATTATCTATCCTATCATATGAATATGAGGATATTGAAGGGTTACCTAATTATAATATTCCGGTATATACTCCTACACCAAACAACTACTATGATGAAAAGATTAATCGTGTTTTTGATCTTTGGAATTTGGTCTATTGCCTGTACGCCGGTGACTTACAATAGCGGGTATTATGGAAAAAAGAAAGTAGTGGTAAAAGAAGGTAAATATACCGCTGGCGATGAAAAGAAAAAGATAAAGTATTACTACAATCCGGAATACAGAAGAAAGCAGATAGCAAAGAAAACAAAACATTAATTACAACCTGCATCTGATAAAAAGGGCCGGTTTTGAACTGGCTTTTTTTTAACATTAATTTCATTAAAAATTAATTTTTATTTGATCATTTTTAGTCTTCCCTGCATCATCTGCTATTTATCTTAGATAATCGTTTGAAAATCTCTTAAGCTATATCCGCGAGGGCTTGCTTCATGAAAAGACCTGTGATTTTGATTTTTGCCCTGATACCGTTTGTGCTTTACGGGCAGCAATCTATGAATACCTCTGTATTATCAAAAGGTAATTGGTTCCAATTCAAGGTATCGGAAAGAGGCGTCTATAAAATTGACTACAACCAAATGCAGCAAATTGGTGTAGAAATCGAAGACATCGATCCCAGGCTTATTAAAATCTTTGGCAACGGGGGCGCCATGTTGCCACAGGCCAACGATACCTCCAGGGCACAGGACCTGACAGAAAATGCTATTTTTGTTAGTGGTGAAGAAGATGGTAGTTTTGATGAGGGAGACTATCTGCTTTTTTACGCAGAAGGCCCCGGAGATATAAAGTTTGATATGGCATATCAAATCATAACTGCAGACCCCCACCTTTACGACCGGTTTAACTATTATTATCTTACCATCGACCGGGAGCCCGGGTCGAGAATAGAGCCGGCTGCCAACATTCCTGACGAAACCAACGCCGTGATCACCTATTTTAATGATTATGTTTTTCATAAAAGGGCCCTTAAAAACCTGCTTGCTTCCGGAAGAAAATGGTATGGTGAAGAAATGGTAGAAGGTCAAAGCATTTCCTTTGAGTTACCGACTCCAAATGCCGACCGGGAAGGAAAAGCTACCCTCAAAGCAGCCGTGATGTCTACTGCAAAAAGGGAAGCTTTGTTCAGCTTTAACCTGAATGGCACCAGAATCGGAGAAATGACAACAGAAAAAGTCGAATTTTATGCCTTTGGTCACCAGGCGAAAGAGAATGAAAGCACATTGGAATTTGACGCCATGATATTCGGGGACAATGAGCGTTCGAACCTTGAAATATCCTTTGATGATTTAAGTGGCGATGCCGGTTATCTTGACTATTTTCTGCTTAACTACCAAAGAAAACTGGTTGCAGCCGATCATCCTTTGATATTCAGATCGTTTGAGAGCCTCAAATTCCCTGCGGTTAGTTTTCAGGTTACAGGTTTGAAAGGTACTATGAGCGTATGGGATATTTCAAACCCTCATTTGATCCACGAAATGCCATTTACGGTTACTACAGATACAGGGAATATTAAAGCCTATACTGACCGACTCAAGGAAATGGTGCTCTTTGACCCCTCTGTCCTACCATCTCCCGCTTTTAACGGAAAAGTTCCAAATCAAAATTTACATGGCTTGAATGCACCTGACTTGCTTGTAATCACCACGACAACATTTTTGAGCGAAGCCGAAAGACTGGCTGCTTTCAGGTCTTCCAATGATAATCTGCAGGTTGAAGTAGTTGATTTGAAAAAGGTGTATCACGAGTTTTCCTCAGGCAAAAAAGATGTTACGGCTATCAGGGACTTTGTAAGACATTTATACAACAAATCCGGCCGGTTGAAATATTTGTTATTGTTTGGTGATGCCTCTTACGATTATTTATCTGATGATGAAAATGTTACGGGCGTGGTGCCCACCTATCAGTCCAGAAACTCACTGCACAATGTTTTTTCGTATGCCTCCGATGACTATTTTACATTCATGGATGATGAAGAAGGAAACTGGCGTGAAACCAATTCCTATTCCCGGCAACAACATGATCTCGATATTGGCGTAGGACGGTTACCTGTTAAAACAACACAAGAGGCTAAAATAGTCGTTGATAAACTCATTGCCTATGGCAAAAATGAAACTGCCTATGGCAAAAATGAAACTGCCAATGGCGCCTGGCGCAACAAGGTAATATTTGTGGCGGACGACGGAGACGCCAATAAGTTTCAACACCAATCCGATTACCTCGCTACTTCCCTGGAAAACAGTAGCCCCGGCTATCTGGTAGACAGAGTATTTGTTGACTCTTATCCCATTGAAGATCGAAATGGGAGAAAATCGGCCCCCAGGGTAAGGGACAGAATAGATCAATACGTGAACGAAGGCGTGTTGATACTGGATTTTATCGGTCATGGTGGTGAAACCGAATTGACCAACGAGGGTATACTGGATCTTGAATCAATAGATAGCTGGGAAAACGGAGGCAAATTACCAGTCATTATAACAGCTACCTGTGAGTTTGGCAGACACGATAACCGGGAACTGGAATCCGGTGCTGAGAAAGCACTTTTCCAACAAGATGGTGGTGCCATTGCCGTGTTTACCAATTCGAGACCAGCTATTGTCAACACCAATTTCGATGTAAGCAAAGCGTTTTACGAAAGTGCTTTCAATGGTGAAAATGAAAAGCCCAGGCTTGGGGATATTTTAAGGATAACAAAAAATAAGAGTGCTTTTGGAATTGTCAACCGCAACTTTGTTTTATTGGGTGACCCTTCTATGCAACTGGCTTATCCACAATATGAGGTTGTCATTACCGCGGTTAACGACGATCCCGGTGTAGATACACTGCGATCATTTACAAGGGTAAAAATGACAGGGGAAATACATGACGGTTCATCGGTTGTGCCTGATTTTAATGGAATACTGAATGTTACCCTTTTTGACCAAAAGGCACAACTAACCACAATGGGTAATGGTAATAATGAACCCATGACTTATGAAAGCTGGGAAAATCTGTTAGTCAGGGGTGCTGTCAGTATAAAATCCGGCAGGTTTGAGATAAATTTTACCATTCCCGGAGGAGTAGGGGAAGGAATAAAAGAAGGTAAAATGGTGTTGTATGCCTATGAAAATACTTCGGGCAGGGATGGCTTAGGCAGTTACGACAACCTCAAAATTCAAAATACCGGCCATGCAAACAGCAGTGACAATCAGGGGCCTGAAATTAGCCTGTCTGTTGATTTCGAAGAATTTGAAAATGGCGGCCTGGTGGGTGAGCATATCGAGGTGCTGGTAGGTTTAAAGGATGAAAGCGGTATTAACCTCAGTGCCGATCCGGAAAATGGCATTGTGGCCTACCTTGATGGTAAAAGTGAGGAAAAAATATTGCTCAATCGTTTCTATCGATCAGCATTGGATGATTTTACCAGAGGGAGTTTATCCTATCGTATCTCAGGTCTGGTTCCCGGATGGCATACCCTGACCGTAGCGGCGTCTGACAACTTTAATAACCGTGCTTCTGCTACCATAGAATTTACCGTGGTTGATGAGGATTTTACGTTATTGCAAAATGTCATCGTTTATCCTAATCCGGCGACTGATTTGGTCAACTTTGAATTTAACTATAAAAATGCGCCGGATGATCTGCCAGCAATTTTGTTAATCTATTCCTCCCGTGGTGAACTGGTCAAGGTGGTAGAGCAGAATTTTACCGATCACAGTTTGGGTAAGCAGGTTATTCAATGGGACCGCACCAATATAAGAGGTGAAATAGCGAAGCCAGGGCTGTATTTTTACGATTTTTACCTTCGGTCACTGCTTAATAATCAGGCAAATAAAAAGGGTAAAATACTGCTGTATTAAGAATGCCTTAATGTGATTTATCCGCTTTTAAAAAGGATTTAACGTATTCTTACAGTTCAAACATTTAGAATCATTCTACCAGTTCACATTGCGTTAATATTGTCGGTTTTTTATTATCAAGGAGTTAAAAGACAGTTCAAGCAGAGTTAATACTTAGTCGTTAATTTCGGATATCAAATTTTAACTCAAACCAAAAAAACTTTAACTGATGAAAAAAGCATACGCTATGTTGATTTTCGTACTGGCCTTTTATGTAAACAGCTATGGGCAGTACTTTTTTGATGTGTCGGTCGACACTGCATGGACGCCCACAACCGTGGTACTGCCACCATCACCTTTAAAATTTCAGGTATTATTTGTAGGAGGATCCGACAAAGTGCAAACAACAGCCACCTATGGCAACGAACCCGGAGAGGCATTGGCTAAACAATGGCATGATTTCATTGGTTTTACGCTAGATGATGAATCAGATGATCTTGGCTGGGTTTCAGTTAATCATGAAAGAATTAATTCCAATGACAGTATCGGTGACGGAGGGGGTATGACCGTGTTCAAAGTAGCAAGGGATCCTGTTACAGACGAAATCATCATAAAAGAGCAAACGTTGTCAGATGGCCGGCAGGGAAAATTCTTTAATGTGGATTTTGTAAACACTGTAGGTGAAACGGGCATGAATTGCGGTGGCATTACCTCATTAGTCGATGGCAGAATCTGGACTGCCGAAGAGTGGTTTAGAAATAGCAATGACGATATCTCCAGCTTAAGAAATCAGGATCCTTTTACCATCATTACCGACATTCCCGGAGATTTTAACGGTAGTGTGATAGAAAGATACCAAAACTTTAATTATATGGTTGAAATAGACCCACGGGAAGCAAAAGCCATCAGAAAACAATATAACTGGGGCAGGCAGCCATTTGAGGGGGGAACCATCATGTCTGACAACCAAACAGTTTATCTCGGCGCTGATGCTACGCCAGGTTTCTTCACCAAATTCATAGCTGAAACCCCCGGAGATTTTACAAAAGGGAAATTATATGTTTATAAACATGACGCTTTGACAGCTCCCTTTGATCCATGGGTAGAAATTGATAATAAGTCACTGGATAACATGCTGCATTTTGCAGAAAGGGCGCTTGCAGCCGGAGGTACTATGTTTAACCGACTGGAATGGCTCACCAATTACGATGGTAAAATCTACATGTCAGAAACCGGAAGGGATGGTTTAGGCACAAGGTTTGAAAGAGGTATTGCAGCCGGAGGCGTTTTGGATTACCACTGGCTTGAACCGGTAAGATCGAGATTTCCCCAAATGGTCGACAAACCCGATGATCAGGTGATTGAATTTGTAAAAAGAGGCGGATTTAATGATTATTATGGCAGAATATTGGAATTTGATCCGGCGACAGGTCTGGTAACTACCTTTCTGAATGGTGGTCCCTTCTTCTCCGAATCTCCTGAATTTGCACAATATCCTGAAAAGCACCTTTCAAACCCTGATGGCCTGAATGTGATGGTCATTGACGGCAAGCCTTTCATGGTAATTTGTGAAGATTTAAATGGTACTTCAAATGGCAGGGTTCCTGCAGGCATCAGGAACAGGTCATGTGAATTATATCTGCTGGATATGTCCATCGAAGACCCAGCTATCGAAGACCTTACAAGAATTTCAGTTACACCTGTTGGAGCGGAGGTTACCGGTGCTCAGGCAACACCCGATGGTAAAACACTATTTGTCAATTCCCAGCACCCCTCCACTGCCAACCCTTTTCCATACAATAACTCTTTAACATATGCGATCACTGGTTGGGATATTGCAGTGTCTGCTATCGAAGATATTGAAGAAGTAGTACTGGATGAGAAGACCGCATTAAAGGTATGGCCTAATCCCGTGGCAAAAGAATTAAAGTTTAGCAGGGTGCTGGATGCAGCAATTTATAATCAATCCGGTCAAAGAATCAAAGTGTTCAGAGGACAACAAAGTATTGATGTATCTGATTTAACTCCTGGATTTTACTTCCTGAATACAAGTGCAGGGGAAGTCCAGCGGTTAATTATCAAGTAGATATCCCAATTTTCTCACCTCTCTCAATTTATGTTAGTCAGCCAAGACCTGGTGATCCCCATCACCGGGTCTTATTCTAATTTCACCAAGTTATATGAAACAATCTTACCTGATCCTATTTTCTATATTGATATTTCTGGCCTGTATTTTATTTTCATCATTTTCATCAGGGCCGGAAGCGATTGCCGACAGTCCTGGTAATTATGTGAAATCTCAATATCACGCAGGCATATCTGATTTTGGCCGGGCTATTCATAATCTTGAAATCATCGCCCTTTCACTGGATGATAATACTGCTGCTGTCACCGATTTGCAAAAGTCTTTTGATCAGTCGAGGGTTAGCTACAAAAAAATCGAATTTCTCGCCGAATACTTTGACCCTGAGTTTATCAAAGACTACATCAACGGCCCTCCATTAAAGAGTCTCGAGCGAAAATCACCTTCTTTAAGTATTCTTGAGCCGGAAGGTATGCAGGTATTGGAAGAGTTGATCTATGGTGAAGATCCTTACCGGGAAAAAGCCGCCATCAACAAGCTGGTTCAGGCCTTGAACGATAACTTTCATTATTTCAAAACCTATCAGCAGTCAATTGAAATGGCAGACCGCTATATTTTTGAGGCTTCCAGGTTTCAGTTGATCAGGGTTTTCAGCCTGGGTGTTACAGGTTTCGATACCCCTATGACGGATAATGCTATCAAAGAGGCTTCCATTTCCATGCAATCGGTGTTCGAAGCTTTAAAACCCTATCTTCCGTTGGCTAAAAAGAAACATTCTTCAATGGTGGAAAAACTGGAAAAGACGTTCAGGGGTGCTGTGACTTATCTGAATGAAAATGAGGATTTTGAAACTTTTGACCGGATGGAATTTTTGAAAGGTTATATCAATCCACTCTACCGGCTGATACTGGACCTGCAGTTGTCGCTGGGAATAGAAACTTACTATGAGACGGCACCCTTAACCTTTAAGCATTCTGTTAATTACCTGGCTGGTAATTTATTCGACGAAAGTCTGCTAAACCCTTATTATTATTTAAAGATCAGGAAAATTGATGATAACAAAGCCCTGGTCGATTTGGGAAGGACGCTGTTTTTCGACCCTGTTTTATCCGGATCCAATGAAAGATCATGTGCTTCCTGCCACCAGCCTGACAAAGGATTTACCGATGGCAACAAAAAAAGTATAGCCATGGATTTCAAAGGCACTGTGGATCGCAATGCACCTACGCTGATTAATGCGGTTTATGCAGACAAATATTTCTACGATTTAAGAGTAGGGGAAATGGAAAACCAAATTGAACATGTAATTTTTGACAAAAGGGAATTTCATACCTCCTACCTTCAGATGTTTGAAAAACTGGAACAAAGTGAAGAATATGTTACCTGGTTTAAATCTGTATTTCCGGGCTGGGAACATGAACCTATCAACAAAAACACGTTTTCTGCTGCCATAACCGCCTACCTTAAATCGCTGTCGGGATTCAACTCTCCTTTTGATCAATATGTGCGGGGTGAGACGGATGAGTTGCCGGAGGCAGTGATTAACGGGTTTAATCTGTTCATGGGAAAAGCTGGCTGCGGCACCTGTCATTTTGCACCAACTTTCAGTGGCCTTGTGCCACCCCTGTACCACGAATCCGAATCAGAAGTATTGGGGGTAACCCTGCATAACCTGGATAGCATACCCGTCATCGATCCGGATGTAGGAAGATATAAAGGCAATTTGAAGGAACATGCCAATATCTACAAGCACTCATTTAAAACCACCACCGTCAGGAATGTCTCCCTGACGGCCCCTTACATGCACAACGGTGTTTTCGAAACCCTTGAAGAAGTGGTCGAGTTTTATGACAGGGGTGGGGGACAGGGTTTAGGACTGGATGTAGAATTCCAGACGTTGCCCCCTGATCCGCTGGAACTAACCGACCTGGAAAAACAGCATTTGGTTAAATTTATGGAGGTTTTAGTTGACACGGCAGCTATGACAACACAACCTGTCCGCCTGCCCGTATTTGAAAATCAACCGGAATTGAATCAAAGGATAATCGGTGGGATTTACTGAATGAATAGCTATGAAACTGACTATACTTTCAGGTTGGCCATAACTGCACCTTATATGATGCATTTATACCAATCTGAAGGCATAGGAAATCAATAGCCATCAAATAGCAGCAGATACCGTTCGGAAACAAAGTGATAACAGGAGTTATTGCATATAATAAGCAGACAATCAAGAAACCAAATAACCACTATTTTGGTATTAGCGGATTTTTGTTGTCGGAAAAAACCTGTTGCTATATTTATTTTCCGGTTAAATTGTTCAATACCCTGAATGGCAAGGTAAAGATAGCCCTGATCAAAGAAAATACGCCTTCAATCGCAATGCCCAATAGCCGGAATGGCAACAGTAAAAGCCAGATGACAGGATAAAGCAAAAGGGCTAATAACGCTACTGGCCAACATAATATTAACAGGATACACCAGATTAGAAATGCTAACATAATAGTTTTAGTTTGAGTTAAGACCTACAGATCTTCTACGGTAAAAAGCGAAATTGGATATGAATTTATTTTTCAACCTTTGGAAGTTATGTATATTGTGTAGGGTTTAGATATGATAAGTATTGTCGTTTCGGCAAAAATGTTGATAACAATGTTTCTATAACGCCTGTAGCGTTTTACTTATCCGGGTTAATACGAATTAATTGTCACTTGATTAGTCAAAAGTTCGCATATGGGCATCCGGTGGATGAATATTTTCGTATGAAAATATATGCTATACAGTAATTGTAAGGTTTGCAACACAATGGGAAATTCTTTCAATAAATATTTCAATAAATTTTCATCATCAATTGAATAGTGAAAATTATGATCAGTCAATTAAAGTCAAAAGAAATCGATGAGCTTGTCGCAGATAGTGTTGTCGGAACATTGATTTGTTTTGACAAGAATGAAAAAATAAAATTTCCTATTACTTATGTGAAGGAAGGCCAATACGTTTATAGTTATTCGAAGGATCTGGAGAAAATATTGCTTATGCGCAAAGATCCGGCGGTTTTATTAAAGGTATTTAAAGTGAATGGTGAAACCGGGTGGTCATCAGCCAATGTGCTGGGTATATTTGAAGAGTTGGACGGTATAGATGCTGAAATTGCGAGAGTCATTATCAAAGATAAATTAATGGCCTGTGCAATTAAAGACCACAGCTTTCATGTGCACGGATTAACCCCGCAATATATTCAGGGTATGGTAGAATCTTCGAATGTAATATACAGGATACATATCATTAAAAAGACAGGAAAATATCAATCGTCCCGGTAACTCTTCCTCCCCTCTAACCTTAAGCCCTATTGATGTAATCGCTGTCATCCAATTTCTCACCATGTAGTTTGGTTTTTGGTTTCAATATTTCAACTTCATGCTTTTTGCTTCTAACCAGCCGGTTTTCGCACCCTACTCACTTAATATATTATAAAGGTCGATATTCAAATAATAATGGTGGCCATTGATGGTCCTTTTGTCCAAAACCCCCATCTCAACCATTTGATTTAAATAGTTTCTGGCTGTATTTTCTGCATAGATTTTTGCGGTGGTGAAATGCTTAACAGTGGAAAAAGGTTGTGTAAATAACACCTCGATTAACTGGTCCACCTTCCTGATGTCAGAATGAAGGGTGATGGCCTGATGAATGTTTTCTTTTGCTTTGATAATGTCGTTGATCTTTTGAAAAGTCAGATTAGCGGTTACTTCCACCGCCTTCAACATATAGATGATCCATGATTTCCAATCCCCCCGCTGAGAAACACCAGCCAGGGTGTGATAGTACGCATCTTTATTATCGATAATATATTTACTGAGAAATAAAATCGGATAATCGAGTAACCCTTTATGCGTTAAATAGTGAATGTTAAAAACCCTGCCACTTCTTCCATTGCCATCCCTGAACGGATGTATTGCCTCGAATTGGAAATGCCCGATGGCCATTTTTAATATGGGGTCTACCTTGTAGGTAGTGTCATCGTTCATGAATTCCAGCAGGTTGGCGAGTTTATCTTCCAGGATTCCGTCACCTCTTGGGGGGGTGTAGATGGTTTGTCCGGCTAATGGACCGCTGCTCCCTTTTCTAATCACTATGCTGGTAAACGGGGGACGAATGCCATCGTTTGCCTCTTTTATTTCCCGGTACATTTCCACCAGATAATCGATGTTAAAGGTCTCTCTTTGTTGCATGTATTCAAAGCCTTTCCATAAAGCTTCCCGGTAATGTAATACCTCTTTGATCGGGCCGGATGTTTCTTCAATCTTGTTGTTACTGTAGGCCTTGTATAATTCATCGTCGGTAGTAAAAATGTTCTCAATTTCGCTGGAAGCCTTGGCTTCTTGTAAACTGATGGTATTGATGAGTAAGCCCTGATTGGGAATGGCCACACTTCTGCCATGTAAACGGGCAAGCGCGGCCTTGGCCTCGGCCAGATGTTCAAATATTTCTACGGTGCGATATAAAGACTCGTCAAGCGGAAGCAATGGGAGCTCGTTCCATGGTCTTTCTCTGTCGGGGTTGATTTTATAGTTGACAATTTGCTGAACAGGCATTGATAAAACTATTTTTTAATGTCTATTTGATTTCAGACCTTAAAACTGAGGTAAAAAATCCAACAAACATTATTTTGTAATAAATTTAATGTTTAGTTGTTTTTTGGCCTTTAAAATATAGTGACCATTTTTAACTAAACGTAGAATTTGCGGAAAAATTAAGGTTTGGGTGAATTTTTCAAAAAGCGTTAATCCGTTAGTAAAAAACCTAAAACCTCATTTCTAAACTGCCGGTAATAAGGTTTTTCCATCATTAAGGCATGTGCACCTCCCTCAATCCGGACCAACCGGCTTTTGTCTTTTGCAGGGTGTCGATTGTAAATAGCTACTATTTCATCCCACTTTAAATAAGCATCCCGGTCTCCGCCAATGAATAAAGTTGGTACTTTCAGATTTTCCGCCCTGATAAGCTTTTCGTTTCTTCCTTTCAACAAATCTTTTCTTCCTCCATTGGGGCTTGAATCCTGGTCATATTTCCAACAATTGGCAAGAAACAAATTAGCTACCGGCTTTTCTATAATATGGTAATCGATAACACCATCTTTCACCTGAAAATCGGAGGCTGCATGAACCCAGGTGTTGTGATGCCAGTCCTCCTGTGGCTCTTTGCCGTCATACCCGCTTGTAATTGGCGCATATAGAACCAATTTCCTGATCCAGGAGGCATGGGATGCAACCATCTGTGTCGATGTAGCTGTACCCCAACTCCAGCCCAACAAATCAATCCGGTCTATCTGTCCGGTATTGCGAATAAATTGGACGACAGCGGCAATGTCTTCAGCAGCGTAGGCTGTATTCACAATAAATCCATCTTCCGGTTTTTCTGATAAGCCGTAGCCGGCCATATCCATGGTCCATACCTGAAAGCCATTTTCAGACAAAAACTTAACGAGACTGTAATCACCATGATCCATATGAAACTCATGAGAAGAATAGGTCAGGCCATGAATGAGCAGGATGTGCTTTAACGGTTTTCCGTGATCTTGTCTGAAGGTTTTTACATGCAAATTCAGACCTTGACTTTTCACAGAAAAGGATTTATGTGTGATCTGAGCCGTAATGGCCGGCGCACTCAAACTAATGAGGAGAAAGGTGATGATTCTCACGATCATAGGACCAAATTAAACATATCTGCCTAAGAATTCTGAAAATTATAGATATTAATATAAATTGTGGCTTTTTGACCTAATCGAAGTATATAAAGATATGCAGTGGAAAAGCACATGGACCCCTACAGAAGAAAATGTTGAGTCCAGCAATATATTTAAGATGATGGAACTCCAGTTTTTTGAGAGTTACGAGGAATTGTATCGATGGTCCGTAAAGGATCCGGGTGGATTTTGGCGTGATACGATGGATTTGCTGGAAATAAGGATGAAAAAAAAGTATGACGAGGTACTTGATCTTTCGAAAGGGGCCTCCCAACCGGTATGGTTAAAGGGGGCTCAAATGAATATTGTGGATAGCTGTTTCAGGAATAGCGATAGCGCCAGAGCGATATTTTATAAAGAGGAAGACGGTGTCCGGGAGGTTTTCAGCTATGATCAGTTAAACCGTCTGATCAATCAAATCGCCAATGGCCTTGTGGATTCGGGCCTTAAAAAGGGGGACTATGTGGCGATAGATATGCCCATGAACATCAAGGCGGTGGCGATCTATCTTGCAATTATCAAAGCCGGAATGGTAGCTGTTACCATTGCCGATAGCTTTGCACCTCATGAAATTAAAGTAAGGCTGGAGCTCACCGGCCCAAAATTGTTTTTTACCCAGGATCACATAATCCGCGGAGGCAAAGCCCTGCCGCTTTATGACCGGGTGATTGAGGCCGGAGCACCTCCTTGTGTTGTGGTACAGGCAGGTCAGGAGACCCCGGAGTTAAGGCAGGGCGACCAACTCTGGGACAGTTTTATTAGTCAAAACGCTTTTTTTGAGTCCGTTGCCTGTGCGCCGGATGATACCATTACGATATTGTTTTCTTCAGGAACGACAGGTAATCCCAAAGCCATACCCTGGGACCATACCACACCTATCAAATGTGCCGGGGATGGATATTTTCACCAAAATATTCAAAACGGCGATGTCATTTGCTGGCCTACAAATCTGGGCTGGATGATGGGGCCCTGGTTGGTTTTTGCCTCTTTGATCACAGAGTCCTCGATGGCATTGTATGGGGGAGCGCCGCTGGATAAGGGTTTTGGTATGTTTGTGGAAGAAGCCGGGGTGACTATGCTGGGTGTGGTTCCAAGCCTGGTTAATCAATGGAGAAGTACACGGTGTATGGAATCGCTCAACTGGTCTCGTATCAAAGTCTTTAGCTCAACCGGAGAAGTCAGTAACTCCGAAGACATGCAATATTTGATGGAGTTGGCCGGTAACAAGCCGGTAATTGAATATTGTGGAGGAACGGAGATAGGCGGAAGCTATGTTACCGGCGCAGTGATCTTCCCGGCTATTCCCGGAACATTTTCAACTCCGGCACTAGGTACGGCTTTTGTATTGCTGGATGAACAGGGTCAGGAAACCGATAACGGTGAGGTTTATATCCTGCCTCCCGCCATGGGGCTTTCGACCAGGTTGCTGAATCAGGATCATGAAGCAGTTTATTATCAGGGCACACCTGTTTTTAAAGGTAAGCTGACCAGGCGGCATGGTGATCAGATGGAAAGGCTGCCAAATGGTTATTTCCGCGGTCATGGCAGGACAGATGACGCCATGAATCTGGGGGGTATCAAGGTAAGTTCAGTACAAATTGAAGAAACATTAAACGCCCTGGATATCTTCAAAGAAACCGCCGCAATTGCTGTGTCATCCATAGAGGGCGGGCCGGCAAAATTAGTCATTTACGGGGTAGAAGGTGTTTCTGATCTACCTTTTGAAGATCAGTTGCAGGTAGCCCGGAAAACCGTTAAGGAGCAGCTAAATCCACTGTTTAAGGTCGAGGACCTGGTTTTAATTAATGAACTGCCACGAACCGCCTCCAACAAGGTAATGAGGCGCAGGTTAAGGGAAATGTATATGGAAGAAAGGAAAACAGGCCTTTATGGTTAAGAAAACCAGCCAGGGATTACCCTATTTTACCTACCCGTTGCTCAATAATTATCCGGATCTGGTGCATTTTACCACCACCCGGCATGGGGGATTTAGCAATGGTGAGTATGGTGGGCTGAATGTTAGCTTTGCAGTAGGTGAAGATTCAACATTGGTGGCACAAAACCGCCATCTGATAGCTGATGCCTTTGCCCTGGATTCGCATCAACTGTTATTCGGCAGGCAAATTCATGAAAGTAACATCCGGGTGATCAGGCAGGATTTTTTCGAAAAGTCACCGGAGGAAAGGTATGAACAATTGACAGCAATAGACGGTCTGATTACCAATTTGAAAAATGTTTGTTTATGCGTACTCACTGCCGACTGTGCCGGCATTTTGTTGTATGACCCAAAACAGGCAGTAATTAGCGTCATCCATGCCGGCTGGCGGGGTACGGTCAAGAAAATAGCTACAAATGTAATCAATAAAATGCGTCAGGAATTTGATTGCCGGCCAGCTGATATTCTGGCAGTCATAGGCCCCTGTATTGGTCTGGAATCTTACGAAGTAGGTGATGAAGTGGCTAAGAAATTCGTCGAGGTATTTGGAGAAAACCATGCCATTATCGACAGGACTTACTCCAAGCCCCACGTAGCCGTAGCCGCCGCTAACCACCGACTGCTCATGGATAGCGGTTTGTCCCCTGAAAACATTGCTCTTGCCGGGGTCTGTACCTTCAGGAACAACGACCGGTTCTACAGCGCCCGGCAAGGAGACAAAGGCCGGTTCTGCAGTGGAATTAGTATGAGAAGTATCGGCAACAGCGCGGGCAATGGTTAGATGCTGTTACCCGTACGGTTGCTGTTGGTTTTTCCGTAAAGGGTTTTTCGGGTTTCTATAGGCCGCTTTGAATATTCGATGGCTCAGCAGATAATATCGAACCAAGGTGTTTATGAAAGAACCGGCTCACATTTTCAACCGCTTCATTAACTTGTGTCGATTGATCATAGAAATCAAAATATTGGATACATAGGGTCGCGCAGACAGGTACGTGACAGCCGCCTCCAAATCCTGTAATTTCAGCGAAGGATCTTCGTATTGTCTTGGCTGCCCCTCGCTTTCACCATAGTTTCTGTAGTCAAATGCCAGGGCTACAATGCCATGTTCTGCTAATTTTTTGGCATAAGTTCCTGCCATTTGTTCCTTTACAGAAGTTAATGAACCACCTATCAGGGCTGCCGGATATGTATTGGATTCATCGAAGTCAACAGGAAAATACAGGTTACCTGCTAAAGTCAGACCGTTGCTTTGAAATGTTACTTTTTTCATGTTTCCGCTTTTTATAAATATTTATTTTGTCAGTTATGAAACAAAACTCGGCAGATTGGCTTTAATACACAGTAAGCATTTCAAAGAAAGAAGTACATATATCAAAGGGGAAAAAATGAACATTTTAGAAGGGGGTGATGGGAAGTGGAAAACTTTTTATATGGAATTGACAGTTGACAATTGACAATTATTAGCTGTTGATTTTCAATGGTCAATTGAAATAGTCGAATTGAAACACTTTGCTACATTAAGAGGGTATTGTAAGGGGATAAATATCCCGCCGCCGAGGAACGATGATTTTGACATCCGGCGTTTCGAGGAAAATATGAAAACGGTTCTTCATCAAATGCCCCCTTTTAAACATGAATTTTACGCCATTGCTATTAAGCTGGAGGGTGGGGGATATACAGCTACCGACACTAAAAACAATGTAACCATGTTAACACCTGACAAAACAGAAAGCAACAAGGATCATGAGGCCATAGAAGCATTAGCCACTACTCTTATTTGTACAAACCGACAATCGCAACTGGGAAGCTGTGAAAAATACAATGGCAGATTCAGTTTATGTAGATTACACCGTATTGGGTGGCGATTCAGGATTTAAAACACCCGATGAAATTGTCCATGGCTGGCATGGCAAGCTTTGTTACCTGGTTTTGAACGCACCGTACACCAACCCCATAATTTTGCCATATGGGTAGCTGGCGACCGTGCCACCGCTACCCTGGATGCTATAGCCACACATTACCTGGAAGTCCCCGAGGGCGATAACTTCTGGACAGTATTTGTTGGCTATGATACTGAATATATCCAGGAAAATGGCGTATGGAAGTTGGCAAGAATAGATTTAAGCCTGTATGAGCAGCATGGTAACACCAATTTGCCTATGCTGGCAATGCAGCGTGTAAAAAATGGCCAAATACCATCTTTAAAAGAGAAAAGCAGCGCCAGGGAAGCCGTCGAGCAATTCTTCCAGGCCCTGGAGGCCAGAAACCTCCATGCTTTTTTGGAAACATTGACAGAGGACATTGTGCAGGACATGCCTTTTGCACCTGCGAACTTTCCTAAAAAGCTATCTGGCCTGGACGCCATGAAAAAACAATATACCGGCGTCATGGATTACACCCAGCAATATCAACGTGAGTACTTCCCAACCCAGGACCCCCACACTGTATTGGTAAAATTCAGTGGCACTATTACAACATCAGCGGGAAAGCCGTATAATAATTTTTACATTGGAATCTATACCATCGATGATTCGGGCCAAATCAGCCATTTTGTAGAAAACTTCAACCCCAATATTTTATTGAACGGATGGCCCGGTCTGCAACCGGAAAACTATTCCGTACACAAAGCAGGAGCCGGCACTGAATCAGGCGTAACGCTGAATGAAGTCAGTTTTAATAGCAACGGTGTGACCCTGAAAGGCCATTTGTTTTTGCCACCGGGTTTCAGAGACACCCAAAAATATCCGGCAGCCATTGTCACTGGTAGCTGGACCAGTGTAAAGGAGCAAATGCCTGATGAATATGCAAGTTTGCTGGCCCGTGATGGATTTATTTCCTTGACGTTTGACTTTACAGGTTTTGGGGAAAGTGAAGGGCAGCCCAGACAAGTGGAAGACTATAACCTTAAGATTGCAGATATCAAGGCGGCCGTAGATTTTCTGAGCGGTCACAAAAATGTGCGGGAGGAACAACTTTCCGGTTTAGGGGTTTGTGCCAGTTCAGGATACATGGCCCATGCCACGGCCCGGGACAAACGTATCAGAAAATTGGTGCTGGTGGCGCCATGGTTGCACAATCCTGAAATAGCGAGAAACATCTATGATTTTCGACCCGAGGGCACTGAAGGTTTGCTCAAAGCCGCACGGGAGGCCAAGGAGCAATATGCTGAAACAGGAGAGATGCCGTATGTTTTGGCGGCCAGTGAACTGGATCCTTTGAGTGCCATGTACGTGCCTGAAAACGTATTTGACTACTACCTTAATCCGGCAAAAGCAGCAGGCGCTTTATATGACAACCGCTTTGCAGTCAGCAGTTGGGAGCCCTGGCTAACTTTTGATGCCATTAGCAGTGCGAGTCAAATCAACCAACCGGTGTTCATTGTGCACAGTGAAAGCGGTGCAGTGCCACAGGGGGCCAGGGATTTTCATGAAAAGTTGAAGGGTGAAAAAGACATCGTTTGGTTGAACGAATACAACCAACAGCAATTGTATTTTGAAAAACAGGCTGTTAATTTAGCGATAGACGAGGTGGTAGCCTACCTGAAAGGCAGATGATTTTATCTGACGGGTCAAGAGGGGATTTGAGATAGTTTCCCCTCTCACTTTACCAGAGAAAAACAGGAGGATAAATTGCCTAATCCATTAAAATACAATATGTTAATGTACACCAAAATACTTAAAATGCTAAAAAATATCACACTTGGCGCGGATCAGAAATTGATCAAAAAAGCCAGGGAGAAGGCTAAAAAGGAGCCTGTGGCAGCGGACCGTTACACAGCTTTGTAGCGGATTTTCAATTGACTGGTTAATTGAATAATACACATACCATAGATACAATAAACGCCTTGTTCAGTCATTTAATAAATTTTGATAAAAGGAAACCGATTTTTCACAGCATGGCACAATTTGTTTTTAACGACCGACGCAAAGACCGGTACAAAATTTTCAGGGAAGGCCTTTTGGTACGTGTTGCCGTTAAAAACAAAAAAATTGCTTCGATTTCGTTTGTTCCAAGCTGGCGCGAAGACGACAATTTTGTAAGACTCTATGACCCCGATGTAGGAAAAGGCAGGGAACTTTTAGGCTACCTGAAATCTGTCAACGAGGGCGTGCTGGTTTAAAGATTACAGGCAAAGAGAAGTTGCACAAGGACTACGGTTTTGAGCAATGGAGCGAGCAACAACAAACGTGTAGGTAATAGTATTCAACTGTTGCTTGCACTGTTGCTGTTTGGGTTTTCGTATTTTTGAAGTTCTTTTTCGAGGCGAGCGATGTAGCTGGTGAGGGTGTTGATTTCCCTTTTTTGGCTTTCTATGAGTTTTTCAAGGATTTCAGTTTGCTTTTTTACTTCTTGTTTAACGGTTTTGTTGATGAGTGCGGCTTGTTGATCTTGTGTTTTTCCGGTGGTGGACTTTTCGGGTTTCCAAATTGTTCCTTTGCCGAGAATCAGCCATTCTAAATTAACATCAGGAAATTTTCGCATAATTTTTTCAATCAATTCAAAACTAGGTTTGCTTAACCTTCTGCCAACTATATTCCCTATCACCGACGGATTCACACCAATTGCCTTGCCAAATGAATTTTTAGTGCCAATGGCGTCCACCAACTGTTTCATTCTTTCTTGAATTGAGCTTTCTGCTATATTGTTTTTATTTGCCATCAGTAAAAAATATAGTCAGTTGATGTTGTTTTTGTAGTCAAATGACTATATATTTGTATTAAGTTTATTACAAATGCTATAAATATAAGCGATGAGTTAAGAATTTATCAAAGAAAACTTATCAAAATGATTTTTAAGGCATCCATGAATATAACTTCCCCCACACTTAAAAAAATTCTGCAAAGCGGAAAAACGCTGATTGACGATGCTAACCTACGAGAAATAAGCAATGAATCAAATTTTTTAAGCATTAACTAAAATTTTTTAAGATGAGACAAGAAATCAAAGACCTGATAGTTGAGCTGGGTAGCCGGCATCAGGAATTCACAAGTTTGCATAATCTACTAATTTACAAGGATATACGGCAGATAAAGAAGACTGTCATGGAGATTATTGGAGATATTTCAATGGATCAACAGGTGAGGGAGATGGATGATTACCCGGATAAGTTTATGGTATTGTGGCTGATCTACAATTTACTTTATGATCTGGAAGGGTGTAAGGAATGAAAGATTGAAGAGACCTGAGTTGGTTAAAACATTAAGAAAGGATACCATTCGGAAGCCAAAATTTGGAGGGGATCAAAAACCCGGGCTGTGGGGGAAAACTTTCCTCATTATTATTGTTTAAACATAAATTTTCACAAAATTTATCATAAAAAGCCTTACTGAAATCAGTTACATACATGAAGTATGGAAAGTGGTGTAATGACTTAAGCGGCTATCAAAAATTTCCGTCATAAATAATTGAAATTGAGCATATTAATATTCGTATAATCAAACGAACTCACTTGCTTGGAACATCTTGTAATGATTTTGGTTAAAAAAATGTATATTAAAATTATAATATTGTGAAAAAAAGTGTAAATTTGGTTTATTGAATTAAATGATAAATAGTTTGAGGGAGGAGGAGGAATATAGTAATTCTTTATCTGAGAGAATTACCAAAATTCCTAAGATTTTATTACAACTTAAATTATCGTGTAACTTAAAACACATCGAAATGATGAGAATATGGAAGTGGCTTAAAAGCAATCTGAGTAATGCCGAATTTATCAAAGGAGCGGGGAGTGCGTTCAACCTGGCAGGCGATTATTACAGTTTCAAGATTTCAAGAGATCCATTTATGTCCGATAAAAAAGCTATCATGTCAGATTGGCGGGCAGTTGGTCATGATCTTAAGAAGTCTTTGGATGAATTAGAGTCAGGAAAAATGTTAAACAATTATAAATAAGGATTAATGAGTAGTGATGAGGAAGCTGAAAAAGAGCAGCCAAACCCCGATAAACCCCTCAATAACATTAAATTCCTGCAATAAAGATTTTATTTCCCCCGAAATATTGGAAATTATAGAAAAGGTTCCGGAACAAGAAAAATCGTTTGTTCTAGCCAGATTGACTTCCATTACGATGTCAATGGAGTCTTATTATACCAGCCCAATTCCCCGCCCTGAGGATTTGCAGAAATACAATGAAATTAATCCTAAAGCGGGTGAAATATTATTCAATGGTTTTGAAAAACAACAAAGCCATAGAAGAGCATTGGAAAAAGAAATCGTTGGAAGGCAGTTAAATCAAAATGGAAGAGGCCAGATATTTGCCTTCATAATAAGTCTGGCCTTTGCACTGGCAGCCTGGGATTTAGGGAAAACCGACCATGATTGGTTAGGAGGTATACTAGGAGGTGCGACTTTAGTGTCACTTGTAACGGTTTTTATACTAGGTAAAAAGAAGAAAATTGGTGACAGAGATAAGGTTGTGGGTAATCCTTAACAAGAAAAGGGCAAAGCCTAAAATCATATTTCAGGTATGCGAAAGCCTGAAAGGCCATTTAAAAAGGTCTTATTTAACGAGAAGAAACTATTACCGCCTACAAATTGGATACAAACCTTTTTGAGTCTGAGGTTTCTGGGAAAACACATATTCTACTTATCCAGAATTCAATTTTTTTCACTCCACCAGAAACCCCAATAAGTGATACTAAAATCGGTTTAACAAATAAATAATAAGAAATATAGTGCTGTTTAAAAATATAATCAGTGATTGTCTTGTTAAACTCTTGCTGTATTCGCAGCAATGCAGGTCGCTTTTTAGTCTCTGTATTTAGCTTATCATATAGCTCGTCCAGGTTCTTTTCGTTGTGCTTCAATTGCAGCATGATGATATGAAATAAAGTTAGATAATACGACTCCTTAATAGTTTTTGATAATGTATTATCATAATAGTCCAATAACCATTCCTCTTCTGAATCTTTGGATGATCCTGTTGAAACCTTTCTAAGTTCATCCCGCAATCCATATAACTTATATTTGAATTTCAAAGTATTGAAATTGATAAAGAGCTTTCTGAAAATCGAAAGCATAAAAAATGTAAGAATAATAACTGCGAACCACATACTAACGAAAATTATGATTATTCACTGGAATTTAATTTTTTGTTCAAATATTTTTCTTGACATTCACTTTTTTCTTTGGCAATCCGACTAATTTCCTGATTTTGCATCTTTTGCATTTTAGCAAAGTAAATGCTGATTGAAATGATTATAATGCCCTGAATGATTATTATGAAAACGTATGGAAAAGGGTTTTGTCCCATGTCCTTTAGCAAAATAAATCTATCGATAAATTCAATTTTTTGATTGTGGGTTCCAAAAATGAGAAAAACAAAGGTGACCATAACTACAATAAAACCAGGAAGTCCTACTTCCTTCATGAGGCTTGACAGGTCATATAGATTTAATTCAATTATATGCTTGCGTTTTGTTTTGTCTTTTTTCTTTCCCATTTGATCAAGTGAAACTCGTTTAAAAAATATGGGGCAAAAAATATTGGATTCATTAGCAGTTTAAGCATAAATATTTTGAAATACAACTAAAAAGAGTTGCATTATCCCAACTTTGGTCTATTAAAATGAATAATAATTATTGACAGTCGACAATAGCTTTTGAAATCAAGTCTATTCTTTCATAAGAGCCCTTTTAACAGACTAAATAGGTAATGGTCAGGGGTAAGGGGGAATACTGCCAGAAAGCAACAGTAACAGTTGAAGACCTGTTGCTGCTACAAGCTAGCCTGCTGATTCGATAAAGTGAATAAAAACTCTTTCTCCGTTGCCTTACCTTGACCGAATCTCTCTTCGCATAAAAGCGATGTATGAAAGCACAAAACAAATAACCGTTGCCGCAATAAGCCCGGTCACCTGGGGCCAGATGAGTAATACACTTTGACCTAAGGGCAAAGGGCCCGGAATGGCTCCTTGAATTTGCTCCATAGTTAATGGGCCAAGGCTGCGAACTGACGGTACCAACAATATGTTTGTGGCCTCATTAAAAAGCTCGTTGGGCATTATTTGTTTCAATCCGAATTTTAATTTTTCATGTAGAAATAGCTGACGGGGTGATGCCAGCTTTGAGGGTTCAAGTACTTTGGTAATTAAGTTAACGATAATGCGGTAAAATATGGTAAAGAATAACCAAACGGCAATTCCTGCCAATGCCGAGGTGGCTGCTTGCTTGAACCGCACAGAAAATAAAATGGATAGATTTAACCAAAATGCAACGTATATGATGCTGAGCATGGTAAATAGGATAATTCGCACGAACTCTTCGGCTGTCGGAGGAATGCCGATGACTATTATACCTATCCCCAACACCAAAAAGCTAAGTGCAAAAAACATCACACTAACTACGAAAAGGGCCCCGGTAAACTTAGCATTAATGATATAATCACGGGGAATCGGGTGCGAAAGAATCCTGCTCAGTGTACCTTTGCTTTGTTCGGAATTAATGCTATCAAATCCAAGGCTTATACCCAACAAAGGCCCCAGAAAACTGACAAATACGAAGAAAGATGGCATAGTACCATCGGAAATTGTGAATAACTTCAGGAAAAAGAATGTGCCGGCAGGGTCATTTGGTTTGACGGCATTTCCGATGTTGGTAACGGCGGTATACAAAGAGCCCATGCATGTTAGGGCGATGATTGCAATGAGTATTATGAAACGCCAACTGGTTATATGATCGGAAATTTCTTTTTGCACCATTACCCGGAAAGGGTGGGTTATTTGTTTGTTTGTTTTCTGCCGTAGTTTTTTTCTCATTTGTGAGAAAAAACGCACCAGTTTCGATAGTCCGGATTTAACTGACAGTGGCGCTTGTCTTACTGGATTATTCATGATTTACACCTCCTTCAAAATACCGGTAATAAATATCTTCCAGCCCATATTCCTTTTTATTCAGATAGTTTAAATTGGCACCTGACTTAAGAATGGTTCTGGCAATTTCGGAAGTCAGGTCATGGGAACATTCAATTTGAAATATATCGTTTTTTTTCTTTATAGAGGCAATTCCCGGAACCCCTTGCAGTATCTCTTTGAGGCCTGTGGTGGTACACTTTTTGGGATTACCACTTGAATTTTTGCTATTTGGCAGGGAAAGACCTGTTTCGATCGTATAAGCGTTATTGTCGAATAGTTTATTGGACAGGGACTGGACATCACCTTCAGCCAATAGCTTTCCTTTTACAAATAAGCCTACCCTATCGCAAACCTGCTGCACCTGAAGCAGGTGATGTGATGAAAAAAGTACTGTAATTCCTTCTTTTTTACTCAACTTAACAATTAGTTCAAGAAAATCCCTTACCCCGGTCGGATCAATACCCAATGTGGGCTCATCCAGAATAATTACTTCCGGATCCTTTATCAATACATCGGCCAGACCGAGGCGCTGACGCATTCCGCGTGAATACTTGCCGGTCTTTTTTAGCATGGCATCTGATAATCCTACCCGCTTCAATAACCCGGTTGCCTTATCCCTGGCGTCATCACCTGAAATGCCATTAAGTCTGGCGGTGTAAATAATATTCTCCAACCCCGTCATATCTTCGTAAAACCCCACATCCTCGGGTAAGTAACCTACTCTTTTTTTTACTTCGATGGGATTGTTGGTGGAATTAATATTACACACTTTAACAGTTCCCGAATCCGGTTCTGTGAGCCCCAACATCATGAGGATTGTTGTCGATTTTCCCGCGCCATTTGGGCCAAGGAGGCCAAACACTTCACCCTTTTTGATGGTTAGGCTAAGTTTATCAACGGCAAGGTGGCTTCCATACTTTTTGGTAAGGTCTACCAGTTCAATGATATTTTGGGTCATTGTTTACCTCCTTCCAAACTTTCGGAAAAGATAATATATACTACCCGCTGCGATCGTTATAACAAGTATGCCAACCCACCCCCAAAACATGGGGGTTTTTACCGAAACCCTCAACGAAACTTTAGAAGTTACTTCAGGTGTCCTGGCGGTAATGCTTGTTACATAGTCTCCGGCAATAGCCTTTTTGTCAGCTTTTAATTCAGCGAAAACTTCGGTATTCTGACCAGCTTCGAGTTTATCTATTTTTTTTGGTTCAAAAGCCACCTCCCATCCTGATGGGGCAGAGGAGCTGAGATTTACATCCCTGAGTTCTGTAGAACCGGTATTTTTTACGAGTAGCCCTACTCTTTTGTCATTACCAGCGGTGATACTGGTGCTAAGTAATCCGGTGGGCGTGGTCAATTCCATTTCATAGGATCCGGTAATAACCACTTCCAACTCCAGTTCTGCAGATGTGGAGCTTGTTCTTGCACTCACCGGCATTTTGTAGGATCCGGCTTTCAGGTTATCAGGTGGGTCTATTTCAATGGTGATGTCTTTAGAATTGTTTGCCTCAATTTCTACTGAGGTAGCCTGCCGGTTATCAGGCTTGAAATCAACCTTCCATCCACGTGGTGCCTGGGCTCTTAATGAATATAATTGTTTATCGGCTGTCCGATTCTTCAATGCTGCTTTATAGGTAAATTTGGATTTAGCATGCCCCTGCATGTTGGCCTGGCTGGTGGTAAACTCGGTTTTAAACGTTCCCTGCTCCGATACATTGATGGTCAGGGGCAATGCATTGAATCTACCCGCCAATACCCTGAACCTGTAGTTTCCTTTATCCACTTTCAGAGGTACTTCTACTTTAAGTGAGAGGCTTTTTTTCTCTCTTGGCAGTATTGAGAGTTGTTTGATATTCCACCCCCCTGATTTTATTATGTAATTCCAGGTTTCAGGTACCCCAGTCAGCGAAATGGCTACATTTTGGATGATGTTGCTGTTGTTAATTACATCAATTGTATAATCGATCGACTCTCCTGGCGGTACAGATATATTGGTGTAAGGTGTATATAATGTTACACCGTTTGCGGCATTTACCGATTGACTATATATTGTCATTATCCCAAACAATGCGGATAAAGACAGGCTTAACAAATTTTTACGTGTGAGCATGTAAAGATCCTCCATATTTTTAGTGAATGAATTTTCAGGTGCTAATTTAATATGGTAATGGGAAAAAATAAATACTTTGCATCATCGCAATCGGTCATTAAGCACTTTAGAAGGTTTGGGTTATGTTAGTCATTTGTATTGTAAAAGTAATTTTGAGAAGTGGACAGTATCGAGTAATTATGAAGTTTGTTTCCCTCAATTCTAGCGTTACAGCTTTTAAATACCTGTTTCCGAAGTATAATGCAAATTATTTGTTTTTTTATTATACTTCTATTACGAAATAGTTACTAAAAATACCACTTAACAAAAGCCCTTTCAAAACCGGATTTCAGGTATTTTTTAAAGAAATAAATAGGCTTTACATTTATCACGAAAACGGATAGTTACCAAAATCTCACATGGCAACCTTGATTTGGTGGAGGATGCGATGCCAAACCTTCTGGTCTGGCATCCACATGGTCTTGAACCCGCCTGCACGGGTTGCGTTAAGGGAAAACGCTAGTTTGTGCATGAGCCTTCCAACTCTGTGACATTGGACTCTACCTCAAAAAGTTTATCGATGACCACATTGCCCCTTATGGATATCTCAACGTAGTCATCAGAGATCTCACTGACCACACCTCCGAACTGGTTGGCCAACAATTGGGTGCTGACTTCTTTGCCAGTTAAGGGGTCGGTGCCGTCATAACTTCCGCTTACTCGCAGGATCTTTACAAATGGTATGGTCACATCTTCCAGCGTTTGTATGGCATCATAAACCTCCACTTCCGTAAATTCGGGGATCTCCACCTCTCGCTCGCGGGAAACTTCAACGGTCTCTTCCACGGTTTCTTCCCAGGTTCTGGAGGAACTGGTCGTTGAAGAAGTAGTATAGGTAAATCCCGTGGAGACTTCCATGGAAGCAGTCACGCCGCTTCCGAAAAAACTGGCTTCTGTTTCCACACCGGCGGTCACGTCCAAGGAAAATTCCGAGCTGGAAAACAACTCAATGCTTTCTTCCGTGCCCATGGTATACGATTTGGTTTGAGATTCGGAACGGCCTACGGTTTCTGTTAAAGTGGCCCCGCTGCAGTTCCTTAAAATCGACCGGAAGGCAAAGTCCAGCTTGGCCGGTGGCAGGATAGGGGCATTGTATTCTGTGCCGCGATCTTCCACTTCCCATTCGATGTTGGCAGCCACGATGCGGAAGGGTAAATAGTTTTCTCCATCGCCATACCTGACTAGTTGATAGGACTGGTTTGGAGTTGACGGTTCATCACTCTGATAAAGTGTGTTTCCGCTCAATGGAGTAAGGGTGAGATGTCCTTGCTCATCACGCGCTACCCGGAATTTGAATTTGTCGCCATCCAGTTGCGATTGGTCGGTTTTGTAAAAAGTGTATAAATTACCGGGGTCAGACATTTCCAGGTAGTAATATTGCTGCTCATCTTCCGGGTCCTGAAATTTCATGTAATAAGCGCCATCTCCCGCAGACTCAAAATAAAATTCATAGTATTCCCTGCCTACGCTTTCCCTCCAGATATCGAGCACCATAGGGTCAATATTAGGTTCGAATACTCTATCGATGTGCAGCCTGATCAGTAAGTTATGGGTGTTCAAATCCGGATTTATCACCTGGATCAGGTAGGGAACGTCCTCCCGGATATTGGGTTCCGGGAATATGGTTGGCAGTTCGGTGTCGATCATCACAGGAGCATTCGAATTGTCTACTTTCAGGTTGTCCGATAAGGTGGCCAGGGTCGTTGAACCGTCTGAAACGGTCATGGAAACCTCCACGCCATTGCGAAGCGCTTCAATTTGTTCTTCTGTCAAATCATCGGAAGGTATTTTCAGGGTACCCACATTGGTGCTTCTGCTGATCTCTACTTCCCGGGAAAAGGATGAAAAACTACCGGAAAAGTCAACTTGCGCCGTTGCGGGCTCATAACCTTTCTTTGCGATGGGCCTGGTGTCGATGACAAGCCCTACTGACCCCTGATCTACTACAATATCCTCACTGGGACCTTGAAGGTCGGGTTGGATAGCGCCATCATCATCATTATTACAGCTAGTGCATATTAACGCAAGGCCGAAAATTAAAGTCAAAAAATGTTCTTTCATTGGTTTGTTTATTTGTTGTTCTTAGTCTTAAAAAAAACAGGCTCGAAACACTTGTCGCCATCATATAATAATTGATGTCAAACAGCAGGTAACTTCTTATTTTTTGGTCATTAAAACCCTGTCGTGTTTTTTAGCCATAAAGTCCGTAAGTATACTGGATTAAACGTTGAGGGATTAGTTGAAACAAAGGTCTGAGATCTTTCGCTTCCATCCTAATATAGCCTATAGACAAATTAATGGACAAATGATGAAAAAAGCTCCTCCTGGCCACAGAGGTAGCAAAACACTGATAGATCACGAAATAAGGTATTAGCTGGTACTTGTTAGAAAATATAAAAAACGCTGAACTACCATCAATTAGGTTGATTTTTGAGAAATTTTGATGCTGAATCTAACACAAAATTGTCGGTATAAATGATCAAAAATGGCTGTATTAAATCAAATTAAGGGATCATACTTTCCAGACTCTCCTTACTCCATTGACTATTTACAGGAGAATTTTGAGCATTATCCATGCGATTCAAGATACTCTCCGCTAAAAAATAAGTCAAGCATCCAAAATAATATCTAAATAAGCTTATCCAAACGCTTTGAGTGCGGTGTTCTTACTGACACTATTTGCTTGAAGGATTTTCAAAAGATACTGTGAGGATAAAATAAAGCCCGCCGTGGCTGAAGCTATGGCGGGCAAAGGTGGAGCTGGAGGGAGTCGAACCCTCGTCCAGAGAAGGTAATCTACGAGTTTTCTACATGCTTAGTCTTTCGTTGGTTGTCGGGCGAGGACAGGTGAGAGACAACCGGATCCTAACCTTAGTCGCTAAAGTTTCACACTCATATCGCGACGCTATCAGTGCTAGTTCTGCGGATTCGACATCGTTAAATCCTGGTCAGCGGAACAAAGGCCAGGGACGATGATGGCCGGGGAGCGCTTCGCTCGACCCTAAACCGAATTCAGCATATCGCTAAATTAGGCAGCCATAGCGTAAGAATAATCTTCGCCAATTATATTGCAGGACTATCTTTCAAGGCTCTCATCCCATGAGCCTGCATGCTTATACGCGCAATTACACAACCTGTCAAAACCAGTCAGCCCCATATCTTACGTATAATTTTCAATGAACTTGAAAAAAAGTTTACAAAAATACACTTTTCCTGTTGAATCTGGTAATATTATATGCAAATATTGTACTAAACGTTATTTTATGCCTTTTTGACATAAAATCCCCAGGAGTAGCAACTAAACTTACAAAATAATATTATACACTTATCTGAGTCAAAATGTTTGTTTACTCGAACAAATTATTGTTTTTTTTAAACATTTATTGTTCTAGTTGTTAATTTTAGACATTTAAACGTTCGATTAGACGAACATTTTCCTAAAAAAGAAACAATATTGAATTGACCATAAAAAGCCAATGGAAAACTTTGTAGTTTCGGCAAGAAAATACAGGCCAGACAACTTCGGTACGGTAGTGGGGCAGGAGCACATTACCACTACCCTGAAAAATGCGATCGACAATAATCATTTGGCCCAGGCCTTGCTTTTCTGTGGGCCAAGAGGGGTTGGTAAAACCACCTGTGCCAGGATCCTGGCAAAAATGGTAAATGGATTCGAAGATGATGACCCGGCTACCTCGCTGAATATTCATGAGCTCGATGCAGCATCCAATAACTCAGTCGATGATATTCGCAACCTGGTGGATCAGGTGCGGTATGCACCACAACAGGGTAAATATAAAATCTACATCATTGATGAGGTTCATATGTTGTCAAACTCGGCTTTTAACGCATTTTTAAAGACCCTCGAAGAGCCGCCACCCTATGCTATATTTATTTTGGCAACTACAGAAAAACATAAAATTATTCCCACCATTCTGTCTCGATGCCAGATATTTGATTTTAACCGCATCCAGGTGCAGGATATTGCGCGGCACCTGCATAAAATAGCTGAACTTGAGCAAATTGAAGCTGAAGAAGAGGCTTTACATCTGATTGCCCAAAAGGCTGACGGTGCTTTGCGGGATGCTTTGTCAATTTTTGATTTGATCGTTACTTTTTCGTCCGGCAACCAATTGACTTACCGGGATACTATTAAGAACCTGCATATCCTGGATTATGATTATTATTTTAAAATGACCGATTTTTTACTGGATGAAAATGTTTCCCAGGCGCTTTTAACTTTTGATGATATTTTGGCCAATGGTTTTGACGGTCATCAATTTATTGTTGGTCTTGCCGAGCATTTCAGGAATCTGATGGTTTGCAAAGACCCGGCAACGGTAAAGCTGCTGATGGTTAGCGATAATATCAAGCAAAAATATACCGAACAAGCTGCCAGGGCCCCGTTGTCATTTTTGATGTCTGCCCTGAACATTTCAAACCAATGCGATATCCAATATAAGGCAAGCAAAAATCAGCGTTTGCTCGTGGAGTTGACTTTGATGAAAATGGCCCACATCAATGCGGCTGTCAACCTGGTGGCTATGCATAACGACGGGCAGGAGCCATTAAAAAAAAAAGTAGTGTAAAAGAGGAACTGTCGAGTCAGCAAAAGCCAACTACAGATCATCAAGCTCCCTCTCCTTCTTCTCTTTCAAGATCAATATTCGCAAAAAAAATAAATCTAAAACCTACCACGAAGATTCCCGATGCCAATACTATTTTAAAGAACCAGGAAGCAAAGCATACAAAAGAGGAATCAAACCCGGTGGCCGATGCACCCGCGCCCGTAAAGAATGAGCCGGTAACCCTTGAAGATGTACAAAAGTACTGGAAGGCGTTTGCGGAGAAAAGGCGAGATGAAGGAAAGGATGCCGAGTATGTTTTGTTGAATCAGGACATCACGCTTAATGAAGAAAATGTCATCGAAATTAAGCTGACCAATGCGGTAGAGCAACCAATATTAGAAAGCATAAGAACAGAACTCTTGCAGTTCCTGAGGGGCAACCTGAATAATCAGCTATTGAATTTGGAGGCCAAATTAATTCAAATGGAATCCGGCGAGATGATTTACACAGACAGGGATCGTTTTAACTACCTTGCGGGAAAATATCCCAAATTAATACAATTAAAGGAAAAATTAGGCCTTGATCCGGATCATTGATCATTGTATTCATCTTGTGATGTGGGCTTTATGACGAGTAGTGGCGTTAGCTAAAGTGGATTTGATAGTTTGCACAAGCTTAGCACGAGCGGACGTGGCTTTTGCACGACGTTTTGGAAAAATTCTTTGTGTCTGTTGAACCTGCCATAAAAAAACCTCCCGGTTTTAGGCGGGAGGTTTTTCGTGAATAGCTGTTTCTTTTTAGCTGAAAACGTCCATTAGTTTAATTTCTTCGAGTGCACTTTCAGTTAAGGGCTTGGTAATAAATTTCACCACGTGATTGTTGTTTACGATTTTATCTATATCTCTTTTATTATCTGAGCTGGAAAGGATAATCACCTTGCACTTATCTTTCAATATTTGATCAAATTTTTCGAACTCGTAAAGGAATACAAAACCATCTACAATCGGCATATTAATATCCAGAAAAATGATGTTAGGCAATTTATTCTCATTGTCCTTATTTTGCTCCAAATATTCTAGTGCACTTTTTCCTGAATTTTTAATCTCAACCTCCTTAGCAAATTTAGTAATCTCTATAATGCGTTTACTGATAAAATTGTCAGTATCATTGTCATCTACGAGCATTACTAAATCAATTGGTTTTTCTTCTGTTTGCATCTAACAATTTAATTTAAAACTCTCTTAAAATAACATTAAACAGTGTAGAATTTTGGGGACTTCGTTTGCTTGACTTGGGCATCGAATTTAGTAATTTTTTCCGATTGTTTATCAAATAATACAACAAAATCCTTAAATTTTTTAACTCAACACATCTTTTGGATATTATTCTTTATCCAAAGATACTGCTAACTTATTATTTTATTGCTGCTATTGCTATTTATACTTAGTCAGGTAATATAACTAAGAAATTTTCACTTAATTGAGAATGAATATGTATTTTCTTCTATTTCAGGAGGGGGGTTACCTTGTTTTTACCAACTTCAGTTTTTCCCCAATAGCTATTTTGTAGTCGGTTTTTTCATTCAATTCCATGATTTTTTGAATAGGCACATTGTAGGTTCTCGAGATGCTGAAAATTGTATCGCCCTCTTCTACCTCATGTAGAATTATTGAATCACTTTCAGATTGTGACCTGTTATTTTGCACATGTTCATCGATTTTTTCAACCTTGCCAACGATTAATTTCTGATCAAATTTGATATTACCTAAGTCTTGCAGGTTGTTCCAGTTCTTCAGATCCTGAACTGTTATGTCATAGGTCCGGGCAATGCTGAACAACGTTTCACCTTGTTTAATGATATGAATTTTCCGGCCGTTTTCCATAGTAAAAGAAGGGGGGGAGGTCTTAATAAATTTAGGGCTTTCCTCAATATCAAATTCGTCTTCAGGGCTTGGGTTTTTACGGTCGATCACATTTACCTCGGGCGTCTGGTTCGCTACTTGATTTTTCTTTTCGGCAGGGGTTGTCTCTTTATTGATCCACCTTGCATTTTCCTCAGGGTCTTCCCAGATTTCTTCCGGGTTCGTGTCCCCGGATTTTTGATCTGTACCTACGGTCATTTGTGTATTTTCTTGTTTTTTAATACCAGAATCCGTCGGTAAGGTTTCCGTGGTAATCGCTGTTGTTTTATTGTGGACCTTTTGTTCTTTCTGTGTATATAAAGTTCGATTTTGTCGACTATTTGGTTTTGTGTCTTTTGCCAGTACTGGCTCTTCCTTCAGGCGGCGTTCATCAGGAAGTTCAATGTATTCAACTGGCTGTTCCGAGGGACGGGATGACCGTAACCATAACACCATGCCTGGTTTCAAATCATTTTCCCTTAACATCCCGTTCTTTTCCATCAATTTTTCCAACCGGATACCAAATTTTTGGGATATGGCCCATAGGCTCTCATGTCTTTTTGCGCCATAATAACGAATCTTTGACTTGTTTCTTTTTCTTTTAAAATAATAAACCTGACCAGGGATGATTTTATCAAACGCACTAAGATCATTGTAAGCCCGGAATTTTTTGGCTGAAATACCACCACGTTCTGCTAATGAACTTATACTGGACTGCTCCCTGGCTACCATACCTGGTATTCCATTAATCAATGTGTAGCTTAAACCGGTTTTTTTAATTACTTTTTTCCGGATTTTGGGATACTCCATACCGGCCTTGTAATCAACGGATTTGGCCACTAAAACGGGGCTGTAGCCTTCGGATTTTTTTATGATTTTTACCGGCTCGGTTTCGCCTTTAGTCAGGGCCAGAAGTCTCTTGTTGGATGAGTGGTCAACAGGAACTACCACGGTGTAGGTCTTATCATCGGGAATTTTCCTACCTTTCAACCATTTGTTATAATTCTGTAACACCTCCATATCGACCCCGTATTTTTTATTGATCTCTCTCAGGTTTTGGAAGTCTTTATTGGTTAACTCAGCCAACTGCCGGGTGGAACTTCGGGTATTCACGGCAGACTCAAAGGCAATTTTATGTGAGAGATATTTCTTTACATACCAATGTGTTTTTTTATCGATGACCATTCTTTTGGCGCCGTAATGCTTTTTGTCTAATGACCTGAGCGCACCGCCAGGACCAATATTATAAGCCTGCAAAGAATACAACCAATTGTTAAAAAACAGCTTATTATATTTTTTAAGATACCTGGCTGCCCCCCTGCTGGCCGATACGATATTCATCCTTTCGTCAACCACTCCGTCAACTCTCAGATTTACCTCTCTGGCCGCCGCTTTTTTGAATTGCCAAAAACCTACTGCGTTGGAGGAAGAAACTGCGTCAGGGATCAGCGCACTTTCCTGAAGCACCAGGTATTTGAAATCATCAGGTAGCCCTTCTTCCTTAAAAATCCTTTCTATAACCGGAAAATATAAGTTGGCTTTTTTAACTTTTATCCCAAAATATTTAGGACTCCTTGTAAGCATATCGACATCCTTCTGGATTTGCCTTTTTGCACTTTCAGTAATTTTCAGCTTCATGTCAGCAAAATCCATGTAAGTAGGAACTTTTTGGGCGAAACCCAGGGCGCCTGAAAATAGGAAAAACAGCGTCAGAATCCAGTTCAAAAGTCTCATTTAGTTCTTTGTTAAAATCATTAACCCATCTCTGATCGGTAAAAGAACGTTTTCTACCCGCTTGTCATTATGAACTTTCAGATTAAAATTAATTAAGGCATTGGTATCTTTGTCCGGATTGGTTTCCTTTCCAGGCAGGACCTTTCCACTCCAGAGTACATTATCTGCGATGATAAAACCTCCTTTTGCTACCTTGTCAATGATCAAATCAAAATATCTGGCATAATTTTCCTTGTCTGCATCAATAAATACAAGATCAAATTTTTCTGTCAGGGATGGAATGATTTCCAGTGCATTGCCAATTCTGTAATCGATTTTTTCATCTAATCCGGACTCTTTGAAAGATGCCCTCACTTTCTCCTCCAACTCTTCGTTGATGTCTATGGTTATTATTTTACCATCATCGGTTATACCTTCGGCCAGGCACAGGGCGGAGTAGCCTGTGTAGGTGCCGATTTCCAGTATATACCTGGGTTTTATCATACGAGAAAATGTTGCCAGTATACGTCCCTGAAGGTGTCCGGATAACATTCTGGGCATGATTACATTGGCGTGGGTATCCCTGTAAATTTTCTTCAGTAAAGGGGATTCTTCAGTGGAGTGGGCTTCGGCGTATTTTTCTATAGCTTCATCCAAAAATTTCATCGTTGCTAGCCTTGCGGTTTTGGTTGTTATTGAGATAAAAGACTTATTTTATGTACGTAAATCTACGTAAAATCCGTTAGAAAAACGGGACTTATCTCGGAATATAGGTCAAAAAACTGAGCTGATTTTCATCAAACATTTCCTCAGCAATGGATTGCAATTCTTTAGCACTGGTGGCCCTGATTTTTTCAAAAATACTTTCCAGACTGGGAATGGCGTCGAGGTCTAACAGACTTTTACCCATCATCAGCATCAGGCTGGTATTGTTTTCTTCAGACATGGCCAATTGCCCCATCAGTTGCTCTTTAGCCCTATGCAACTGCAGGGATCCAAGCGGTTTTTCTTTCAGTTTTTGCAATTCTTTTAGAACAATCCGGATACTTCTGTCTAACTGTTGCGGGTCTGTTCCAAAAAAAATGCTGAACAGGCCTGTGTCTGAATAGGCGCTGTAGTTTGCTTCAATTGAATAGACAAAGCCATATTTTTCCCTGAGGGCCATATTCAGTCTGGAATTCAGGCCTGGTCCGCCCAGAATGTTGGTGAGCATAAAAAATGGCAGCCTTCGTTCATCCTGCAATTTGTAGGCTGGCCTGCCAATGGCGCATTGCGATTGGGTAAGCGCTCTTTTGTTGGTCAGGCAACCCGTCCGGTAATTGGCGAAGGGCTTTCTGTCAAGCGTTGCCTGATAGGCCGGCAATTGCGCCAGATACTTTTCAGCATATTTTTTAACCTTTTTGAGGCTGATGTTTCCTACCACTGAAAAGATCAACTGCGAGGTATTTATATTTTCACTGATAAATTGCTTGAAATCCTGTTTTTGAAAGGATCTGACACTTTCGGCAGTTCCCAGTATGTTATTTCCAAGTGGGTGGCCTTTGAAAACGAGGTTATCAAATTCATCCTGAATGGCGTCCTCGGGTGCGTCATGGTACATGGCCATTTCTTCCAGGATTACTCCTCTTTCTTTTTCGATTTGCTTTTCCGGAAAAACGGAGTCAAAGGTGATATCTGTGAGTAATTCCAGCGCTTTTTCAAAATAGTTGTCGAGCACGGAAGCATAAAAACATATTTTCTCCTTCGTGGTGTAGGCATTTAACTCACCCCCCACAGATTCCAACCGGTTAATAATGTGAAATGCTTTTCTTTTGGAGGTCCCTTTAAAAGCCATATGCTCCCAAAAGTGTGCCAAGCCCTGCTGATCATCCTTCTCGTCACGGCTACCGATATTTAATACGAAGCCGCAGTGCACAATTTTAGTGGTTTTGACCTCTTTGTGAACAATTCTTATTCCATTACCCAGCGTGTAAATTTCATAATCCCTCATATCCTGTGCAAAGTTAAGTAATAATTACCCATTTTGGGACTGCAACTCATTCAAAATGGTTTTTTTCCTCCTTTACAATCTTATAGTTCCTGAATCCTCCTATTTGTTTACCATTTAGCCAGTAATGCTCAATATGACTTAGCAACCGGTATTTGAGTTTTTCGTGTTTGTGAATCAACCTGTCAGGGTTTCTTTTGCCTTCATACTGGAGTTGATCCTGCCAGTCAAATTTCTCTATCCAGTCTTTCAGGACGTTTGGGTGTGAATCTTTGTAAACCTTTAATTTGTTCAGCGGCCCGTAGTCAAATAATTCGGGCATGGTTTTGAGTTCATTTTCTGCTTTGCTTCGGCCCCAAAAAGTGGTAGCGCTGCTTTTTGTTTTGGCAGACATCAATTTGGGGGGGCGCACCCAGCCGTAGTGGTGAATCCAGGCATACAGTCTCGCTACTTTTAACTTTTGTGAGCCTTCCCTTTTCAGGTAATCCTGGTAGGAATTATTAAATTCATCAAATTTTCTGAAAGATTGGGCATCTTTCCAGGAATGAATTTTTGGGTCATTTCTGATAATTCTAATTTCCCTTGGGTACCAGTTGTGCGCCTGGTGATAATGGTCATAGTCACCCCAAAAATGACGGTATTCAAAAAGCAAACCTTCTACTTCCGGTTCATTAAAATACTTTTTACAGGCATTTTTGATCACCTCCAGGTATTTTTCATGTACCAGTTCGTCACTTTGAAGATAAAATAACCAATCGCCCTGGCAAGCATTTTTGGCCAGATCGGTTTGTTGTGCAAATATGGTATTGTGAGGATAGGTCCCGAGATTCCACTCCGTATCGATTATTTTTATTTTATCCGATTGAATACTCAAAATTTCTTCCCTGGTAAAATCTCCTTCATCAGATTTGCCAAGAGCTATCACAAATTCGTCCACAATGGGGAGAATTGATCGTATCGATTCCTTTACAGGATAATATAGCTTTGTTGCATTTTTAACAAATGTAAAACCACTTATTTTCATCAAAAACCTGTTTGAATTCACAAACTAAGGAAATCTTTTTGTAACTATTCCTATTCACTCTTTGTTTTTTCAATTTCCGGGTTTGGTTGATAATCAATCTTAAAAGCCGTATTTTGACGAAAAATCTATCTGCATGCAAAGACTTATCATTTTTACCCTGATTGTTGTCTGGCCAGCCTGGATACAGGCCCAAACAGGCGAGCAAAAAAAAATAATGAAAGTATTGAATAAACAAGTGGAATGCTGGAATAAAGGCGATTTGGGTTGTTTTATGACTACTTATTGGCAGTCGGATTCACTTAAATTTATGGGTAGCAGAGGTATTACCTATGGTTGGCAAAATACACTGGATAACTATAAGAAAGCATATCCCGACCGGAAAACCATGGGGAATTTAAAGTTTGATATTCTAAGCATGGATGCTATGGGCGACGATTATTACTTCATGATAGGAAAGTATTATCTTACCAGGGAAATAGGTGATGCCAGCGGATTGTTTTCGTTGATCTGGAAAAAAATCAACGGCAGGTGGCTCATCATTGCGGACCACACCAGTGCCGGTACTTGATCATGGCTATCAATCCTTATGCCCAGGCCGTTTTAGATTACTTTAATTTTCAGCCCCGGGTTAAGCTGTTTATTGATACCAGCTACGGGATACGGGAAGAAATGCCTTTAAAGGTTTTATTCCGGGATGAAGAGGATTTTAGCTCATTGGAAACTTACGCATTGAATCTTTGCCGGGGAAAAGTTTTGGATGCCGGGGCAGGGGTAGGTGCCTGCTCACTGGTACTTCAACAGAGGGATTTTGATGTTACCGCATTGGAAATAGAACCGACTCTGGCCGAAATAATGGTAAAAAGAGGGGTAAAAAAGGTGTTATGTGAAAATATTTTTGAATTGAAGGAGCACCGTTTTGATACAATTTTGATGATGATGAATGGCCTGGGCTTGGTGGGTACCATTGGTGGGCTGAAAAAGTTTTTGGAGCATGCCAAGCAACTGGTATCAACTTCGGGACAAATATTGCTTGACTCAAGCGATATTTCCTATTTTTATGAAGATAAGACCTGGCCTGCCAGCCATTATTTCGGGGAAATAGGTTATCGTTACCAGTATAAAGATCAAAAAGGGGCGTGGTTTAACTGGTTGTATATAGATCCGGCAAAGCTTCGGGAAATCGCCCGGGACCATGGCTGGTATGCACAAATACTGTATGTGGATGAAACAGATCAGTATCTTGCGAGGCTGATACTGGCCGACTCTTTTGATGAAAGCGCGTGACATCTTTGAAAAAATTATTATGCATACCTACTATATTTCGATTTGATTTACTTAATTTTGGTTCACCACGCAGCTATTCAAAATATTAAAATAAACTGAGCAACAATGTACAAGGAAGGAATGTTAAGGAAAGATGCCTTAAAAGGAAAGACCCTTATCGTTACAGGCGGGGGCACCGGATTAGGTAAATCTATGGGACAATACTTTCTGGAGCTGGGGGCTAACCTCGTGATTGCAAGCAGGAAGGCTGAGGTTTTGGAAAAGGCGGCTGATGAATTGCGTGCCAGTACGGGGGGAAGTGTTTTACCGTTAGCCTGTGATGTTCGCAACTATGAGGAAGTGGAAAAAGTAATCGAAGGTACCGTTACCGAATTTGGAACAGTACATGGTTTATTGAACAATGCTGCGGGGAATTTCATCAGCCCCACCGAAAGGCTGTCGCACCGTGCTTTTGATGCTGTTGTGGATATTGTGTTAAAGGGTAGCTATAACTTCACATTGGCCCTAGGGAAAAAATGGATTGCTAATGGCCAACCGGGTACGATTTTAAATATTGTGACTACCTATGCCTGGACGGGTTCGGGGTATGTTGTGCCGTCGGCATGTGGTAAGGCCGGGGTGTTGGCCATGACAAGATCACTGGCAGTGGAATGGGCAAAATATGGGATCAGAAACAACGCCATAGCGCCAGGGCCATTTCCCACCGAAGGAGCCTGGAGCAGATTGTTGCCCGGTGATCTGAAGGATAAGCTGGATCCCGCACAAAGGGTGCCTTTGAAAAGGGTGGGGGATCACCAGGAACTGGCAAATCTTGCCGCTTATCTTATGTCGGACTTTTCCGCCTATATTAATGGCGAGGTTATTACCATCGATGGGGGTGAATGGCTTAAAAATGGTGGGGAATTCAGCTTTCTGGAGATGATCAAACCCGAAATGTGGGATCAACTGCAGGGAATGCGGAGCAAAAGTTAGGAGCAGAACCGGTTTTAAGGCTAACCTAAGTCTGAGTAATCCGTAAATTTAGGAAGAATTTATTGGCATGAAAGAAATAGAGAAACCGGTGTTATTGTTCGATGGTGTCTGCAATCTTTGCAATGGGGTGGTTCAGTTTGTTATTAAAAGGGATCCTGAGGCCAAATTGAAGTTTTCTTCACTGCAATCAAATACAGGGCAACAATTGCTGCGAAAGTTTCAACTTCCAACCACAGATTTTGAGTCATTTGTTCTTGTAGAAGGGGACCGTTACTACAAAAAATCCACTGCCGCCCTCCAACTATTTAAAAAGCTTGGCAAAGGCTGGCAGTTGCTCTATATGTTTATCATCATACCGGCCCCTATAAGAGATTTTTTTTACAGCCTCGTAGCCAACAACCGGTACAAGGTTTTTGGCCGTACCGACGAGTGCTGGATTCCTACACCCGATCTGCGGGCCAGGTTTTTGGATTAGCTAGGTTTTGTCTGCCATTCTCTTCCGCTCATTTTCATCCAGATAAATCTTTCTTACACGAACAGATTTTGGGGTAATTTCCACATACTCATCTTTTTTGATGTATTCCAAAGTCTCTTCCAGCGAAAACTGTTTTTTAGGTGCTATTTTGGAATTATCATCGGAGCCTGCCGCCCGCATGTTGGTAAGCTTTTTGCCTTTCCGGATGTTAACCACAAGGTCATTAGACCGGTTATGTTCGCCTACAACCTGCCCCATATAAACATCTTCTCCCGGATCGACAAAAAATATGCCACGGTCCTGGAGCTTGTCAATTGAATAGGCGGTTCCCGGACCGGTTTCCATAGAGATTAAAGAACCATTGATGCGGGCTGGAATTTCACCTTTCATCGGTTCATAAGTTTTAAACCGATGTGTCATGATCGCCTCTCCGGCAGTGGCTGTCAGCACCTGATTACGCAATCCGATCAGGCCCCTTGCAGGGATGTCGAACTCCAGGTGTTGTAAATCACCTTTGGGCTCCATAATGGTTAATTCACCTTTTCTTTGTGTTACCAACTCTATCACCTTGCCGGCACTTTCCTCGGGTACATCGACAACGAGGTGTTCCAGCGGTTCACATTTCACGCCATCAATTTCCTTTATGATAACCTGCGGCTGGCCTACCTGAAATTCGTAACCCTCCCTTCGCATGGTTTCGATCAACACCGACAAATGCAGCACTCCCCGTCCATAAACCAAAAATTTATCCTCCGAGTCGGTATCTTCAATTTTCAAAGCCAGATTTTTTTCAGTTTCTTTATAAAGTCTTTCGCGAAGATGACGGGAGGTGACGTATTTGCCTTCCTTTCCATAGAAAGGGGAATTGTTAATGGTAAAAAGCATACTCATGGTCGGCTCATCAATAGCAATCCTGGGCAGCGGCTGCGGATGCTCAAAATCTGTTAGTGTGTCCCCAATATCAAAACCTTCAATGCCTACCACCGCACAGATTTCACCTGCACTTACTTCCTGAACTTTTTCTTTGCCTAACCCTTCAAATACCTGTAATTCTTTTACTTTTACTTTTTTTACCGTCCCATCGCTTTTGCATAACCCTAACCCTTGTCCTTCTTTTAATGTTCCCTGGTATACCCTGCCAATGGCGATCCTGCCCACAAAAGAAGAGAAATCCAAAGAGGTTATCTGCAGTTGGGGAATGCCCTCTTTTACAGGAGGGGGAGGAATAGTTTTAATAATCTCATCCAAAAGATCTGTCACACTGTCTGTAGGTTTTTTCCAGTCGTGACTCATCCATCCTTGCTTGGAAGAGCCGTAAATGGTAACAAAATCCAGTTGTTCCTCGGTAGCATCCAGGTTAAACATCAGGTCAAAAATCTGTTCCTGTACTTCCTCCGGACGACAATTTTCCTTATCCACCTTATTGATGACAACAATAGGTTTCAGCCCCAAAGCCAGGGCTTTACTTAACACAAAACGTGTTTGTGGCATAGGCCCTTCGAAGGCATCTACCAACAGCAATACCCCATCCGCCATTTTCAGTACCCGTTCCACTTCTCCTCCGAAATCGGCGTGGCCGGGTGTGTCAATTATATTTATTTTGACGCCATTATACCTGACTGATACATTTTTTGACAAGATGGTAATACCTCTTTCACGTTCCAGATCGTTATTGTCGAGTATGAGCTCTCCCTTATCCTGGTTTTCCCTCAAAACTTTTGATTCATGGATTATTTTGTCAACCAGGGTAGTTTTCCCGTGGTCGACATGTGCAATGATTGCGATGTTTCTAAGACTTTTCATGGGTAATATAAAAAAGATCACAAAGGTAGTAAATAGATATTAGAAATAGGTTTAAGAGGAACATATAAATGGAGTATTTATTATCTGTAGTATTAATAGCAGTTTTTTATTAAATTCATGCAATATTTTTCAAACTAGGCAGATGCACTTTTTAAATTTAGCCGGATGTATTTTCCTTTTTGCGATAAAAGGGTTGGCAGTCCCATTTGACCTCCCACCGGCAAATCCTTTTACGGATTCCCTTTCCAGAAAAAATGTCGACATCAACAACCGCATAGCTTTTCATTTTTTGGAAAAAGAGCCCGACCTTGCTTTTTATTATGCTGACAGCTCAGCCATTATTTCTCTTGAAGACAACTATCCCGAAGGGCTGAAAACAGCACTAGAAATCAAAGCTAAGATATCGGTAATGCGGGGTGACTACAGTCAGGCACTTGTTTACTTCAACAAAGCAGAGGTACTGGCTTCCCAGATAGAAGATACAGTGGGCATGATACAGGGGCATCTGGATTTGGCGAATGTTTTCCTGCTAATCAATGATTTTGAAGGGGCCGAAAACCATTTTGGTAAGGCCTTGAGTTTGCGCAGCATTTCCAAACACCCCCTGCTGCACGCCAATGTATACACAGGATTATGGCAATTGTACTGGAACAAGGGCGATAACGACACTGTTGACTATTTTCAGAAGAAAGCCCTGGATATTTATGATGCCAATAAAAATGACCGGAAAATCTCCCGGAAAATTGCCGACGGATTTCTGAAGGTAGAAGATTTTGACCAGGCTTTGAGTTTTTATCAGACCTCCCTGGATTTTCAACGTGAAAGTGGTACTAAAAAGGAGGTTGCCGATGACCTGAGTAATATTGGGGAAATTTATCTCACAAAAAAAATTGGAGCCGGTGCGTTGAATTATTTTTTTGAAGCCCGCAAAATCTATGAGAAGCTAAATAATAAAACGGCGTTGTTTGAGATGGATATGAACATTGGACGCTCTTATTTTTACATGCAAGAACATGTAAAGGCGCTGGAATATATCGATAAGGCGCTGAGTACGGCAAAGGCGATTAGCAGCAAATCATTTATAGCCAGGGCCAATAAAACAATGGCTGAGGTATATGAGGAATATGGTTATTACGATGAATCGATCAAATATTATAAGCAATATGTGGCTTTAAAGGATACCTTATTTGGCGAGGAAAGGGCGAGGAAGACTGCTGAGCTAAAGGCCAACCTGGAATTTGAACAAAAGGAAAAAGAAATAGCCCTGCTGACCAAAGAAAAAAAACAGTTGAATGAAAATGCAGCTTACAAAGACCAGATCAATAAGCTTACTTCGAATCTGTTGTTGATTTTAGGATTTTCAACATTCCTTATCATATTGGTTACAGCTTTAATTTATTACCGATACAAAACTAAAAAGCAGGCTAATAAGTTGCTGGAAGAACAATATGCTGAGATCAGCAAACAAAAGTCTGCCCTGGAGGATCAGAGTGAAATAATTAAAGACAATAATGTGGAGCTTGAAAAGGCAAGAAAAACAATTGAAGCAAAAAATAAAGCCCTGAGAGGAGCCAATGAAAAACTGGAAACCCTGATTGACCTGAGAACCACTGAGCTGAAAAGGACTTACCACAAGTTATCGTTTCACATTGACAATACCCCTCTCGCCGTGTTGGAATGGAATGATAAGATGGAATTGATCAGGTGGTCCAGCCAGGCGGAAAAGATGTTTGGGTGGAAAGCCTCTGAGGTAATTGGCCGTCATATACAAGATTTGCCTTTGATAAAGAAAGACCATAAGGATTCGATCGATAAGATTTTCGCGGAATTGCTTACGGGGCAAAAACCCAGAAACTTTTACAAAAACAAAAACTATCATAAAAACGGCTCATTGCTGGATGTTGAATGGAGTAATTCGATACTGTTTAATGAGGAAGGGAGACTTGAGTCCATATTGTCTATTGCCAATAATGTAACAGTCCGTGAAAAGGCCATAAGTGATCTGCGGCAGTCTAATAAGGAGTTGGATAATTTTATCTACCGGGCTTCTCATGACTTACGGGGTCCTATTACCCGGCTGGTTGGTGTGGTTAATCTCGGCATGCTGGAAGCGAAAGAAAGTATTTCAAGAAAATATTTTGATTTGTTAGGCAAGGTGGCTTTTGAGATGAACGCTATGCTATCACGGCTGTTGACGGTCCATGATATTTATCAGCATCGTTTTAAATCTGAGGAATTTGTCGTTAAGGAAGAATTAAAGAGTTATGTGGAAGAATTCAGGAACAAAAACCTTACTTTTCAGGTCAATCTTGTCTATGATATACCGGCCAGGTTAAAATGGACAACTGACCGTGTGCTGTTTAAGACCGCCATGCAAAATCTGATCGAAAATGCTTATGTCCATGGTGCATGCGAACACCCATGTATTAATATCAAAGTGCGTAAAATCAATGGTCATTTTGTGAAATTTACAGTCTCAGACAATGGATTAGGTTTTTCCGAGGAAGTGGTAGACAAGATTTTTAACATGTTTTTTCAGGGCACCGAGCGCTCAAACCTGAATTATGGGTTAGGGCTTTATCTTACCAAAAAATCAATTGAAAGGCTGGGTGGTAGCATTGCACTGACCAAGCCGGTCAACGATACAACATTCGAGATCATTTTGCCCAATCTCCAAAATGAGGCCATTAAGCAAAAGGTGTTGCAGTTATGATACAATGCCGGTTTCATTCGCTTTGCAATAATTGCCAGGGTAAGTTATCACAAGCCTAAATTCTTTTTATCTTTGCCGAAGTTTAAACAATCGTTTATGTTGTCAGAAATAAAAAGATATACAGTTACCTCCGCCTTGCCCTATGCAAATGGTCCGGTTCACATCGGTCACCTGGCTGGTGTGTATGTGCCATCTGATATTTTTGTAAGATACCTGAGGTCCAATGAAAAAGAGGTAGCGTTTGTCTGCGGCAGCGATGAACATGGGGTGCCTATTACAATCAGGGCCAGGAAAGAGCGTGTTACCCCTCAAAAGATTGTTGATAAATATCATGAGATTATAAAAAGGTCGTTTGAGGAATTCGGAATCAGCTTTGACCATTACTCCCGTACATCATCGGAAGTGCATCACAGCACCGCGGCAGATTTGTTCAAAAGACTATACGATGACCATAAATTTGTAGAAAGGACCTCTGAGCAATATTACGATGAGAAGAACCAGGAATTTCTGGCAGATCGTTACATTATGGGAACGTGTCCCAACTGTGGCTATGAGGATGCGTATGGCGACCAATGTGAGAATTGTGGGACTTCTTTGAGCCCTTCGGAATTAATCAATCCGAGATCCGCTATCAGCGGTGAGAAACCGGTACTGAAGGAGACTAAACATTGGTTCTTACCACTCAATGAGTATGAGACATGGCTCAGGGAGTGGATTCTGGAAGGGCACAAAGAGTGGAAATCCAATGTGTACGGGCAGTGTAAATCATGGCTTGATCAGGGATTGCAACCCAGGGCCATGACCCGGGATTTGGATTGGGGTATCAAGGTGCCGATCGAGGGCAACGAAGGAAAAGTGCTTTACGTTTGGTTTGATGCGCCCATCGGATATATTTCTGCGACCAAAGAATGGGCAGATGCTAATGGAAAAGACTGGCGGCCTTACTGGCAATCCGAAGATACCAAGCTCATACATTTTATCGGTAAAGATAACATTGTTTTTCACTGCATCATATTCCCGGCCGTTCTAAAAGCCCTGGGAGATTTTATTATGCCGGACAATGTGCCTGCCAATGAATTTATGAACCTCGAGGGCAACAAAATATCCACCTCCCGCAACTGGGCGGTTTGGTTGCACGAATACCTGGATGATTTTCCCGGGAAAGAAGATGTTCTAAGGTATGTATTGTGCGCCAACGCGCCTGAAACCAAGGACAATGATTTTACCTGGAAAGATTTTCAGGCACGCAACAACAATGAGTTGGTAGCGATTTATGGCAATTTTATCAATAGGGCCGTGGTACTGACCCACAAATATTTTAAAGGTGAAGTACCCCCTAAGGGCCGTCTTACCCCGGTGGATGAGCAAGTGATCGACAAATTACTGACATTTCCGGAAGAAATAGGAAAATCGATCGAAAATTATAAATTCAGGGATGGCTTAACACAAATGATGGATTTGGCCAGGCTGGGCAATAAATATCTGGCCGATACCGAGCCCTGGAAATTGATCAACGAAGATGAAGAACGGGTACAAACCATCCTGAACATCAGTTTGCAAATCGCGGCCAATCTCGCCATCGTGTCGGAGCCGTTTTTGCCATTCACCGCTAAAAAACTGTACGATATATTAGGTTTGAAAAACCCAACCTGGGCACAGGCCGGCAATACTACCTTGATCGATTCCGGTGATCACATCAACGAGGGGGAGCTTTTATTTGAGAAAATCGATGATAACATCATTCAGGCACAGATTCGGAAATTGGAAGAAACCAAAAAAGCCAATGAAATTGCCAGTAAAACGATTACCCCCGCTAAAGGCGAAATAGCCTTTGATGATTTTGTTAAGATGGATATGCGGGTGGGCACTATTAAGTCCGCAGAGAAGATTAAAAAATCAAAAAAGCTTTTGAAGTTAACCATAGATACGGGGCTGGACGAGCGGATTGTAGTCAGCGGTATTGCTGAATACTATGATCCTGATGCTATATTGGGCAAACAAGTTTGCATGTTGGTTAACCTCGCCCCCAGGGCTATCATGGGTATCGAGTCGCAAGGCATGATCCTGATGGCTGAAAATCCGGACGGATCGCTGTCATTTATCAAACCCGAAAAAGCCATGGAAAACGGGGGGGTAATTAGCTAAAGGTGTTTGATCCGGCCCTCAAACAAGTCGTATAATTCCTCGTTGCTGAAACCATCGATATTTTGGCTGAAATAGACAGGCAGTTTTATCTGACGCTCCGCCGCCTTTTTCATGCCTTCTGTAGCAAGCAGGTTGACCAGTGTAATACCTGCTACAGAAGAAATCGGCCCGGTGAGATTGCCATCTATTCGCATTAATCCGTCACCTGAAGGAACATGATTGTCCAGAACGATGTCAACGATTTCAAACAGCTTCTTTCCGCTGGAGTGTCTGGAAGGATATTTTTTTGATTGTGTCAGTGAGGTGATTCCAATGACCTTTAAGCCCTCGGATTTGGCCCGCATCGCCATTTCAATAGGCATGGCGTTTCTTCCGGAGTTGGAAATAATGATCATTACATCCTTTGCATGAATTTTGTGTCGATCCCAGATGATATTGGAAATTCCCTCAATCCGTTCTATTTCGGCACTGCGCCTCGCACCCTCGCTGGTCATTACAATGCTGTCCAGCATGGCATTTACGTTGGCCAGCCCCCCGGCCCGCACGAATAATTCCAGTCCTATCATGTGCGAATGCCCTGTACCAAAGGTATGGATCAGTCGATCATCAATTAAAGTTTGGGCGATCCAGTCAGCCGCCAGATTGATGTTTGCAGCCTCGTCACGCACCATGGTGTCCAAATGCGCTTTGATTTTATCCAGATATTCAAACATGTATTATGGTTTCTAGACTTTGATGAAAATTTTCTTTTTGTAGAGGATGTAAGTAGGTATGTAAATAATTAACATATATAGAATGGCATAACAAAGAGACGCGAGTTTGGAAGAAAAACCAATGCCGGTGGCCGTTTTCATGAATAGCTCATTTAACCCCACACCACCAAATACATTATCATAAAATATCAATGTCAGCATTCCGGCCAAAACATAGGAAGCGATAGCATTGGCGCCGTAAATCCTGCCTAATGTTGTCCATCTTTTGATACCCATCATGTCTACAATCAACATAAAAGCAGCCAGGCTCAGTGCCGCCAGCCCTGAAGTATACATCACATACGAGCTTGTCCAGATGGGTTTATTGATAGGAAAAAACCAATTCCAGATTCCTCCAACGACCACCATCGCCCATCCTGAAAAGAATATCCAGGTAAGTTTTTTGAAATCATCTTTGATGTCTAAAATAATTCTTCCTATCAGCATGCCGGTGATTCCTGTAACGATCGCCGGGAAGGTGCTCAGCATTCCTTCAGGATCCCATGTTTTTTGCCAGAGCACGCCCGGAAGCAGCTTGTTATCGATAAAATGAGCCCAGTTTTTTTCTGGTACTGACAAGTCAGGCGCTCCGATGCCAGGTACGGGTAGGTATGCCATGATAATCCAGTATGCCAATAAAATACCTGCCCCAATTTTCAGTTGTTGTTGCCAGTTTGTATACAAAAACAGCATACCACAAGGCAGAAATACCAATGCTATACGTTGAAGTACCCCCGCCCAACGCACAGAACTGAAATCAAAATCAGGCCATAGCCAAAGGAAAATACCCAGGGCGAATATTTTCAGACTTCTCATTACTATTTTTTTCACAAGATCCCCTTTATCCGCCTTTTTATCCAGCCTTTTTTGATAAGCGAGGGCGATAGAAACACCGACGATAAAAAGGAAAAACGGGTAGATAAAGTCTGTGGGAGTGACCCCGTTCCAGTCTTTGTGTAGTAATGGTGCGTAGACATGGTCCCATGAACCCGGATCATTGACGATGATCATAGCCGCAATGGTAAAACCTCTCATGGCATCCAGTGAGATCAGGCGGTGACTTAAGGATGAAGACATTGATTTTAATTATTTATTAATAGTTGTAGATAGACCCGACCGGCCTGTGGTGTTAAAACATTTGGCTTTAATCGTACCACCCGCAAAGTTAAAAGCGCCGTCGTACAAGTTGGCTGTTGTGGTTGGCTCACTACCATCAGTTGTATATCTGATGATTAGTCCGGGGTAGGCAGTATTCATATATATCATCCCGTTGTCCTCCCTGATACCCGGAGGGGGTATTCTGTAATCATAACCTCCATGCCAATTTGCCAGCTTCTCAAATTCCTTTTGACCGAGGGTATTGGCAAACCTGTTCCAATCCTCATTGATTAATGCCAGTCTTTTATCAGCATCCGGCTCATTTCCCCAGGATGCCTGACCCTGCCATGCCCTGTGAGCAAATCCAAGCAATTTAGGTAATATGTAGTGTTCAAGCATGTCACTGCCTCTGACGGTTTCACTCCATAATTGTGCCTGAAGGCCTACGATGTTTTTCTTCCCTTCCGGGCTCAGTCTTTCCATGTCTTTGAAATCCACCTCAGGATTAAATTTTCTACCCATATTGTCTTCAGTGGTAGACAAAAACAGGTTTTCGGGAATAAATTCAAAGGCATCTCTTGTATCGTTGAAGCCCGCCCAATAGAGCCCCGGTTCACGTGGATCTTTATTGTAGGCAAGGTCAAAGTAGAAGTTGGTGACATTGCAGAGAATAACAGGATAACCCCTGTTAGCAATCTTATAGCCCAGATCCTGCAGCCCCCATAAATTGTTCCAGATATATGGGTACACTTTTTTATCTGTAAAACCGGTATTGGTAAACCACTCATTTTTGTCGTCATATTCCATCACCACTTCCTCCCAGCCACCAATGTCCAGCCCCTTTTTATTAATGATCTCCGTCAGACGGGTAAAGAAGTGGTTCTGCAGATTGCGGGAGTTTTTTATTTCGGGAAAATTCTTGAGATATTCTTTACAAACCGGTGACTCGCTCCATGGCCCTGGTGGTACTTCATCACCTCCGGTATGGATCATTTTGAGTGGAACATCCACTTCTTTATACAGCTCAATGATGTCATCCAACACCACTTCGTAAAAATCATAAACCGCATCCTGGCAAACACAGGCAATATTATCAGTGTAATGTTGGGCCGATAGATAAACGGATTTATCATCCGGATCGATAAGTCTGTATTGAAGGGCTTCTTTTTCTTTCCCTGCTTTCATTAGCCGGTGATACCTGTATTCCATCGCTTTGATAGCTGCCCTCGCATGCCCCGGAAGGTTCACTGACGGGATGACTTCTATGTGCCGCTCTTTTGCATACTTGATGATTTCCTGGAAATCGGCCCTCGTATAATAGCCGTTTCCATAGGAATTGGGATCTTCGGCAAATGGCCCTGAGCCGTAAGATGGCTGAAGGTGCAGGCTGTCGTTTAAGGTATGACCCCTTTTGGAAGAAATCTGTGTTAATTCCGGGAGTTCTTCGATCTCCAGTCGCCATCCCTCATCTTCGGTAATATAGATTAAAAGCTTGTTAAGCTTATAGTGCCCCATGATATCCAACACCCTTAAGATGGTTTCTTTGGATTGAAAGTTTCTGCTGACATCAATATGCAAACCCCTGTAACCATAGGCTGGCTGATCGCTTATCTTACAGGTTGGAAGGGTCGACCCGTCTTCTTTTTTTTCAATGAGCCCGATGAGTGTTTGCATGCCATAAAAAACACCCGCCGGATCTTTTCCGGTAATTTGTATTTTTTCATTGTCAACCGTGAGCCGGTAGCCTTCTGCTGCTGGGATGGAAGTATTTATTTTCAAATCAATGGTGGCACTTTGCCCGGTTTCCGGCAGTAAGGTTGTATTGAGGTTAAAGTTTTTATCAAGCGTTGCAAGCAGATAAGCGGCCTCATTTTGCAGCGCCTTATCTGCCTGTATCGTGCTGCCTCCGGCTAGTACAAACCGGTTTTTTCCTTTTGAATAAGAGGCGGGAGCTGGTATAACCGGGTACAATTCCTCAGGCGCAAGCCGGGTAACGGCCAGGTTTTGATTATACAGGTAATCTGCTGTGGGGATGGGTTCCGCGTCGTAGCTGCTTCGATTAATCTGGTCAGGAGTTTCAAATTTTTCCACGGTGTAATCTTCTACCACTTTGATGGTCTCTTCACCGTTGTTGTTGATTACCATGTAAACTCCCACCGGGGCATCACCCTCCTTGATCATCCATTCCGAAGCCGTCAATTTAATTTTTACAGACTCATTTTCTGCCAGACTAAAACCAGGTAGCAGCCGCATTTGGTAGAAATCTCCGTTGATTTGCACAATTTCCACGGATTTTTCGGATTCGACGTTAACAACGCCCCGGGGCGACTGATTCCAGTACAATAACCAGTTATCCCGAAGGATACCATTACCAGTATTGGTAATGGTAAAAATAGCTTCATGCAGTGAATACCCGGCTTGTTCAAAATTCTTCTCCAACTTCCAGCTAAGCTTAATATTGGTTATTTCCTCTTTAGAAGAGCATGAGCCCAGGATAAGAAAAACATGGAATATCAAAGCAATAGGCAAGAAACGGTTGATTCTGGTATTTTTTATTGTCATACTTGCTAAGTTTTTTGTCTCTTTCGGATAAAAAAAAGCATAATTTTTGATCCATTCAAGTGTTTCAGACAGTTCATATACTTCTCTTTGTAATCCATATTAACCTGCGTATTTAATACGTTGTCAGCCTTGTCAATAATACGCCTCTTCAGGCCTATCGGGCCATTGGAGCATAGGGTTTATCTTTTCTAAGCCGATAGGGGCTGTTAACGTGATGTTTTTTTCAAGTGATTTGTTGTTTCGCTTAAACTTTGATTTAATTGAGGTTACAACACCTTTTCCAATATGGGTAAAGAGAAGCAGGGAATAAAAGTGTTTAACAACTTTCATGTTAAAAAATTAAGTTGATAAAAGTAACAATTTAGTAATGAAAATGAAAGGTTGTGCACGAACCAATAGTTGTTCCGGGTTTCAGGGTTAAAAGTATGGCGCAAGCGTCGCGTGGCTGTTGCACAACGTTTTCAACAAAATTCTTAGTGT
>NZ_JBXEQE010000008.1:0-206934 GCF_056858335.1 Agaribacillus sp. DX54
AGGTGACGGTAATTGTAGTGCTAAGCTTATATGTAATATATTTGAAAGTACTAGTTTACATAATATTTTAGTTTACATAATCTATAGTTCATAAAAATTATACCGGGCCAGGTATCCAGCTTATTGTATATGACAACAAAATTGTCCTTTGGAATCCAGGTCGTCTGCCGGATGAATTGAGCGTTGAAATGCTTAAAGATAAACACCCATCATATCCCCGTAATAATAACATGGCCGAGGTTTTTTTCAAAGCCGGTTATATTGAGGCCTGGGGACGTGGAATTTTCATGATTATGGATACATGCCGTAAAGCCGGGCTACCAGAGCCAGCTATTGAAGAAGTAGCAGGTGGCATTCAAATTACTTTCTTGAAAAACACGCTCCCAGGAGAATACTTCAAAAAGTTTAAACTAAATGAGCGACAAATAAAAGCGTTAGAATTTGTAAAGGAGAAGGGAAGTATTACTAACACTGCCTATCAAACAATTAATAATACAACAAAAAAAACTTCTACCAGGGATTTACAGGACTTAGTTGAAAAAGGTTTGTTAGAAAAATCAGGAACAACGGGAAAAGGGACTTTTTATACCGCATCTAAGCGGAAGTAAAGGGGACATAGGAGACATAAAGGGGACATAAAGGGGACATCGTGTATTCAGCCAATAAGTCACAAATTCTCAGTAGTTTCCAGCTTCCAGGGTAGCTTTTAGACGGGTGACCAGGTATTCGGCTTCAACATTTAACGCCTTAGCGAGTTCGAGCAGTGTTTTTATCGTGGGTTGGCGAAGACCCCGTTCGTACATGCTAATGGTTTGAACATCCAGGTTGCAATATCCTGCAAGTTGAAGTTGTGTTATATCCTGTTTCTCCCTTTCCTCCTTCAACACAATGCCGAAAGCCTGTTTTATGGTCATGGACGAAACTAGCTATCCGGCAGATTAATTTACTAGAACTATAGTATGAGTTATTGTGATTTTTAGTTATATTAGACTATTAAATATTATTATTTAAATAAATGAAGTTTAAAATTTTTCCTTTTAAATATAGTGGATCTTTGATTTAACCAGGCCCGGCCATTAGTGCCGGGTCTGAATTTTTACCAGGAAATATGAACAAAAACAAATACTTACATCAAGGGAACCTTGAATTATTGAAAGATGCTTACGAGGTTCAAAATTATTATTGCCTCTTGCTGAAGAGGAGAGTTTCCAAAGAGGCCGGTACTTACGAAAAAAGCAAATATTACCAGGACATGTTGGAGGTCATTAGCAGTACTGACGAACTATGCAGCCACGTAAAAAATCTCAGGAAAATGGGTTTATTACAACCCGAACCCTGATCCCCCGAGATAAGTAACACGGGGCGACAATGCGTTTAAACAGAAAAGGGGAGCCTGGTGCTCCCCTTTTCCCTGGCTACTCTCTTTCTACCACTATTCGCCGGGTTAAGATTCCATCCCGGTAAATTATCTTAAGTATATAATGCCCTCCTGGTAAACTCCCCGTATCAAGATGAACCTGCCTGTTTGAAGTACTGATAGTAGTTACCCTTTCGCCGTAATTGTTATACAGCTCAATGGAGTAGGGTCCGACATCCCTTGCTTGACCTGTCTGCTCCACGGTCAGAGTCCCGGTACTTGGATTAGGATATTGATTAAACAATTCAACACCTGGGGAAGTTACCGCACTGAAACGGCGGCAAGGAAGAGGATAGGCTGTAAAACCAGTAAAACCACTGGAACCACATCCGTTGTTTACATTAACTTCCAACGGGCCACCCGCAGGTTGACTTGAGGATGGAGTCAACAATCTTATGGTATTGTCATTTTGAGATACAAATATCCAGTTACTCGGGTAATTCCAGCTATAAGTGTACCCGGGCTGATGACCCAGGGGAACCTTGGCAGTGTAAACATATTCCGTGCCACGACATACGCCGGCAGTCCCCAAAACGGTAATTTGGCTTGTCCTGAATAGTCCAGCCTGGACGTCCTTGGAGAATGTAGCAGTTGTACTGCAGAGACCAGTGTCTACATTTGATATGGTAGCAGTAATCGTTCCTGTTCCATTTCCAGAGCCTGCGTATCTTACCGAAACAGAACTGTGCGTTGAGGAAACAATGGTAAGGTTAGGGGTAGTACTCCATACAATGTTATGAGGTGCATTGGTCAAACTGAATGTCCTGGTGGTATTACAAACGACAAAAACATCATCCTGAAAGAAGTATGGGGCATTGATTGTATTAGTTGTTGTCACATTAGGATCAATGGTAAGCCAAATACCTAATAGTTCATCGTTGTCTATAAACAGATTACCATCCTGATCGGAACCATTCCAAGAAACATCTAACCGCCCACTCCAACTAATTGTGGGTGCGCATCCGGTACGAGCACCCGTCAAATGGCCCACCACTCTTCCGTTTTGATCAAATGTTGGTCCTCCCGAAAATCCACCTTCACCAGTACCGGAATTGACTGAAAGTTGCCAAAGGCTCCCTCCAGGATAAGCAACTAAAATCCCACTGCATCCCGTACCAAGGCCAACAGGATTATTATTGGTTAGGGCATTATTGTAGGTAGAAACTTTCATTACATCACCTGCAGGATGACCAATATATGCGCCTGATGTTGGTACGTTATTGCCTCGATCCCATCCCAAATACTTCATACCAGTGTTAACATCTCCTCTGCGTCTCTGGGTCATTTCAACCAGTATTGCGTCCGAGGGGAAATGTCCGGCTCTAAATGTACTTCCCTGAAAGGTAAAGTAAAGACTGGGATTTGGCTCGCTGACCGGGCAGGCAGGACTTTTATACTGAAAGCGAAACATCCAATCTTCAACCTGGTTAATTTCACCATTGCTCAGAACTCCATTGGAAAAGTCACCTTCGCTGCAGGGATCTGTCATATTGGTACTAATGTCAGCGCAATGAAAGGCGGATAAAATGTTGGGGGTGTAGTCCTGGCAGCCATGGTTAAGTAAGCTTCCGGAGCATATCCGGGTATAGTCTGCCAAGAGTATCATGGCCACACCGTCTGACTCATCCTGCCAATTGCTACCTTCGGCAGAACAATTTATATCATTATTACACGACTGGGCATCACCAAAAAATGCCAGTTTATAACCATGAATGACTTTGGAAACTTCCAATACACTTTTGTTTTTGCTAGCCTTGGGCTCAAGTAACTCCAGTATAATAGATTGTCCGTAGATCAGATCGGAACTGAACTTTCCGGAGGGTGTCATATCCCTGGAAGTAACCGGACCATATATGACAGTTCTTTCTTCATTATAAATGTACAGCTCACCGTTTCCAGGTATGAACAGTTTTTTAAAAATAAGATTAAGGGAGAGGGCCTTCTTCGATGTAATTTGCAATTTCCAGATCCTGGCACCTTCCATGTCATGCCATTCCCCTGAGTTGGCCAGGTTGTAATTGACATCTACCGCTTTCCCAAACCTGTAAGGCATTCCGGATCCTTTTTCTTTTTCATCATCCCTCAAAACCTGTGTGAGGTCAACATTTAATTCTTTTTTTGCTTTGACCTTTTCAGTACTGAAAACTCCTTTTTCAGCAATTTGGCTGGCCTTGAAAATCCTGGTCGGCACCTGTGCGGTGGTCCCCAATGGTACTAGGAAGATAAAACAGAGGTATAACTTTTTCATAACTGGAAGGTTTAATAGGTGAAAGGTTAATTATTGAATTTTAAAATCCACCAGCAGATCAAAGGGCATGAAGTGTTTATTTTCAATTCGTAGTGAATGGGTGAAAGAGGAAAATAACCATCAACCAAGCTTCATCAACCGTTAAACACAAGGTCTTTATATCTGACTTCAAATTTATGATGTTAAATCTGATTTAGCAACTATCAAACCTGACTCACAAAACGAAGGAATAATCTTCACCAACATCAGTATTCACCCACCCACCTTGCTTTTGTAAAACGTGCTTATTTTAACGTTGTACCAGCCCAGTTCGTTCACCGGCATTTGCTAATGCCGCATCTTTGAAGGGAGCATTGCCCGGGAAGAAATAAGCCAGGTTTAGCATGAAAGTGGGGAATTCACTCTTAGGCAATAAATTTCAATAAAGTAGCTACCAACCCATTAGCGATTATGCCGCCTACAATCCATTTCACAAGGTCGTATTTAGCTTTGGTTACTACTGCTTCTACGTTTTCCTTAGTCGCTAATTCAGAATGCGTATCTTCAAAAATTTCGGCAATCACCCGGGCTTGTTGTTCTGAAAATTTTACGCTTTCTAATCTTGTAAGTATCTCTGTTGTTTTCATTCAATGTTATATTTTTCTATCAATTCCCACTTGGAGAAGATTCAATTTTCACACTATCACTACCGTCCATGAGCTCAGCCAGTCCATGACTTGTTCCTGATTCACCGTTGTTTACTTTCGCCACAAGTTCATTAACACCCAGCCCCTGCAGATACTTTAAAAAATTGCCAATTGTATAATTAGTCTGTCCTTTTTCAATTGCAATGATCTGGTTGCGTTTTAACCCGCACTTAAAAGAAAGGGCATCTTGTGAAAGATTCCTTTTTTTACGAAACATCTTAAGGCGTTGGCCGATGGATTTTCTGTCGAACATAATGCAAAGGTAGTAAAAATAAGGGAGTGTTACAATAAATGAACGTAACAGTATTATAACCTTTGGAGAGGGGGGAGAAAAAACACCTCATCGCTGAAGCCGGTGAACTTACTCATCCACAAGACCCGGAAAAAGGTTATGCCGCATGGCGTTCCTGCTAATGGCTCAGTCAGATAAACGGGAAGTATTCGAATGGCTCCTTCGCGAAAAGATCATCGATGCGCGAACGGGCTGCCATAAAACTTCGCTGCTTAGCCAGGCTATTGAGTGGGACGAGCCGGAGCTCGTGAAGCTTTTGTTACAACACATGCCGGCTCCCGGAGAAAAACACGAACCGGTACAATCAATGCCTTATACCCCTACCAATGTGGAAGAAAGCATTATTTATACTATCCGCTTGAATGCGTCACAATGCTTTTTTGAATTGGTCAAAACACATGATTTCGATCCTACCCGGCTCCCTGTTGATGATGTAAGGTGGATAGAAGGCCTCAAAATTCAACAATGGTTCTTGGAAAAAGGTCTAAAACCGGAATCTGTCAATCATTTTCATAACTTCCTGCAAAATGCCCTCATGGCAGGAGATAACAAACACTTTCTCGAGTTATTGAATGCTTACGATACCAAAGACGTGAGGGTTGTCGGAGAAGAGATGATTTGTTTGCGAGGAAAGCTCAGGTATAATCATTACACAAAAACTGCCAAACATTCTCTTTTTTAAAAAATTGCTTTCGGTAAGGAAACATTCAGAGACCTGTAAAGGTAACCAGACCAAACCAGTTGTTTGAGTATTTGTTTTTCCAGGTGCCTCTATTTGGCTCAAAGGCTAACTTAAAATGTTTTTTTACGGTCCGGATGGGCCGTATTTGATTTTGAGCCAAACTTCAGATCATTTTTCTGCAATTTACAAAGTAGCCAGCTTTACTGTCTGCTTCAGATGACCGCAGACGTACTCCAGTAGTGCACAAGGATCTGCTTCAATAGCCACGGCGATCTGGTATAACTCATCGGCCCGGAGCTTGGTTGCCGTATTAATAGAAAGTTCACTTAGTCTTTGCTTGCTGATTCCGGTTCTTCGTGATATCTGGGACTTGTTCACAGCTCTTTTGTTCAGGTATTCGCCCAATTTGGTCAATTTTTGTTCCGCCATAGTTTTAATAGTTAAAAATCATAATCTGTATAATTATATAGGTTTTTTGGACTAACATGAATATTTTCTTTACAAAAATTTTTAATAGTCAATATTTTATGTATATTTGACACGAATATTATTAAAGATGATTGAGTATAATCAAAAAACGAATCAATTAAGCATCAAAATTCCGATTTCGGGAATACATGAATTATATGCCTACCAAAAAAGTATCCTGGCGGTATTGAGTCACATAGAAATCGACGATTGCAGTCCGGCTTTTCTCGAAAATCTAAAGGCAGTCTACCGGCTTTTAAACCATCTCACCATTGACCCGGCGTTTTTATCTGAGCATAGTGAACTTTTTCCCGAACACAGCGACTTGCACAAAAGACACCTTCAGGAAAAAGCCAAAGAGCCATAAGAGCATGTCTGCCAAAACGTTGCAGACACGTCGGCATTGACGGCTTTTCCACCAAAAAGGCCAATGTGCCCTATAAATTGAATCCGGCTTACTGAGGCAGGATCAGCTTACATTATTAACCAGCTCAATCAACCGGCAAAAAGGTATACACGCAATTTTCATGAATTTACAAGCTTACATTTTTAGCCAACAGAGATGGTGGTATACAGTACTGATTTCGCCCCTGCTGTTTTCCTTTTGCCAAAGCACCACGTCAACAGAGGATACTGAAACCGAAGAGGCGACACCGGAATTTCATTGTGACCCGGATTACTTCGATTTTACCTTTGGGGAAGTCTCCTTTAAATCAAACCCAAAGGACTCGATACCACTAAAATGGGAGTATTTTAATGATGAAAGGTATGACCATGATAATTTTGATATGGATTGTGAGTGCCCGGAATTTCTCATTGACGAGGATGACGTGCATTACTTCTCTTTTTTTCTGCATCCGGAGCAAGACCTGCAGATAACCATCCGCAAATATTGGGTCAACTGGTCAGGGCATGAGTTTCACACCGGAGGTTATGACTTTAACGCGAAAAAGCTGTTTGAAAACCCCAGGATACGGTTTCAGCTCACTGATAAAAAGACCGGGTGCCAATATCTGACAAAACAGGGCCGGATCTATATCAGGCATTTTAGATTTGAAAAATGCATAAAAGCGGAACTTACTGCCGAATTGGAAAGTCAGGATTGTGGTATGGTGGTTCTCAAAGGAACATTTAACGCCAATTATACCGGGCTTACCCGTTCTGAATAAAACCGGCTAATTAGGAAAGGTATAGCGGGGCCCATATTTTTGATGCATGAACTTAAAGTAATAGAATAGTTTATAGTTTAATTCTATGCCATAATCGATTGTAAAATCATAATTGATGATTTCTGTAAACGGGCTTCGCCGCCTGTGTCTGAATGCTGTCACTTTATCATTCCAGTCTGACACATAAATTCTGTTTTTGGTTTCATAATAGGATTTAGTGTAAAATCCTATGGGCCGGGCATTGGTAACCATCCAGCTTTCAAAGCCAGGCTCATCCACAATGAGTTCATATTGCGGTGCTTCTTCCTCTCTTGGCCCCACAATATTACTGTCCTGTACATAGAACCTCGATGGACCTGTACCCACACATCCAGTCATAAAAACCAGTAACCAAAAGCTTAATAAATACTTCATATCATTCACCGCTTCACGCTATTACAAAAGTGAAGCTTTGGCATGAATTAAACAATGATTGAAATCACCATCCTGAGCAACAACCCTCCACTTTTGTGCATTTTGTCATACCTACAGGTCATATAATTACTTATTTTTGCAAGGTATTATTATGCTTTAGTTATGTTTAAAAGGGGTTGTTACGCTTTCGGGAGTATTTTGTTAAAGTTATTTGTTTTTACCGTTGCTTTATCCATTTTCTATGCATGTGGCACCGGTGAGGTCGTCAGGACAGAAAAACGTGTATTATTGGTGAGTCAACCGGCAGGCAACTCATCAGTAAACACCGGGCAATGGAAAAAAGTGATGATGGAAAATAAGGGGGACCTGTTAATTTACCATGTCAATAATTTTGACAGCATTCCTGAAGATAGCATCAAACAATACAGTGCAGTGTTATTCTTTGGGCTTCAGCCACAGCAATTTAACAAGCAGCAACAGGCGGAGGTACAACGCTATGTACAGGCAGGGGGTGGTTTGATACTGATTAATCCTGAAACCAATCATCAATATTACTGGCCCTGGCTCGATGGCATGAGCCAGGCTTTTAAAGCAACCACCGTACAAAACAGCAAAAACCTTGTAAACGATGAAGACCCGGGGTATGGGCTAAAACACTATGACGGAGGCCGTGTTGGCTTCATGTACGTTGAGGACAACGCTACACTATCGGCCGAACTGAAAGATCAACTGTTTAAAAACCTCGAATTCGTTATAGGCGACAATACTTACAACTACGAAAATGCCCGCACCGGCAGGGCGCCTTCGGAAATGAGATTCGTAAAAAAGGTATTGGACGATCAGGTAAATGAACCAATGGATATGACCATTTTACCGGATGAAAAAGTGCTTTTTATTGAAAGGGAAGGGGCTATCAAATTGTATAACCCCCAAACCCGGTCTACCAAACAAGTGGATCGCTTCGAGGTAACGACAGCGGGCAATTATGAAGATGGCATGCTTGGAATTGCCCGTGATCCATTGTTTGAATACAACAATTGGATTTACATTTATTACTCACCGGTCGATCCGGTGCAAAAACAAAATCTTTCACGATTCAAATTCGTGGGAGACTCCCTCATCAGATCCACAGAAAAAATCGTACTGGAAGTGCCGGTGCAAAGGGAAACTTGCTGTCATTCGGGAGGAGGTATTGTGTTTGACGACCAGGGAAACCTTTATCTTTCAACAGGTGATAATACCAGCTCCAAAGAATCAGATGGTTACTCTCCGCACGATGAGCGGCCGGGAAGGGGGCCCTTTGATGCGCAGAAATCTTCTTCCAATACCCACGATCTCAGGGGCAAGATTCTTAAGATCACCCCTACCGCCGACGGCGGTTATACAATACCGGATGGCAATCTGTTTCCAAAAGACGGTTCAAAAGGACGGCCGGAGATTTATCTGATGGGGTTGCGTAATCCATTCCGTTTTACCGTGGATCCTTACACAAACTTTGTGTATTGGGGAGATGTGGGCCCTGACTCGGGACGTGATAGCAGGCTCGGCCCTCAAAGCTATGATGAATTCAATCAGGCTCGTGAACCCGGATTTTATGGCTGGCCTTATTTTGTGGCAGATAATAAGGCTTATCCCAAACTTGACTTTGCCACCGACAAGATAGGGCCCGCCTGGGACCCTGAGCGTCCTGTTAACAATTCACCCAACAATACAGGAAATACCATATTGCCGCCAGCCCAAAAACCTATGATCTGGTATCCCTATGGCAGGTCCGATGAATTCCCAATGCTGGGCAGGGGTTCGAGAAGCGCGATGGGTGGGCCTATCTTTTACACAAAGCGGTATGATCAAAATTCAAAAGTTAAGTTTCCGGAATACTATAATGGAAAATGGTTTATATACGATTGGGCACGGAGTTGGATAATGGTAGTAACCATGGATGAAAACCATGACCTGGCAAGTATCGAGCCCTTTCTCTCCGGGGTACGATTCGACAAGCCCATTGATATCGAATTTGGACCGGATGGGGCTATGTATATACTTGAATATGGAGCTAACTACTTTACCGACAATGACGATGCCCGGCTTTCAAAAATTGAATACAACCCCCTCAACACAGCACCTGTTGCCATAGCCACTGCCGACAAGCTGGTGGGTGCGGCGCCCCTCAGAGTCAGCTTTTCAGCCCACAAATCATTTGACTACGATGCCGAAGATTCCTTGAGCTATGCATGGCTGTTTACCGGTGAAAATGAGGAGCATAGCAATGGCATCAGTACTGATTTTACCTTTGAAACACCCGGAAGCTACATCGCTAAATTAATTGTAACGGACTCTAAAGGTGAGTCCGAGACGGCCGAATTGAAAATTGAGGCAGGCAATGAAATGCCGGTCATTGCGATTAACTTTTCAGGTAACCGGTCTTTTTATTTCGGCAGCAGTACCATTAATTATGAGGTCAAAGTAAATGACAAGGAAGATGGCTCTACGGAAGGCCGGCAAATTGCAGCCAGCGACGTAGGCATACAATTCAGTTATCTGCCTCATGGCAAAGATCTGGCACTATTGGGACCGGAGCAGTTTTCCATTCCTTCACCATTTACCAAAGGCAAAAACCTGATTGAAAACAGTGATTGCCGATCTTGTCATTCCAGGGATCAGCAGTCAATCGGGCCGACTTATCTGGACATTGCCGAAAGATACCAGGGCGATAAAAATGCCATTGATTACCTTGGCAAAAAAATTATTGAAGGAGGCAATGGAAACTGGGGACATAGCCTGATGGCTGCCCACCCCCAACATACGCTTGAGGAAACGGGTGAAATGGTAAGGTATATACTCTCTTTGCCTGGTGAGGGGGAGAAGAACACAGGAGGCCTGCCACTTACAGGTATTGTGGAAACCAAAGCCCCTACCGAACAGGAGGAAGATGGTGCCTATGTGTTCAGCGTAACTTACCAGGACCAGGGCAGTGGTACAATTAGTCCGCTAACTGCAAGGAAATCTATCCTTCTCCGTCATCCTAAAAAACAGGCGGAGGATTATGATGAAATCTCAGGAGCTAAAAAAGAAAGGCCCGGCGGAGGCAACTTGTCATATGTCAAAACTTCAACGAAGGGGAGCTATCTGACCTTTCATCAAATCGATTTGTCCCAAATTAATACAATGACTTTCCACACAAGATCGAACACCGCCTCCCATATCAGTGTAAGAACCGGTAACAGCGAGGGCATTAAGGTAGGTAACATTCTCATTGAACCTGCCCATGACCAGAGCTGGAAACCCAAAACACTAAACATTAATCCGACCGAAGGTATTCATGACATCTACATTGTCTTTGACGGACCAGTGGAAGATCAGCATTGGTTTATGTCATTGGACTGGATCAGATTTGGGCGATGAGCGTGTTCTAAGACAAATGTAAACAAGTAAGGGCTATTTTTTTATAAGTAGGCGCGATGGAGAATGGGCAATTGACAGTTGAAAATTGACAATCATTTTAGGGTATGCACCCTTGGTTCCGCGATGATGAAATCATTGTATCCTCTTATCATTGAGGGTATGGGATAGGGCAAGCTTCGGTGGTTTTTGTGTAAGGTTTTCAACAAAGTTCTTTGTGTGTCTTGGTGTGTTAACTCAACAGCAAGTAAATCAAAATAGTAATTATCACCAATCCTATGGCCATGTGCCGGGTATACCGCCAGGGCGTAAGTTCTACCTTTCCGGCATCGGCGGGCTGGTAAAAGTTTTTATTCGGATAAAAGTAGGAGACGAGGTACATCACCCCTATGTTTAGCAAAAACTCTATTCCCCAGATGTGAACAAAGTGCAGGTCAATCTCAAGAATAAAAGTTGTGATGAGATAAAAAGCCATGCCAGTAATCAGGGCTACCTTGGCGGCCATTGCCGAAATGTCTTTAAGAAAAAACCCCGCCAAAAGAACAGAGGCTATAGGAATAAAAAATATGCCATTTAATTGCTGCAACAGTTGATACAACCCATCAGGGGCATTGGCCATCATCGGCGCTACCCGGATCGCAACAATCGCCAGGACTGCAGAAGTTACCCGGCCTATCCATACCAACCTTTTTTCACTGGCATGTTCGTTTATATGCCTTTTATAGATTCCCACACTAAACAGCGTAGCCGCACTGTTAAGTACGCTGTTGAAAGTACTAAGCACCGCACCCATGACTACCGCGGCAAAGAAGCCAACCAAGCCGACCGGCAACACTCTTTTTACCAGCTCCGGATAAATATGATCCTGATTGTTATAATAGCTGTCCTGAAAATAATAGAATCCGATCACCCCGGGTAAAATGATAATTAATGGGACAAGGATTTTAAAAACACCGGTCAGTAGTAAACCTTTCTGTGCCTCCTTCAAATTGGCAGCCCCTAACGCACGCTGAACGATGGCCTGATTCATACACCAAAAATAGAGCTGATTAATAATCAACCCGGTAAACAACACCTCAAAAGGCATAACCGAATCAGGCGCTCCCATTACATTGAACTTATCCGGGCTATGTTCATATACGCTTACCAGTCCTCTCCAGATATTGTTATCTCCAATGTCCAGGAGCGCGAAAACCGGAACGAGCAGCCCTCCAATCAATAAACCGTAACCGTTGATGGTATCGGAAAATGCCACGGCCTTCAACCCTCCGAAAATGGCATATACCGAGCCAACTATGCCAATCACCAACACTGTCAGCCGAAGTCCCCATGTATTGTTAACATTCAACATGGCGGATATGTCAAAAATACTTTCCATATTAATAGCCCCTGTGAATAAAACTATTGGCAACAAGGTCACCACAAAGGAAATGATCAGAAACAGGGCAACTAATGTACGGGTTATGCCGTCAAACCGGTACTCCAGGTATTGCGGAATGGTGGTAAGGCCCATCTTGAGATACCTGGGCACGAAATAAACCGCACAAACCACCAGCGCCAGTGCTGAAGTCACCTCCCAGGCAATGACAATAAATCCATTTCTGTATGCGGCGCCATTCATGCCTACTAAATGTTCAGTGGAAATGTTGGTAAGCAACATCGAACCGGCAATGATTACGCCTGTGAGACTTCTTCCCCCTAAAAAATAACCGTCAGATGAGTTGAGTTTTTCCTTCCGGAGTCTGTACCAGGAATAAATGGCCACAAATCCAGTGAAAGCCAGAAATGAGAGGAGTTTTAACATGCTGGAGTTAATTTATTAAAAAATTCATCCACAGAAAAATTAACAGGTAAAATTACCAATCAGTCTGAAAGCCGAGTCCCGGGCCGGGGGTATTGATTTACGTTTTCCGGTGCCTCGTGCCTCTATCGGTAGTCCATGAAACAAATTTCACCGAAGTCATAGTATGACTTTGCGCCATGCCATGACTGCTTTCTGAGCATTAGCCGGAGAAATCATTAAAAACCAAGTACCGGAAATTAACCAGGTCCGTTCAAATAACTGACGAGATAAAAAGCTTATCAGCCGGTCTACCTGGGATTCACTAAGCTTTTCAAGGGCCTGATCAATTTCTTCCTGTTGGACTATCGGGTTTTCTGAATCCGGATCACTGTGGTAGGCTAACAATTTAGTACTATCTACGTCCAATTCAAAAGAACAACACAAAAATCAATGATTGCCAAACCAAAAACGGCGTGAAATTTCAGCAAAAAAAATTAAGAGATGTAGCGGGCTTTTACCTGCGCCTGATATTAGGTTTCACTTTACTATCAGCCCTGGCAGCAGGTGAGTCGGCAAAAAGGATATTCGCCCTAGGTGCCTGGGAGGAATCCCCTTATTTTTCTGAGGAAGAAAAGGCCGTTTTAAAACTTACAAAAGAGATTACGCCCATCTCGGATTAAGGGGTATCGGATGACGTCTACGGCAGGGTACGGAATTTGTTCGGGGAACAGTATCTGGCACATCTCATACTGGCCATCGACACCATCAATAGCTGGAACCGGATTGTTATTTCCACAAGACTAGGGCCCGAATAATTTCCCCATGAACTGCAAAGATCGATGGCAGGAATTGCAAGAAAGATCAGCCTTTAATAAATTTGATCATGTTGTTTGTAAAAAGGGTCCTTTGCGGGCCTCTTTTCGTCAAACGCCGAATGAATATAAAGGAAGTTTAGAAGGAACAAGACCTGCTTCTAAAGCCAGGTAATGAAACCTTTGACCAGATTGATTCTTACACAAGCCCGATGAGGTTCTTTTCGGTCTGATTCCTCAATTAATAGAAGGGCTGATTAAACTTAGGGGACAAGTTATTTGTAGTATCATTGGAGCTTTCCGCTGTTTCATGATTTTTTTGGTGGTACTAAAACAGAAGAACTATGAGGATCTTAAAAACTTTTTTCGTGGCAGTATTAATAAATCCGTGTTTTGATGCGTGGTCGTTCCAAAGTCAAAATAACTCATGGTACCTGGGAAAAATTAAACTTAAAGACAGCACCACTCTCTCCGGGAGGATAAATTATCAATTGAAATACAACGTTTTGATGCATAAAAGCCAAGGGCAGACCAAAACATATACCGCCAACATAGTAGATTATTTCGAGGTGCAGGACAAGGACTTCAAAAAAGTAAAACGCTATCATTCCATACCGGTAAAAATCAGGGAGAATAAAGTCATCCCGGAATTTTTTGAGGTGATTATCCGGGGCAACATGACTTTGCTTAAAAGGGAAGTGCAGGTGAGAAAAAGAATGGGAAAAAGGACTGTTGTCAGCACCGTGGACCGTTTTTATTATATGGATAGGTCCGGATTCGTTCAAAATCTGGTGCCTACGAAAAAGAATATCCTTAAATTAATGGAGGCCCACGCCCAGGAAGTGAATGAATTTATGGAAGACCTCGATCTTAATCCCAGCAAATCGGCTCACCTGAAACAACTATTTATATTCTACAACAGCCTGAGCCAATCTTCCGGCTGAGTTCGCTAATTCAGGTGTCCATCCTTTTACGAATAAAAAGGTATTTAAAGTGGAAACGGTAAAAAACTGTCTGACGATCACGTATTCGTGTGGTATGTACGGTTATTCAGGCGAAAACGGGATCCACGACGCATGAAATACCTTCAGGAAAACCGTACGGTTTCTTTGATCAACGCAGCGGCTAACGGTGACCTGGACGAAATTAAAAGACTTCAGGCCATGGGTGTGGATCTCAACCAGGCAGATTACGACGGAAGGACAGCCCTCCACCTGGCATCTACAGGAAATCAGTTGGATACAGTAACATACCTGAAGGATCGACTGCCCCGAACATTAGTCCGCCCCTTCCGGGTAGTAATCATTCAGGCACCCTTGGCCTGACTTTCACTGTTTCTACCCAATGCTTTGCTTCCACGCCGGTAAAGTGCTTAATCTGGTGCCTGCAACTAAAACCGCAGGCCACAATCGTATGATCGGCTTTCAGCTCATTTATAGCGGGGAACAAAACCGAAGCTCCAATTTTTTCCGAAAGGTCATAGTGTTCCTTTTCGTAACCAAAAGAGCCTGCCATTCCGCAACATCCCGATGGTATTTCCATAGCTGTGCCCCCTGTTTTATCATAAACAGCCATCATGGCACCTGTTCCATATAATGCTTTCTGATGGCAATGGCCATGTACGGCAACCTGACTGGCTGTTGACTCAAAAACCACATCCAGTTCACCCGATGCAAGGGCCTGCGCAAGAAATACATCGATCATCATTACTCCTTCTTTCAACTGCTTTCCCAACGTCTCGTCATCCAGCAGGTCCGGGAGATCATCGTTGAGCGCAGATGCACAGCCAGGATCGCAAACTACAACTTTCAGCCCCTGGTCGAGGTATTTTTTCAGGGCTGTAGCCGTTTTCTCCCCTTCCTGCCGGGCCTCTCTCAAAAACCCATGTGATATCCTGGGGCGCTGGCAACAACCTGCATTGGCAATGATCACCTCATAACCGCACGAGTTCAGCAATTGCAAAGCGGATCTGCCGATTTCCGGTTCGTGAAAGTTAAGATAGGTATCTGCAAACAATACCACTTTCCTGTTACCCCGGTTTTGCCCGTTAACATTTTTTTTGACCCAATGCATAAAAGGTTTACTGGCATAGGCCGGTAACGTTCTTCTTTTGTCAAATCCCGCCAGCTTTTCGAGCATAACACGAAACAGACCGGTGCGTTGTATTATGTTGACAACACCTGCTTTCCAGCCACCGATTTTAGCAGCCATTTTTGTAGAATCCCTGATTAGCCTGTCCCTCAGGGTGGTGCCATGGCTGTCATAATATATCTGCAATGTATCACTTTTCATTTTGGCCATATCTACATTGCTGGGACATTCGGATTTGCAGGCCTTGCAGGACAGGCAAAGATCCATCACCTCATGCAGCCGTTCACTCGCCAGCCCCGCATCATCGAATTGATTGGACATAGCCATCCTCAAAGCATTGGCCCTACCACGGGTGGAATGTTCTTCATCACGTGTGGCTTTAAAGCTCGGGCACATCGTACCGCCTAATAATTTCCTGCATTCCCCCACTCCCGTACACATGTGTACCGATCCTGCGAATCCGTTTTCTTCACGGTAATGATAGGCTGTTTTAACAGGTTCATCTTTGTACTGAGCCCCATAGCGAAGGTTTTCCTGAATACCCTGAGCCTCCACAATTTTTCCGGGATTCATCAGGTTATCAGGATCGAACAGTTGTTTTACCTGCAGGAAGGCCCCATAAAGTTGTTTCCCAAAAAAAGCCTGATTGTAGGCACTTCTTACCAAACCATCTCCATGTTCGCCACTCCATGAACCTCCATACTCCACCACCAGCCTGAAGGCATCGTCTGCAATATTTTTCAACTTTTCTATGTCCTCTTCCTGCCGCAGGTCCAGAATCGGCCGTACATGGATCACTCCAACGCTCGCGTGAGCATACATAGCAGCTTCAGCTCCGTGCTTTTTACATACTTTTAACACCCTGTCGATGTATTCCGGCAAATTTTCCTGCGGAATACCAGCATCTTCTATAAAAGGCAGCGGTTTCTTTTCACCCTTCAGACCAAGCATCAAACCCAGTCCTTTTTTTCGCACCACCCATACATCATCATAAGGTTTACCCTCAGGAAATAGCGGATAGGCATACCCGAGCCCTTTCGCCTTTTGATCCGCAATCATAGCTTCTGCCCGACTCATTACCTCCTCCCGTGTTTTCCCGTAGAATTCCACAATCAGTATGGCTTCGGGATCGCCTTCTATAAAATGGCAATGCCGTTGGGTAGTAAGATTCTTTTTGCTCAGGGTTATCACAGTGTCATCCAGAATCTCTACCGCTGAAGGCTTAAATTCAAGTATTGGCGCCACTGCTCCTATGGCCTCTAATAGCCGGGCATAGTGGACAACACAAACGGACTTAAACTTTGGTAAGGGCTCAAGGTTAAGCTTAAATTCCAGCGATGTGGCCAGCGTCCCCTCACTACCACAAATAAGCTTACTCAAATTCCAGTTACCATTATAAACAAACTCATCAAGGTTATAACCCCCGACCCTTCTCATCACCTTGGGAAACTTTCGCTCGATTTCTTCCCTATGTGCTTCAATAATTTGTTGAAAGCCTGTATAAATCTCCTCCTCACGCTTTGTTCTTCCTTCATTTTTGTTGACTTCGTCTTTTGTAAGCTCCCTGAAATGCAAACCGGTACCATCTGCCAGCAAAACTTTGGCTTCAAGGACATGGTCTATCGTTTTGCCGTACAAGATACTTTTAGTGCCAGAGGAATTGTTGCCTACCATACCTCCTACATTGGCCCTGCTGCTGGTAGCCGGATCGGGGGCGAAATGCAACCCATGTGGTGCCAGGGCCGCGTTCAGGTCATCCCTTGCCATTCCCGGCTGTACCCTCACCCATCTGTCCTTCACGTTTAGCTGTATAATTTCCTGCATATATTTGGAAAAATCCAATACCAATGATTTACCGACAGTTTGTCCGGCAAGGCTTGTCCCACCTCCCCTCGGTAGAATCGACACACGATGCTCCCTGGCTAGCGCCACCGCTGTTTTCACATCCTCCTCATCCCTGGGCAAAACAACCACCACAGGCCTGATTTGATAAATGCTGGCGTCTGTAGCATACATGCCCAATGAATATTCATCACTTAATACATCCCCTTTGATCCGGTGCGCCAATGCTGTTATTAAATCCTTACTCATAAATGAAATGAATTTAAGATTTCCAATTTAGTTTTCAGTTAGACCCGTCCCTCTGTCCGACAAGGTGGTAACTTCAGATTCACCACTGTTTGCTTATCAGCCATCGCCCCACCCCACAATCTTCTATAAATTTAGCGGATAAATTATTGATCTGGTATTAAAACCGGGTTTTAATGGGGCATAGAGCACTTGTTTATCTTATCCGATCTTGATGTGAGGATAGTTGAGAATCGAATGAGTGGCGCAAAAAAATGCAAAGACTAGCAATATCACCTTTTTGGGCGGGTGATCTGATGCAGGCCGGTCATGGGGTTTTACCCTGTAATCAGAAAGCCGTCAGCGTTTTTTCTACATGAGCTAAGAAACCTGAGGCGCCATCCTTTTTATACTCGGTACGAAGCAACACATTTTCGTTTTTGTCGATCACCAGTACCAGCGGAAAGTGGCCTTGATTATTAAACTTTTCCGCCAGGGTCTTATTGTGTTTGGCCTGCTCGACGTTAAGAAGGTTCTTTTTGTGTTTAGGAAAATCCAACCTTAACAAAATCAGGTTTTCTTTGGCGAATGATTTAAAGGCTTCTTGCTCAAATACATCCCTGGACAATTCGATGCTGGGTCTGCTCCAGTCAGAACCTGAGAAAAATATTAAAATGTGTTTGTTTTCTACCTTCGCCTTGTTTTTGGCCAGCATATAATCTGTCATCCAAATGTTCCCGTTGGAGATGGTCTCGGTAGCCGGACGGTTGCTGATGTAAATTAATAATATGGCAATCAAGCCGAGTATCTTGAGTACCAGGTTTCCCTTACGGTCCATGAGTCAGTTTCCCTTTGGTTGTTTGCGATTAAAATCAACGCAAGAATAATATCTGAAAACGGAATAAGCAATTATTTTACATCAATAATTCATTTTTATTTATATTTATCTTATCAAATGCGCGTTTACCCTATAAAAGTTAATCAAATGTCACCTCCTTTGTTTAATAGTATGTCATTAAACGAAAAAATCAACCTGTTATACAGGGAGGGAACTTTTATTGTCGCTATCAGATATTACCGCTACAAAATTAATCTGTACCTGCTGAATAATTTTTATGTGGAAGTATTTTACAATCACAAGCTGGATAAAATCGAGAAGATAGAACTACTTAAAATATCCAGCAAACGAATCAAATTTTACACCGATCAGATCCGCTTACCTGAAAACCTTTGAAATTTCTATTCAACCTGCTCAGGCGCCATGGCGAGAAATTGTTCATGCAGCTTTAGTACCTGCGGCATCACCAGGGTGCGGTCATCATTGATTATGGTATAATCTGCCATTTCCCTTCTTTGCCGGTCGCTGAATTGACTGGCCATGATTGCGTCGATGTCTTTGGCTTCCCGGTGTGGATCTCTTAATAGTACTCTTCTTTTGCGCAGTGTGGCCGGGGCATCTACATTGATGACTTTATCTAAGTCTTTGTAAGAGCCAGCCTCAAACAACAAAGCAGCTTCCTTGATTAAATAGGGGGATCCGTTATTTTTTTTTACCCACAATGCAAAATCTTCCCCTACCCTAGGGTGGACCAATCCATTTAACAGGCGGCGCTTTTCTTCATTGTCAAAAACAACTGAAGCCAGAAAAGCGCTGTTGATAATATGGTCTTCCAGATAAGCATCCGTGCCAAAGTGTTTTTTAATCGCTTCTATCAGCACCCGGTCATGCGCCATTAACCATTTGGCCCGTTCGTCGGCGTTATAAACTGGCATTCCAAGGGATTGAAAAACCCTGCATATCATGCTTTTACCAGCACCAATCCCGCCAGTTACGCCGATCAAAGGGGGATCATTTTCCATAACTTACCTTGATAGACCGGGGTGAAAAATTTACATCTGTCACGTGATCGGACAAGATTTCTAATTCCAGTAATATGGTGGAATCATTGGCGCTGATAGCAGAAAAATCGGCAGTTACCCGGAATTGGCTTCCGTTGATTTGTCCCTGGTTTTCCAGCACCGCCATATAGTCAATGTTGACCGTCGAGTCGCTGACAGTCAAATTGGGCTGGTCCGGAAATTTTATCCATTCAATAGGCAACCGGCTTTCTTTTCTAACAAATTCCGATACCTTGAAATTTACAGATACCTTTCCAGGGTAATAGGTAACAAGCGGTAATTCCAGGACATTGGCATCGATTCTGTCATTAAATTCCGAGTCAATGTCATCTTCGTCAATTTCCAGCTCCATCCTGACCGGCAGGTCATCGATAATGGACTTGGGCCCTGCAATTAAAACGGAGTCCGGTCTGATGCGTATCTGCGTGGTGATCCGGTGGTTATTCTCAAGGCCTATACGCAAACTGTCAACAAATACCTTAAGTTTTTTACTTATCCTTCTTTCGATATTGATAAATAAAGTATCATCAACTATATAGTTTACTTTCAGATCACTTAACTGTGGTTCTATGATGGGCAAAAGAGAGCCCCTGGTGAGAAATTTGGTATCTACCGGCGCGGAAAGTTCAATTTTGATCGGTTCGTAATTAAACCAAAAAGTTTTTCTGAATAATATCCATCCCCTGCCTGAGACATCTATAGCAATTCTCTCCGGTGGTGATTTTACAATGATCAGGCTATCATTGGGATTATTGAAGTTAAACCTGATCGGGTAATTAATGACTGTCGTATAGTCATTTTTGTTCAATGCATTAAAAAACCAGAATGTAGTGGCAGCAATCACACAAAGTACTACCACCTTCCAGTCTTTGGTATTTTCGGTTGTAAGTGATCCCCCCAGCCAATTAATTATTTTTTTTATTGTTTCCAAAGGGGTATTTCCAATTAAGTTTTCTTAGCGTAAGTCTTGCTGTTTTCAAAGGAAATTGAAGACTTATCGAATTTGATTTTTGCCCCTTTATCCACCTCAATGATGACAAAATCTTTCTCTATGGCGAATACTTTTCCATGCATACCGCCAATAGTCACGACATTATCGCCCTTTTTAACTGTTTCAAGAAAATTTTTCTGATCCTTCTGTTTTTTTTGCTGGGGCCTCAGCATGAAAAAATAGAAGATCAGGATAATACCGCCAAAAAGAATAGCGTTTCCCATCCAGGCGTTTGGCCCGCCCGATGAGCTTTGCAACAAAATATAGGTTAACATAGGTAGTTTGTTTTGTATTATTTTCTGACAGGTCCGTCCGGTAATTCCTGTTTAGGGTTAACCGTACCTTTCAGTTTAATTCTGGTCACGTTAGGGTTAGTGTTGGCCCTGATTGTAATCACCGGGCTTTGAACTCCACTTTTATTTTTACTGTCAAACCGTACCCCGATTTCCCCTACACCGCCGACTGGAATGGGATCGGTGGGCTTTTTAGGAACGGTACATCCGCAAGAGGCTGTAGCACTTTGGATGATAAGCGGGGCTTCTCCGGTGTTGGTAAACTTGAATGTATGCTCAATAATCTTACCTGCCTCGATGGTTCCAAAATCATGTTCTTCTTCTTCAAAATCGAAAGCGCCCAGGGGCCCATCAGGGGTGGTTTCCGTATCTACGTTGGCTGCTAAAGTGGTAGGACTTTGGTTTTGCTGTGCGCTGCTACCCCCATTCTCCAGTTCCTTAATTCGCTCTTCTAACGCCGCTATTTTCTCTTCTTGTTTGCTGTTGGTGCATGATGTCATTGCTGCTACGGCAAAAGTTACTAACACACCTATATTCATTAACTTTTTCATGATTTGAAATATTAATTTAACTTCGATTTTCTCTTTCGCTAATATCAAAATTAGCCATTAATAAACATTATTTTAACTTTTTTATAATATTTTGAGTAAAATCAGTGGTACCGGCCCTGCCTCCCAGGTCAGCAGTACATTCGTCTCTGTTAGCGAGTGTACTGTCCAGTGCCGCACTGATAGTGTCATGATAATCAGTTAGCTTTAGGTAGTTAAGCATTAAAAGGGCAGATCGGATGACTGCCGTAGGGTTAGCAATATTTTTACCGGCAATATCGGGGGCCGAGCCGTGGACGGCTTCAAATATGGCGATATCATCTCCAATGTTGGCACCGGCGACAAGTCCCAGCCCGCCAACAAGTCCCGCACACAAATCGGATAAGATGTCTCCAAAAAGATTAGTGGTCACCACCACGTCAAATTGCTCAGGCTTGATCACTAGTTGCATACACATATTATCGATGATCTTGTCATCAGTAACAATATCAGGATAATCTTTTGCGACCTCCATGCCAGCATCCAGAAAGATTTTTCCAATGTGTTTTAGGATGTTGGCTTTGTGCACCAGGGTTACTTTTTTTCTTTGATTGTTTTTGGCGTAATCGAATGCCGCCCTGATGATCCGCATACTGCCATCTTTGGTAATCCTGGCAATAGAGTCTGCCATCTCCAGCCGCGGGTCATAGATTTCAAGGCCGGAATAGAGTCCTTCTGTATTTTCCCTGAATAATACCAAATCCACATCCTCGAACCGGGAATTTACACCCGGCGTACTTTTGCATGGCCTTAAATTTTGATAGAGGTCAAACATTTGCCTCAGTTGCACATTGATGCTTCTGAACCCTTCCTTCACCGGTGTGGTAATGGGGCCTTTTAAAGCCACCTTGTTGGTGTCGATAGAATCGACCAGCGTCCCCGGAATAAGCTCTCCTGTCTCATCCAGGGTCGTTTGTCCGGCATTTTGTTCTTCCCACTGTACCGGAACCTTTGCCGCCTGAAAAATATCCTTAACCGATTGAATTATTTCCGGACCTATGCCATCGCCCTTTATGAGCGTCACAGTCTTCATTATCTAATCTTTATCCTCCCCTTTGATCTGGTCTATCAGTTCATCTACGTCATGTAGAAGTTTTTCTGCTTTTTCTTTTGCGTCACTCACAACTCTTTCTCCTTTACTCTTAGCCAGGGACTCAGCCTCGTGCCTGCCGTTGATAATGTCATCCAGAAGGTCTTCGAGCCTTTCTTTATATTTATCAAGGGTATATGACAACCGGTCTCTGGTATTGGACCCTTTATCGGGTGCATAAAGTATACCCAACAAGGCGCCCGTTGTGGCCCCGGCTAAAAATGCTAAAAAGGTATTACTTGATCTGCTCATAGTATTTTAATTATTTGTTATCGATTAAACCTCTCCCGCTCTTCTTTATAACTCCCTCTGAAACCAGTTTGTTCGCCAGGCTGTCGAGCAATCCGTTTACAAATTGCTTGCTTTTTGGCGTACTGTAACGTTTCGAAATTTCTATGTATTCATTGATGGTTACTTTAATCGGTATGCTGGGAAATTTAATCATTTCACAAATAGCCATTTTCAAAATAATTTTATCCATCATTGCCAATCGATGAATATCCCAATTTTTTGATTTCTCCGCAACCAACTTTTCAAAATCTTCATCATTTTCAATACTGCTTACAAACAACTCTTCAAAAAACGCCTTATCATCCTCCCAATTGTATGAAAGAGGACTTATTTCCAGGGTCCATTCCTGTTCACCGCTTGATTCCACCGACTTGATAGTCTTTTGAACCATACTTTTTACCGCCGCTTTGTTTTCTTCCCAGCTCAGATCCAATTCTTCGAACAACGCATTGATGACATCATTCTTAAATATCTGATTCTTAACTATAAAGGTAAGAATCTTCCTGTCATCTTCAATACCCGGCTGCTTCAGGGTCTTGTAAGCTGCATATTCAGGCACTTCATTAATAATCTCCCTATACCAGGAAAGCACATCCTGATGATGATTCTTCCAGGTAATATTTTTTCTGATTATCATATTCTGTAACGGCTGGTGGGCCATTATTGCCTTGATAATCCGGTTGTTCTGAAGGTTCTGACAAACAAATTTCGCCGGGTTCTTGAAGTATTTGCCAGAAGCTATTTCCGCAAATTCCGTTAGCAGGGCCAATACCATCAGGTAGCGGTCTACCACTTTTTCCGCTTCAGTGATCATGTTGCTCCGTAAGGCCCTCATGTCTTTTTTAAGACTGTTTTGATAAGATACATAGACCTCATCCACCGCCTCTCTGATAGCTTCCGCGGTCACGTTGTTAGCTGTACTTTCATTGTTTTCAAGCCTTTTCTTAAGGGCTTCCTTCGCTTCCAATCCATTTTGCCTCAACGCATCCCGGTTTTGTCCTTCGGCCAAATAGGACTCCTGCAAAAAGTGTTCTTCAATCTGTTTCAGTGCAATCTCATAGTTTGCCAGCTTGCATTGATTGTAGGCGTATAAATTCTGCGCTACTTTAATTCTTAACGATCTCCGGTTCAGCATGGCAGTTTTTTAAAGAAAGATTTCAGTTTTATCAAATCAAACTCAGTGTCGTATTTCAGCTAGAAAGCCAGCTTAACCTTGCCCATAGCCAATATTCTCTGCAAGGCCAGCTCAAGTGCCGCCTCGTGGGTGGTAATGTTTTGTTTTTCCGCCGTATTTAAAATGTTATTGGTAATGTCGTAAATTTTCTCAGCTTGTTTATACACTTTTTCCCGTTTGTATTCCCCAATATATTCTGCATAGCAATTCATAACACCCCCCGCATTGATGAGAAAGTCAGGAGCGTATGTAATGCCCTTTTCTTTTAACATTTTGCCATGTTTTCTTTCATCGGCCAATTGATTGTTGGCTGCTCCTGCCACTACCCGGCATTTCAAACGTGACAAAGTATCACTATTAAGTGTTGCTCCAAGCGCACAAGGAGCATAAATATCCATGTCGAGGTCATACAGATCCTGCTCAGGAACAACTACCGCGCCGTGTTCCCTTGCCACATGGTCCAGTTTTTCCTCATCGATGTCCGAAATACAGACCTTGGCATTTTCTTTTTTGAGGTATTCTACCAGATAAGTACCTACCTGGCCTACACCCTGCACTGCAACTTTCTTACCTTCCAGACTATCAGTGCCATAAACCTTTTTTACTGCCGCTTTCATGCCCATGTAAGTGCCAAAGGCTGTCACCGGCGAGGGATCACCCCCTCCACCCAACACCTCGGGAAGGCCAGATACGTGATGGGTTTCCATCGCCACATATTCAATGTCCGATGTTTTCATATTTACATCTTCTGCCGTTACATAACGGCCGCTCAGACTCTCGATAAACCTACCGAATCGCCGAAACAATGCTTCTGATTTAATCACCTTGGCATCACCGATGATAACGGCCTTTCCCCCGCCCAGATTAAGGCCAGAAATGGCATTTTTAAAGGTCATTCCCCTGGAAAGCCTTAAAACATCTTTGAGGGCTTCTTCTTCTGACTGGTAATTCCATATCCTGGTTCCACCCAGAGAAGGGCCCAATACCGTATTGTGTATTCCAATAATAGCCTTTAAGCCGGTAGGTTCATCATAACAATAAACAACCTGCTCATGGCCTAGTTTTGACACCTGATCAAAAACTGACAATTTATCTACTTTTTCAATTGTGTTTACTTCCGACATCTAATATGTTTTTGGGTTTGATGTAACAACGCCTCCCAGGGCTCGAATTTGTGGCAAAAATATCGCAAATTTTTCATTTATTTGTCAGTATCATCAATTTATTCAACACGGTAAAACAATTTACCATCATAGCCGTTTTTAGTATCTAGTGAAAGAACTCAGCCACCTCAATAAGTATTTGATCAAATACAAATACCACCTTTTTTTTGGTATTTTGTTTATCGTGATTTCCAATGTCTTCGCTATCCTTCCTGCCCAAATTGTCAGGTATTCTGTAGATATTATCAGCAATGAACTTAGCTTATATGGAATTTTAGAGGGTTTAAACACCCAAAGTATCTTCGCTGATTCATTTGCTGTCAACGTCTTTATATGTGGTTTGGCTATTGTCATTATGGCACTGCTGCGAGGGCTCTTCCTCTTTTTAGTCAGGCAAACGATCATTGCCATGTCCCGTCATATTGAATACGATCTTAAGAATGAAATTTACCACCATTACCAGACTCTGCCTTTAAGTTTTTACCGCAAACACAACACAGGTGATCTAATGGCCAGAATTTCCGAAGATGTAAGCAAAGTAAGGATGTACCTGGGGCCGGCTATTATGTATGGGCTGAATTTGCTTTCTATCTTTCTGATGGTTATTCCTATTATGTTGTTGGTCAATGTGAAATTAACCTTATACGCTCTAATTCCCTTGCCAATTCTTTCCATAAGCATTTACTATGTAAGCAATATCATCAACCGTCGCTCTGAGGAAATCCAGCGAAGCCTGTCAAGCCTTTCCACATTTGTGCAGGAAGCCTTTTCAGGGATAAGGGTATTAAAAGCGTTTGTCAGAGAATCTTATTCAATGGATGCATTTACCAGGGAGAGCGATGACTACAAGAAAAAATCCCTGGGGTTAACCTTCGTCAACTCCCTGTTTATGCCATTGATTATGGGATTGATAGGCCTTAGCATTATATTAACCATTTTCGTTGGAGGTATCGAGGTCATAAATGGTTCCATAACTTTTGGGAATATCGCCGAATTCATACTTTATGTAAACATGCTGACCTGGCCTGTGACAGCACTTGGCTGGATTACCAGCATCATTCAAAGGGCAGAAGCGTCACAGGGCAGAATCAATGAGTTCCTGAAGACAAAAAACGATATTGTCTCGGAAAAAAATCTTTCCCAGCCTATCGAGGGAGCCATTACTTTTGATAAGGTTAACTTTATTTATGAAGATTCAAATATTCACGCACTGAAAGATGTCAGCTTTGAGGTGAAACCGGGAGAGTCGGTGGCCATTATAGGGACTACCGGTTCAGGCAAAAGTACTATTGCCAATTTAATCTGCAGGATGTTTAATGTAACCAATGGGGAGATCACCATCGATGGCCACAATATAAAAGATTTTAGCCTGGCCTCACTCCGGAGCCAGATCGGTTACGTTCCCCAGGATGTATTTTTGTTTTCGGAGTCCATTAAAGAGAACATCGCTTTTGGCGCGGAGGGGGTTAACGAGGAAAAGGTTTTGCAAGCATCAAAAGACGCCGATTTGTTTGATAACGTCACGCAATTTAAAGAGGGCTTTGAGACTGTTTTGGGAGAAAGGGGAATCACATTATCAGGAGGACAAAAACAAAGGGTGTCTATTGCACGGGCTTTAATCCGGGAGCCGAGGATCCTGATTTTGGATGATAGCCTCTCGGCAGTGGATACAAAAACCGAGAATGCCATCCTGAACAACCTGCAAAAAATTATGGTGGGCAGGACATCTATCATCATTTCGCATCGCGTGTCTTCAGCTAAACTGGCCGATAAGGTACTGGTACTGGATGATGGCAAAATCATTGAAAAGGGTACCAATGAATCACTGCTGGCACAAAATGGGGCTTTCAAGGCATTGTATGACAAACAGTTGCAGGGGGATGAAGTAGAAGACTAACTATTTCCTTATTGCAGCAAATAGTCTATTTCGATGGCGTTATCGGAAAAGTATTTCTCAACAAAAATCTGCTGCAATTTTAAATTGTTTTTTTGGGCATAGCGGTCCACTTTTTCTTTGATTTCCGCAGGATTAGGGGTAACCAACCGGTGTCCGTCAAACCGGGCCTTCACCGCACCGTTACTGTTAAAGGCTTTGTATTCCATGCCTGCAGGAACTTTTTCAGGCTTCATCCCAAGCAATATCCCGGTGAAACATTCAATGCTGTCTCTACCATGTTCGGCATCTTTAAAGTACAAGATAGCGAGTGTGCCATCGACCTGCTTATCTTCAATCCGTTTTTTAGCTGAAAGGAACATATCCTTCAGGGTGTCACTTTCAATTTGCCCGGTAAACCTGTTACCGACCATATGATATACGTCTTCCGAAATGACCGATATTTTAACTTCTCTTAAACCTCCGAGATAAGCATAAGTGACAAGACAAATGGTGAAAAAAACGGCAACCCAGATAATAGTTCTCCTTTGATTCATGGATAGTTTTGATTGGAGCCCAAAGAAAAATAAAAAGTATGAGGAAAGCCAGCAGAAAGGGCTTTTAGGCTTTTATTATTTAATCAAATTGTATTATTTCCGGAAACTAAAAGTTATAACGTATCCCCAAACCTCCAAAAAACTGCGAGTCCAGACCACCGTTATTGATATCCCCAAAGACACCGATTTCCGCAAACGAACTCATGGTATGATAAGGTATGACGTACTCTACGCCCACAGACAGCTCAGGGCCCAGGGTGATATAAGGATCGTCAATGGAAGATACATTGGCACTCGGCGGGTTGGCATTGAAAAACTCAAAAACGTAATGGATCTCAAAATACCTGATTTGCCCACCGGCGGCAACATACCAGTCCAGGCCGTCGTAATTGGGGAAATCAACGTGATATACCCATCTCAGTTGTCCTGTATAAAGCTTTCTGATTTCATGACCCAGATATTCGGTTTCGTCAAAAGGCAGCTCTATTTCAGTGTGGAAAGCCTGTTCATTGGCCTGATCATGCAATCCGGGAAACGTGCGTCCTGCTACCAACTCCACTGCCAGACGTTCCGGAAAATATAGCTTGGCGGTGATACCATACGGATCACCAATTCTGGCTCCGAGGCTAAAATTCAGGTCCTTGCCACTCTCAATCGGACATACCACCTTTTTTAATTTTTTCCCTCCGCTCCGCATTTGGGCCTGAACTGTATGGATGCCGGTTAAAAAAATGATTAAAACAATGAATTTTGCACTTTTCATGGAATCCGGATTGATATAACATGCAATTTCATTATTCGCAGGCAGAGAAACAGTTGAAAAAGGAGGCAATTAGTACCTTGGTAATTAACAGGGTGGATTGTGATGTTTGTTACGGGATGGCTGCCGGTCTATTTTACAAGTTCCTTGTACTGCATATTGTAAAGTTGGGTGTAATAACCATTTAAAGCCAATAATTCATCATGGCTGCCGCTTTCCTTTATTTCACCTTGATCCAGTACCAGGATTTTGTCAGCTTTTTGAATGGTGGACAAACGATGGGCTATTACGATAGCTGTGCGACCTTTCATCAGGTTTTCAATAGCATGCTGAATCAGCTCTTCGGTTTCGGAGTCCACTGATGAAGTCGCTTCATCCAGTACAATGATGGCCGGGTCATAAACCATGGCCCTCACAAATGAAATTAATTGACGCTGCCCTACCGAAAGTGTTGCTCCGCGCTCCATAACATTGAAATCAAAGCCTCCGGGAAGTCTCTCAATAAATTTTCTCGCACCTACCAGGTCTGCGGCTTCTGTTACCTTTTGCCTGCTGATGGACAAATCACCTAAAGTGATGTTCTGGTAAATGGTGTCTGAAAAGAGAAAAACATCCTGTAGTACGGTACCGATATTTCTCCTCAACGTATTAAGGTCATATGCTCCGATTTCGATGTCGTCTATTTTGATTTTACCTTTATTGATGTCGTAAAACCTGTTCAGGAGGTTAATCACTGACGATTTACCCGCACCAGTAGCGCCCACGAGGGCCAATGTTTCTCCTGGTTTCACTTCAAAGGAAATGTCCTTCAGCACATAGTCTTCTTTTTCATAGGCCAGCCAAACATTCTCAAAACTTACCCTTCCAGCTATTTTATCAGGGGTTAACTGGCCATTATTGACAATATGATCCTGATTATCCAGCAACCGGAGTATTCTGTCGGTACTGACAATTCCTAGCTGGAGGGTATTAAAACGGTCAGCAATCATCCGGATAGGCCTGAAAAACATCTGAATAAACATGATAAATTCTATCAGGATGCCGAGCGTAAGTGTGTCATACATCACTCCCCTCGCACCATACCAAACCAACAATCCAATTCCGGCAGCCTGGATTACTTCAGCCACGGGATAATACACCGAATAATACAATACCGATTTTAAGTTCGATTTTTTATGTTCCCGGTTGATTTTTTGAAATTTTTTGTATTCTCTTTCTTCACTATTAAAAATCTGCACCACACTCATTCCCGTGATATGTTCCTGTACAAAGGAGTTGAGATTTGCCACTGCATTTCTCACTTCCGTGAATGCACCTTTGATTTTCTCTTTGAAAATATAGGTGCTGATAATCAGCAATGGCAACGTCGAGAGACAAACCAGCGTTAGTTTCCAGTCGACAATCAACATAGCCGCCACAATAAAAAACAATTGCAGCAGATCCCCGGCCATGGCGGCTATCCCCTGACTAAAGACGTCAGAAAGCGTTTCAACATCTGACACATTTCGCGTGACCAATCTGCCGATGGGTGTACGGTCGAAAAATCTGAGGCGAAGCTTCAACAGATGCTCATAGAGTTGAATTCTGATATCCCGGATCACATATTGTCCTATCCAGCCCGAAAGATAGGTATGCGAATATTGGACAATGGCCTGTAAGACAAGAAGCCCCACCAATAGGATGGTCATATTGATCAGCCCCTGCAAGTCCCCCACAGCAATATGGTTGTCAACGGTAAATTGGATCAGTATTGGCCTGGCAGGTGCCAGCACCGCTACCATGAAAGTAAGGAATATCAGGAAAATAAACCTCCCTTTATAGGGCCTGACAAATTTAAACAGCCTTTTCAGTATGTGGAGATCAACTACCTTGCCACTTTTTTTTTCCTTTTCCGGCATAAAAATTCCATGGAGTTATATCATCAACGGAGTTATAGATTCAATTATACGTGAAGCTAACCTTTTAGTATGACAAATTATCAGATAATTTGTTTGCAGGCACTTACTTTTGCATAATGCAAAACAGGTCCAGATTTTCAGGATTGTTATCTTCAAAAAGATAATTTTCATGGGAAATATCTGTAACTAGTCGATTGTTAGAATTTTTTAATCTATTTCTGTTGAATCGATTCAGCAACTCATAGGGGATTTTCAACACACTGGCAGGCAACAGGTACTGAAGGTTGAAAATATCAAATCGTGTGATCTTTTCTACCGATCTTTTATTCATTTCATAATACTTCATCACCTTTCGATCACCCGCTATACCTTTCATGATTACGTCGGAAAAGATACCCGAGGCCAGATCTTCCAATCCCTGTGCGGTATACTCCCTGATATGCCAGGGATTCCTTGAAAGCGTTTTCTCGATATTAGGTGTTGTAATCATGGCCTTTCCTCCTGGTTTTAAAACCCGGTGGATTTCTTCCAGAAACCGGCGGTCATCTTTTATATGCTCGATCACCTGAAAGCTTACCACTGTATCAAAACTATTATCAGCTATTTCATCCATCGGCGGGATGGTGGCATTGATAAACTCTACATTTTTGTAGATACAGCTCAGGTGTTCAATCGTTTCTGTGATTTTATCCAGAGCAACATAGCGCCGGCAACAGGATGATAAAAGGCTGATACCTCTCCCTTCGCCACATCCTATTTCCAGCAAATCACCATTAATCAAATCCCTGGCAATAATATAAGCCTTTAAGAGGCGTTGATGTATAGGATTATCAGATGGTATCTTATCTGAGGTAATTTCCGTTGTATAATTCATCGTGACCTTAAAATAATGTGCAAATTTAATCGAATAAAAATATTTTTTTGAGTTCCCGGTTGATTTCTTATTTTTAACGCTGTTTTTCGTATAAATGATTATATGGAAAAGAAAAAACTTCCGAATCGCTATTTACCTATATTTCTGTCTGTCATCTGTGGGTTATCATTTGTCACCGATCGTGTGATAGCACAAGATATTTCCAAAACCAACCTTGCCCATATCTATGATTTCAAAGCGGAGGCTCGCATTAAATATACTGTTGTATCCAATGATCCCGAAACCATTATTTATTTGCAAGTAACAACAGACGATGTCGCCGATTTCATGGATGATTATACAATTGGCTACCAGGTTAAAAACAGCTATGATAATCAGCAGCCTCCTTTTAATATGCTTAACACCGGGCATATTCTGTTCCGCGATGAAGATTTGATTTTCAAGATCACCCTACCGGTCACAGCCGATGAGACGCTCTGTGTTATCAAAATTACCAATACAGGAACCAGAAGAGATTTTTACTATGACATCCCCGTTAGAAATAAATCGAGCTTTAAATATGCACGGTTTTATCTCGTGCATGCCAATGATGACAAACCCGTGTTCAAACCATATCTGCCGGTGGGCAGTCAGGTAAAATTTACCTCGCCTCAATCGCCGGACAAAATCTATGGCTTCAAATACTCAATCGATTTTGATGCCGCCCTGCCTCCCATGGCCGTCAACAAAGAACCGGTCAATAAGTCGATGACCATTGACTCCACTTTTCAAATAACACCGGGGCAGTCACTGACCCTGATGAAAGAGGGACTGTATTTTTTTCAGGATGATACTACCTCCCTTGAAGGCCTCGCGCTTCGTGTGACCAATCAATATTACCCCAAACTGGCCCGTGTTGAAGATTTAGCGGCCCCGATTATTTATTTAAGTACCCGGCTGGAATACAGAAGCCTTAATAACGCTGAAAACAAAAAGAAAGCCATAGACAGTTTCTGGCTGAAAATCGCCGGTACCCGGGAAAAGGCAAAAAGAATTATCAGAAATTATTATCGAAATGTAGCGTCAGCCGATATATTATTTACGAATTACAAAGCTGGCTGGAAGACGGATAAAGGTATGATTTATATAATATACGGCCCCCCGGAAGAAGTGTACCGGAATGAGTTTGAGGAAATATGGGTATATGAGCGAAGTGAAACCACATCGCGGCTAAGATTTACCTTCACCAAGGTTAAAAGTATATTTACAAAAGATCATTACGATTTGAGAAGGGATAGAGGTTATGAAAAATTCTGGTACAGAACCATCGACTTATGGAGAAAAGGAAGAAAGGGCATATAAAGGAACGGGGCGGGAGAAGGAGTAACTATAAACCCGAAAACGGATTAGGAGGCCAGGAAAAGCCGGAAATAGTTTTCGGGACCAGGGCTATCATCGAAACCATCCACGCGGGAAAGGAAATCGAAAAATTACTCATTCAGAAAGGTTTGGGTAACGAACTTACGCGGCAGTTGTTGCAACTGGCCGGTGATCACGCTGTTCCTGTTATCAGGGTTCCCTTACAAAAGCTCAACGGCATAACGCGAAAAAACCATCAGGGAGCCGTATGTTTTCTTTCTGCTATCCGTTACGCCTCACTAGACCATGTGGTTACAAGCTGTTTTGAGCAGGGCAGGTCGCCGTTACTGGTTATGCTCGATCGTATTACAGATGTCCGGAATTTTGGAGCCATCGCCCGCACCGCCGAATGTGCCGGGGTCGATGCCATTATTATTCCCAGCAAAGGCAGTGCCCAGATCACCGGGGATGCCATGAAAACATCAGCCGGCGCTCTGAATTTTATCCCCATTTGCCGGGAAGGGAATATGAAAGATACCATTCGCTATCTCCGGGACAGCGGCATTGATGTGATGGCCTGTACTGAAAGAGCCGGGGACTATCTCTATGAAAAAGATCTGGAACAACCACTGGCTATCCTGATGGGTTCTGAGGAAAACGGCATTTCTCCTGAGTACCTGAAACTCTCATCAAGCCAGGCCAGAATTCCTATGAAAGGAAAAATTGGATCCCTTAACGTTTCTGTGGCTACAGCGGTGGCAATTTACGAAGCAGTACGACAAAGAACCACAAGCGGAACATGACTGTTACACCACTCAAGAATCCGCCAGTATTTCTATTTTATCGCCGGAAACCTCTGTGCCTCTTTGTGTCTTGGTGCCTCCGTGGTGAAAAATGGTTAACCACGGAGGCACCAAGACACAAAGAGACACAAAGTGGTTTTTTAGCTTAAATAGAGGTTTGGGGGATAACTGACTTTAGTGAGGAAAAGGCCGTGGGCAGGGACTGATCTGCCAGCCTTTTTCCGGTCTTTTGCCTCAATGATCCGGACAAAGTCATCCTGACTGATCCGTCCGGTCCCTACATCCAGGAGTGTACCTGCCACCGCCCTGACCATGCCCCTTAAAAACCGGTTAGCCGCGATATGAAATATGAGCGAATCCCCCTGCCGGACCCATTCGGCATGTTCAATGAGGCACTCAAAATGATTCACCTCAGTTTTTACCCTTGAAAAGCTTTCAAAATCATTGTATTGCCGCAATACGCCGGCAGCCTGATTCATCGCCGCCAGATCGGGATCACTTCTGAAGTAATAGCTTGTGTAGTGCAAAAAGGGATTTTTTTGCCGGTGCATATGGTATTCATAGCCCCTTAACAAAGCGTCAAATCGGGCACTGGCATCATTTTTTACCGGCCGGACAGCATCAATGCTGATGTCTGCCGGAAGCAGGCTGTTTAATTTAAATCGCAGATCTGTTTTGTCTATGGGATCTTCAAAGTCAGCATGAAAAACCTGGCCGGTAGCATGCACACCCGTATCTGTTCTGCCACTACCAACCGTCGTTACAGGCTTACCGAAAATCGTGGAAAAGGCCTCATTAATTACCTGCTGAACACTTACGGCATTTTTTTGTATCTGCCACCCATGATAGTTCCGGCCATGATAAGATACCTGAAAAAAATAACGCATAAAATCAGTTTACTCTCACGCAAAATTAAAATTTATGGACCAAGGATTGGGCATCAATTCTTTTATTTTGCTAATATTTGTGTTTAAATTGATATTGAAAATCTTTTTAACCAAATACGTATGTTACAAAGAGTACAAACCATTTTTTTGTTATTAGTAGCCATCAGCATGATATTAATGCTATTTTTTCCTATTTGGGAAAAAGAAGCCAGGGGACAGGACCAGGGAGGACGGATAACACTAGACGCATTTCAACAAAAATTTGTACAAGCCAACACCCATGGAGACAATAACAATACCGGGGAAGCAGAAAGCAAACCTACTTTTTACATAGCTATTCTTGCGATTTTAGCTGCTTCTGTTGCCACTATTTCAATATTTAAGTATGATAACCGACTGACCCAAATAAAGCTCGGCGCCTTGAATGCATTGTTGATTGCCAGCGTCATGGGAACATCACTTTACATGACAATGAATAGTGAAAAAATCATCGATCCAATGATGCAGGGCAGTTATCGAATAGGTTTTTTTATGCCGGTGGCTGCATTGATTTTTAACCTGATGGCCAACCGTTTTATCAGGAGAGATGAAAAACTGGTTAAATCCGTAGACCGATTGAGATAAAAAAAGGCTGTATTCCGGGTGAATACAGCCTCTGTTAACAAATTTAAAAAGACTAATTATTTTTTCACATTCACATTGTAGTAATAAGCATAGTTTTTCGACGTAATCGCCATTGAGTAGGCCCCCTCTTCTAACCGGGATAAGTTGAAAAGTTTGCCAAAAGACTCCTCCTCAATGCGACTCTCCTGATGCAGCAGATGTCCCTGCTCGTCATAAAACTTTACTGTAACTGGTGTATCCAGACGGTTTTCAAATCTCAAAGCAATTTTTTCACCCGGCACTTTCAGGATTGACTTGGTAAATGCCATGGTTTCTGCTGTAGCAAACTTTAGATTTCCTTGCACCAGTGAATCTTCACTGACATTAATTACTTTTCTGATAAGGCCCCTGTCATTTACCAGGTCAATATAATAGCTGCCTTCTTTGGCAAATGAGAAATCCAACACTTTTCTATATTGATCCTGATTTTTAAAAGTCTCACTAAATAACAGCTCCCCTTGTTCATTCTGAATTTTTACCTGGAACTTTCGGGATTGATCTAAACCTGATACGTTGAACACAACTTTTTTGTTCACATAAGGAATAACATCAACACTGGTTGTTCCCTGAGCGTACGCGGGTAAAATAGTACTTACCCACAAGACTATAGCTACTGTAGCCACAAGTCCTATTCTTTTTTGAGTCATTTTCATTTTCAATAAGTTTTGAAATGAATTAATGACGCAAATGTATCAATGGTTTTGATAAAACAATTACGAATTTTCTAAAATTAAATAAAAATCATTACATATTATCTAAGATAGATTTATTCTGGTTATGAATTTCATATTTTGCTTTAAAAAAAAGGCACTGAAAAGGGTTATAATTCCATTATTCCTACAAAAGTGCCAACCAGGAGGGCAATCTTTGAAATAATTTCAATTGATTTTACGTAATCATTAATCGCCGGATTTCACTGTTTTAAATCATGTAATATTTTGTGGAATTATTTAATAAAAATCATAAATAATTGATAATCAAATTATTAAAAGAGAAAAAAGTATCAAATTGAGCGCGATTGCCAGATAAATTACCAGCTATGGAAGTGATTTTCATAGGGATTTCAAAAAAAATTATGCGTATCGAATGTTTCAACCTCGAAATTCGGTTGACTTTTTTGCCATAATACCAAAACTCTCCATGGCGTTCACCCTCTGTGTCTCGGTGTCTCTCATATAACCTAATTCTTAACCTAGCGCCATCGTCCGTGGCTGTTATAAAACGCCGGAATGTGCCTGCATTCTCATTGCTTCTGCTAAAAACCTTCGTGTCTTGGTGTCTTCATGGTGAAAAATGGTTAACCACAAAGACACCAAGACACGAAGAGTTACAGGGGGTGACTGTCATAAAGGGCCTTTGAAAATGGTAAAGCAGCCAAAATTTCATCTACCATTATGACATGATGTCATTTTGTAACGAAAATGACTATAAAGAAACAAATGGAATAGTATTTGGGGACTCCGGAGTAAATTTGATAGTCAGAACTAAACATTATACAACCATGGAAGAAAAAGATACGATCATGGAAGAAAAAGGTACAATTTCGATACATACCGAAAACATTTTCCCTATCATCAAAAAATTTCTCTACTCAGACCATGAAATTTTTCTGAGAGAGTTGGTATCAAACGCTGTGGATGCTACTCAAAAGCTTAAAAGACTCTCGTCATTAGGTGAAGTAAAAGATGAGCTGGGGGATTTGACAGTGGAAGTGAGCTTTGATGAGAAAAAGAAAACAATCACCGTCACTGACAAAGGGATCGGCATGACGGCCGAAGAAATCAAAAAATACATTAACCAAATCGCTTTTTCAGGTGCCGCAGAATTTGTAGAAAAGTTTAAGGATGCTAAAGACGCCAATGAAATAATCGGAAAATTCGGGCTCGGGTTTTATTCTGCATTTATGGTGGCTGATAAAGTGGAAATCAACTCTTTATCATACCTTGACGCCGCAGCCGCCAAATGGGTTTGCGATGGCAGTACCGAATTTGAAATCACCCCATCAGATAAAACTTCAAGAGGTACGGAAGTAACTTTATTTATTAATGAAGAATCTGCGGAGTTTCTGAATCAGTCACGGCTGGAAGGCATTCTGAAAAAATATTGTAAATTTCTTCCGGTAGAGATAAAATTTGGCACCAAAGAAGAAAGTGTTCCTGACGGAAAAGATAAAGATGGCAATCCGCAATATAAAACAGCAACCAAAGATAACATTATCAACAACACCAGGCCATTGTGGACGGTTTCTCCAAATGAGCTCAAAGACGAGGATTATCTGAACTTTTACCGGGAGTTATATCCATTCTCTGAAGATCCGTTGTTTTGGATTCATCTGAATGTAGACTATCCGTTTAACCTGACAGGCATTCTGTATTTTCCCAAAGTTAAAAATGACTTTGAAGTCCAGAAAAACAAAATACAATTATACTCACGTCAGGTTTTTATCACCGACGAAGTCAAGGACGTGGTACCTGAATTCCTCATGTTGCTGCACGGTGTACTGGATTCTCCCGACATTCCGCTCAATGTTTCAAGAAGTTTCCTGCAGTCTGACAGTAATGTAAAAAAGATCAACTCCCATATCACTAAAAAAGTTGCCGATAAATTGAATGAACTTTTTAAAAAAGACAGGCAGAACTACGAGGAAAAATGGGATGACATCGGATTATTTGTAGAATATGGCATGATTGCAGAAGATAAATTCTATGATAAAGCCAAGGATTTTGCTCTGCTCAAGAATCATGAAAACAAGTATTTTACGCTGGCAGAATATAAAGAAAAGGTGGCGCCCAATCAGACCGACAAAGATAAAAAACTGGTTTACCTGTATGCGACTGATGTTGGTAAGCAGGATACTTACATTCAATCGGCCAAAAAGCGATCATATGATGTGTTGATCATGGACCGTGTTCTGGATAATCATTTTATCAACATGTTGGAACAAAAGCTGGAAAATACCACCTTAAAAAGGGTCGATGCCGACACCGTAGATAAGCTGGTAGACAAGGATGAAAAGGTTGAAAGTGTGTTATCTGAAAAAGAGCAGGAAAAATTAAAGGAGATTTTTGAGAAAGCCATCGAAAAGAAGGAGATCGTATTATCACTTCAGGCCCTGGCTGCCGATGAGATGCCTGTAACCATCACTTTACCTGAATTCATGCGAAGAATGAAAGACATGGCGGCCACCGGTGGAGGAGGTATGGGCATGATGGGCGGTTTCCCGGAAACTTTAAATGTTGTTGTGAACACCAATCACGCACTGGCCTCAAAAATTATTAAAGCCAAAAAAGAAGAAAACAAAATGCAACTGGCAAAACAGGCCTATGACCTCGCCATGTTATCGCAAAATATGCTTAGCGGGAATGATCTGACAAATTTCATTAACCGGAGCGTAGATTTAGCAGCTAGGTAAATAAAAATGAAAATGAAAGGGAGGTGTGGGGCTTCTCTTTCGCTTTTTTGGTTATTGTAGCGCTTTATGGGTGGTAGTGAAGGTGTGTGGTGTTTATACTGTTAAATGATTTGGTTGAAAAAATAAAAACCTTCATATTCACGTTTAACTAGCAACAATATATTTGAAGATGGCGTGCAGGTATTTGGTCTTGGCAATTTTTTTTCTTTTGGTCACTACGCTGGTGGCCGCACAGGAAGGGACCGGATCAGGTGATCCCTTTTCTTTAAGTGAAGAGCAGGCAAAAAAGCCTCTCACTATCGATCTTGCCGGTGAAGATGAATCAGAAGAGGAAGGTGAGGTAAAAAAGAAAAAAAGAAAAAAGAACGTATTTTATGGTATTAAGACCAGGAAATTCTTTGTCAGGACCGGAGCGGGTGAACGAACGATGTTTGAAAGCTTCCACTACCTCAAAGAATATGAACAACCAGATCCGTTTGTCAGGGATATCTATTGGTTTGACTTTGAAAGCAGAAAGATCAAAAAGAACAGAAACATTAACAGAAAAAACGGGGTCATACTCCATGGCCCCTATGAAAAATACACCCTGGATGGAACCATTCTGGAAACCGGAATTTTCTACAAAGGCACGAAACATGGCCGCTGGACACGGTACGATAAAAAAAATATACTTTTAGACAAAAAGAAATACTATAAAGGCTGGCCGAAGGAGTCGATAGTTTCCTACTACGATAAAGACCGGAAAAAACTGAAAGAAATTATTCCGGTGGAATATGGAAAAAAGGAGGGCAACTATTTCTACTTTCACGACAACGGCATGGTAGCTGTGTCAGGAGAGTTTCAAAATGACGAACAGGTCAAAGTCTGGAGGGAGTATTATAAATTTCGCCGGAGGAAGAAAAAGGAAGTACAGTTTAAGCCTGATCCCTGGGATGAAGATTTTCATTCGCACATCATAAAAGAATGGAATGAAAAGGGCGAGCTAATCTATGACCGCCAGGATTATCAAAGAAAAGTTAATTAAATCACCGACAAACAACCCTTCAAAATGCGTCTTTAAGATGCTCTATTTCAGGAGTTTGATCTAACACAATGGCGATTATATCAAATCTGATCTCATTATTCCAGGCCATACGTTCAATGTAGTGGTCGGCAACTTTTAAGATCATCTCCATCTTGTGATGATCGACAGCCGATTCCGGATAGCCAAATTGAATATTACTTCTAGCCTTGACTTCAATAAACACCAATACCGCCTGATGCATAGCGATGATATCAATCTCACTTCTTTTATAGCGATAATTGGTTTCAAGAATTTGATAGCCCTGACGCCTCAGGAAATCCAATGCGATCTTCTCCCCCAGCTCGCCTTTTTGCAAATGACTTTTCATCATGCCATGTCAGTTACGGTTGAAATATGGTTAAGGGGGATATCTGAAATTACAAAAAAAATAACTGAAACAACAATTTAATCCTCAAAATTTAGCGCCGGAATTTTGTAATGTTACTATTTTCGTAACCAAGTAAAATACTGGTGAAATGTTAAAAAAAATTAATCCAACCCAAACACAGGCCTGGCAATCGCTGAACAACCAATACGAAAAAATGAAATCAGTACAGATGAAGGATCTGTTTGCATCCGATCCCGGCCGGTTTAACAGCTTTTCTCAAAAATTTGAAAATATTTTAGTCGATTATTCCAAGAACATCATCGATCAGGAAACATTTAAATTATTGTTGGAAATTGCCGCGGAAGTCGATCTTAAATCAGCCATTACAGCCATGTTTGCAGGAGAGGCCATCAACGAAACCGAAAACCGGGCCGTTTTACACATTGCCCTGAGAAATCAGACCAACCAACCCGTACATTGGGAAGGACAGGATGTGATGCCCGAGGTAAATGCTGTATTGGATCAGATGGAAAAATTCTCTGAAGCCATTATTTCGGGAAGCTGGAAGGGTTACACCGGAAAACAGATAAAACACATTGTTAACATAGGGATAGGCGGATCAGATCTGGGACCAGTAATGGTAACTGAAGCCTTAAAACATTATCAAAAACCGCATATCCGGGTGCACTTTGTTTCCAACGTCGACGGCACACATATCACCGAAACCCTGAAAAAATGCGAACCGGAAACGACGCTTTTCATGATTGCCTCAAAAACTTTTACCACCCAGGAGACCATGACCAATGCGCACTCGGCCAGAAAATGGTTTTTGGCACATGCGCAGGATGATGTGCACATAAAAAAACACTTTGTAGCGATTTCTACCAACCGGAAGGATGTGGAAGAATTTGGCATTGACAGCGACAATATGTTCAGGTTCTGGGATTGGGTAGGCGGGCGGTATTCCTTATGGTCATCGATCGGGTTATCGATTGCCTGCACGATTGGCTTTGACCACTACAAAGATTTGCTGGCCGGAGCCCATGCCATGGACAACCATTTCAAATCATCCCCATTTGATGAAAATATACCAGTTATTCTGGCCCTGGTAGGTATTTGGTATAATAATTTTTTTGGCGCTGAAACCGAAGCCATTCTCCCTTACGACCAGTATATGCACCGTTTTCCAGCCTATTTTCAGCAAGGGAACATGGAAAGCAACGGCAAATACGTGGGTCGTGACGGCCAACCGGTCATCTATCAGACCGGCCCCATCATCTGGGGAGAGCCCGGCACCAATGGCCAGCATGCGTTTTACCAGTTAATCCATCAGGGAACCAAGTTGATCCCCTGTGATTTCCTGGCACCTGCACAAAGTCATAATCCACTGGGCGATCATCACCTGAAATTGCTCTCCAACTTCTTCGCCCAAACCGAAGCCCTGATGAACGGCAAAAGCGAACAGGAAGTAATTGCCGAACTTAAAAACGCCGGAAAATCGAAGGGTGAGATCAGCCGGTTAACACCATTTAAAGTGTTTGCCGGTAACCAACCAACCAACTCTATCCTTTTTGCCAAGCTAACACCCAGAACCCTCGGCAGCCTGATTGCCATGTACGAGCACAAAATATTTGTGCAGGGTGTTATCTGGAACATCTTCAGCTTTGACCAGTGGGGCGTAGAGCTCGGTAAACAGTTGGCCAAAAAGATTTTACCGGAGCTTGAAAGTGAGACATTGATCTCCTCGCACGACGCCTCGACCAATGGGCTGATTAATGCCTACAAAAAGATGAGGGATTAATGCGAATAACACAACCACAGAGCGCAGAAAATAACACATTTACATACGCTCTGTGATTGTGTTTTACAAAACTGTGATCTCAGATTCCTGATAAAGTTTTGTATCAAGTTTCATCATCAGGCTAGAAATCTGGTCAGAAAGTATAGGCCACACTTATTAAATAGTTTCGGGGAGCCCCGGGGAATAATCTCACAAAGCTGTATCCTCCCACCCAATGCGTCTTATCAAATACATTATTGAACGTAAAAGCAACCTTAACTTTATTTACCTTGTAGGATACCCCTGCATCCCATACCATATAGCCCGGCAGTTGCAGGGCATCCTCAAATGTATTGCGCTCTGTAACAAAATTGGAACCAAGGTTAATATTGAGGCCGTCTAAAATACCACGATCAAATCCATAATTTGCAAAAAAACCACCGGAGTGGCGAGGTGCATTTTCTTTGATTTGCCCCTCCTCCGATTCATCAGCGCTCTCTGTGATCTTAGCTTCATTGTAAGCATAGTTAACTGTAAGGCTCAGGTTGGGAGTGATCCGGCCGTTGACATCCAGTTCCACACCTTGCGAACGCTCACCTCCCCGCTGGGTAAAGAGGCCTGTATTAACATCTGTAATCAGAATATTGCTATTCTCAATGGTATAGGCCGCCATGTTCACCGCAAGTTGCTTGTTGAAAAATTCCGCTTTGGCCCCAATCTCCCACATGCTTCCCGTGAGAGGGTCAAATGGTCCTCCTACAGCTTCAACCAAATTATTGGGGTTTTGTGGCTGGAAGCTTTCTGTGTAAGTTCCGTAAAGGTTGATGTTATTGGACAAACTATACACCAATCCCAGACGTGGCAAAAATTTTTCCTGTTGCCTTTCTTCTTCATCCGATTGTTGGTAATTCAACACATCGGTATAAAATTCCTGGCGTAAACCCAATAAGATTTGCAGACGATTCCATTTTATTTGATCCTGGATATAAATACCACTTGTATAAAACCTCGTAGCCGGGCTTTCCCCACGTCCGAGGATGTAATCGCTGGGAAAACCCAGCAAATATGTGGGATCTTCGAGGTTGAAATGCGGGATATTAGGCACTGGATTTCCATTTTCGTCGAAGAAATAATTGCCGGGATTCTGTGGATCATATTCGGCAAGACCACCGTCCCGGGTACGATAAATAGCGCTACTTGCGGTAAAAAGGTTCGCCGAACCAACCGGAGTGACGGATTGAATGAAGTCGAAACCGGCCAATAATTTATGCTCAATATCCCCGGTTGTAGTATTCCACACAAAATAAGTGCTTACATTGTCAGTAATCTGCTTTCTTTCCCGTGCCCCGATGCGCATGCCCATAAGCGTAGGTATTTGATTGCCCAGGCTATCGACTGCAAACTGATTAGAGGTCCGGTGTTCAAATAGATCTTCCTGATAGCGATAACGCATATATGAAGCGTTAAAAGATAAATGATCACTTAATTCATGATTGAGCGAAAGTGTGCTGTAAGCCACATCTGTGGTATGATAGTCATTGACTGCCCCAATGGCAAATGAAATAGGGGTAGAAGTTAAATCCGTACCGGCAGTAGCCCCAAAAATAGGCTGCCCCCGATCCAGCTTTCCATCAAAATTGGTGATGACCAGATCAAAATTTACACGGGTCTTTTCCGTTGGAAGAAAGGAGATAGAAGGCGCCACCATAAAAGATCTAAATTCCTGCAAATCCCTGAAATCATCAGAATTATCATAGGCCAAATTTAATCTGTAAAGCAACGTTTCATTTTGATTTAACGGGCCTGTAAAATCCAATGTGGCACGTGTTGTATTGAAGCTGCCTGTGGTAAAAGAGATAGCCTTTCTTTCGGTAGCTAATGGTTTTTTGGTCACGCGATTCATGGTACCGCCAGGAGATGCATTGCCAAAAACCGCGGAAGCCGGGCCCTTGATTATCTCTACCCGCTCAAGGTTAGCCACTAAAATTTGCGGGCCAAACAATCCTATGACGCGGAGTCCGTTGATCAGCTCTTGCTGTGAACGAAAGCCACGAATTGTAAAATCATTGTAATAGGAAAACTGGTTAATCCCGCTTATATTTTTTACGACATCATTTACCCTGTATGCTTGCCTGTCTGCCATCACCTCTTTCGTTACATAACTGATTGCCTGTGGTACATCCTTCAGTTTCGTGGCGGTTTTTGTGGCGGCAAAGGTGATTTCATTGTCATATTCTGTCTCAACTCTTCCGGTTATCTCTACGGTTTGCAACTGTTGGACATACGCTTTCAGGACAAAATCCACTTTAATGCGCTCACTTTCAGCGATATATATTTCTTTATTTTGCCCTTCAAATCCTATGCCCGATACCACCAATACGTAATTCCCGCCAGGAACATTGCTGATAGTATATGCCCCTTGTATATCTGTCGAAGCGCCATAGCTGGTGTTTTTCAATCCCACGTTGATACCTATCAAAGGCTCACCTTGTTCATTGGTTATTTTTCCCCGAATGGTCCCCTTCGCGTTTTGTGCCGGAGCCTGGTAAATGGCTGTGAATAATAGCAAAACATATAGTAAAACCTGTTTCATGATTTTAATAGATTAAATTTGGTAAGGTTTAATCTTAGAGTTTTTCTAAGCAGCGCAAAATTAGAAAGGGAGGGGCCACTAATCAATCGCTAGTTGTCGGTAAATCTATAATCCCTAGCAGTAGTGTTATTCAGCACTTTCATCAATCTGCTTCAATCGATCTGACCCTATCTTTGGCATTGGTTATGAAGCTTGGGTGCAGGCACAAAAAAGGGAAGGAATTTTTTGGCTTTAAAGGTACTCAAAAAAATAGCATAGAAACGGAGGTATAACTTTTCTTTTTCTTTTCACCCAAACCGTTTATTCAACACCCCTAAAAACTCCACCACTTCGTCACTGTCCATCAGCCAGTCATTCTTTTTGGCGTAGTTGTTAAGGAGGTATTCAATGGCCTGGTCATAGGTGTCTTTGCGTTCGAGTTCTTCGAGGGCTTGATTAAACGTATTTGTGTCCCCGTCGAATAGCTCATTGACGAACATGAATCTTTGATTGATGGTGATATGTTTTTTAATACTTTTTATTTTTTTGTTTTGATGTAACTCCACCAGGGTAGTTCTCTCTGACTCATGGCTTATTTCATCCAGCAGGGTTTTACTTTCCCTGGAAAATCTTTCATTGACTGTTTTAGGTGTTTCGTTGCTGACGGACGTGGTCTTTTTGTGATCGGTTTCCGGGGCGGCTTCTTCATAGAATTTGTTAATATCCAGCGGCGCAACTTTGGAAAACTGGCGTTCATATTCTTCAAAATCCTCCGGGGGTACACTGATATTGCCTATCACCTCATCGAGGTATTGCAGGGCCCGGTCACTGCTAATCTTTTCCTCCCTGGCACTTTCAATTTTCTCCACCAAAGCCAAATGCAAATGTTTATTGATTTTCATGTATTTCACATTTTCTTTCAGCGCAGTGAGCTCAATCTTGTTTTTGTCATACCGCTTGATGTAGTGATAATAATAATCATATGGGGAACATATAAGCAGGATCGTGTCTTTGACGGCATTGAGCAGCAATGGATGAAAATCAGCTTTCTTTATTTTTATGTGTTGAGAAAGCAAGTTCATAAAATTTTCAAGGGCTTGTTTTACCGATTCATGATCATAGTCGAAGTAGGGACTGCGGATTTGCTCGGCTTCGGCCTTCCAGTTTTCGAACAGGTGTTTCAGGATAAAAAGATTAACCTGTTTTACTTCAAAAAAAACCAAAATATCTTTACCCGTAATTACCGCTTTGCCTGAAAAAAATGTCGATACTAAATTATCTGAAAAAGTTTTGCTATAATTTTCAATAGCAGAATGATTTAGTTTACTTTCCATTGATCAACTATTTCTTATAAAGATAGATTTTTATGCCAAAGATAACGATTAGTAATTTGAATCATAAACAAGTCGTTAGCCATAATAACTCAAAAACCGTGCTTAATATTATGCACGAGAATTTCATTGATTGGATGCATGCCTGCGGTGGAAAAGGGAGATGTACCACGTGTAAAATGAAAATCCTGGACGGGCATGATCAGTTGAGCGCTTTATCGGATTTTGAACAGAAAATGCGACAGGCTAGCCGGCTGAATACCGATGAAAGGCTGGCTTGCCAATGTACCATCCGCGGCGATGTCACTGTAGAAGTACCTGAAGCCTGCAAGCTTCCACATGTAAAATATTCCTATTAATACCGGCAAATCGTTGTGTGCTCCCATATAACCTAACGCTTAACCAGGCGCCAGCTTCCACGGCTGTTGCACGATATTTCCGAAAAAATGCTTTGTGCAACACGTACGCTCGCGCTAAGGGGAGCCGGCAAATCGTTGTATACTTCACAGTTAAAAATATTGTCGTTGGCAATGGATTATTTATTACTTTTGGGGAATTTACCAGGTAAAAGATATAATATATGTTTATTGAGCCCCATTTTGGCAGAAAGGGTGAGGGAAAGGGGCCGAAAACAGGCTGGATTGAGGTGATATGTGGATCCATGTTTTCGGGAAAAACCGAAGAATTAATCAGAAGACTTAACCGCGCGTTTATCGCCCAACAACATGTGGAAATCTTTAAGCCTATTGTTGATACAAGATACCATGACCTGGACGTTGTCTCGCATAATGAAAATAAAATCAGATCTACTCCGGTACAATTCGCCAACGACATTTTATTGCTGGCTTCCAACAGTGAAGTGGTAGGCATAGATGAAGCCCAGTTCTTTGACGATCAGTTGGTTGAAGTTTGCATTAAATTGGCCGACAGTGGTAAAAGAGTAATTGTGGCTGGGCTCGACATGGATTTTTCCGGGAGGCCATTCGGTTCCATGCCTGCGCTGATGGCCGTCGCGGAATTTGTCACCAAGGTGCATGCCATATGTGTCATATGTGGTGATGTGGCTTCTTACTCATTTCGCCTGAATCAATCAAAAGAACAGGTATTATTGGGTGAAACGCAAGAATATGAAGCCAGGTGCCGTCGTTGTTTTACTAATGGAATGAGGGAACAAAAGGAGGATCCCTGATGTATTTTTATAATGTTTAAAGAAATAGTTTGTGAAAATCAGTCGTTTACGTTTCACCCTCACTTTTGTCATTAGTTGTTTTTCAGGTCTTGTACAGGCACAAAATGATATCCCCATCGGTACCTGGCGCACACATTTCAGCTACTATTCGGCGGGTAACGTAGCCCTGGCCGGTGACAATATCTATTGCGCATCAAAAAACGGTTTTTTTGTTTACGATACCGAAGAACAAAGCACCAGCATTATTTCCAAAGTGAATGGTTTAAATGATACAGGCATAGGAAGCCTCGCTTACAATCCTTTTAACAACATCCTTGTCCTCGCTTACACAAATGGTAATATAGACCTGCTGCAAGACAACGAGATCAGCAATTTTTCTGTCATCAAAGATGCAGACCTGAGGGGCTCGAAAGCTATCAATGGCATTCATTTCAGGGAAAACACAGCTTATCTGAGTACAGATTTGGGGTTGGTGGTTTTCAATATGGAAAGAGTGGAAATATCAGAAACTTACAGCAACATCGGCCCGGAGGGAGCCGCTATAAGAGCATTCAATAGCACTGTTTTCCGGGACAGCCTGTTTGTTGCCACCGACCTTGGCATTATGTCAGCTTCACTAGACGATGCAGTCAACCGCATCGATTTCAGGAACTGGCGACGTTTTGATAGCTTGTCAGGGTTGCCTGACAGTTCGACCGAGTCGATCAATGCCTGGCAGGGTAAACTGTATACCGCCTTTGACAATGACAGCATTTATCGGTATACCGGTGAACAGTGGGAGGCATTTTCACCGGTTGGGGACCATACGGTACAATCCGCCTGGGCTGATGACAGCCACCTGTTTGTAGTACTGGACAGTAAGCTTTTAAAAATCAACCATCAGGATAATATTTCAGAAATAAGCGGTGGTAACATTATCGCCCCGGAAATGGTCATCACTGATGAAACGGGGAAATTATGGATCGCTGACAGGAAAAACGGCCTGCTGGAGGAATCGAATGGTAGCTTCGATCCGATCATTCCGCAGGGTCCTTTTTCTGATCAGGTGGTTAAAATGAAGGGTTATAATGGAAAAATAGCTGTGGTACCAGGAGGGTATTGGGATGACCTGCCACTGGGAAACACCGATGGCTTTTTTGTATTTGAAAATGGAAGCTGGACTAACTACAACCGTTCCGGCCTTAGCAATACCATCGGCATCCCGGAGGCGTTTGATCTGGTAGATATCGCTTTCGAATCCAGGTCAGGCCTTACTTACTTCGCTTCTTTCGGTTACGGGCTGTTGTCCTGGGACAATGAAAACACATTTGCGGTGATCAATGAGAATACGCCGGGAAGTACGTTAATTAACAGTGACCCATCGGGAAACCTCACCCGGGTATCCAGCCTGGCAGCCGATTTTGATGGCAATCTGTGGCTTTGTAATTACGCTGTAGACCGGCCTCTGCAGGTGCTGAATAATGATGGCGCCTGGGAAAGTTTTCAGCCTTCTCTTAACGCCGCAAGGTTTGCGCAGGAAATAATCATTCCTGCCACCAACCACAAATGGCTCAGGGTAGACCCTGATAAAAACGGTACGATCGTACTTTATGATGACCAAAGTAATTTTACCAGCAGAATCAGCAGGAATGCCAATGAGGGACAGATAGTGAGTAACCTCGTCAATGACATGGTGGAGGACCTCGACGGTCAGATTTGGTTGGGAACCTCCGGCGGGATTGTATACTTTCCAACTTCATTTGAGTTGTTAGAAAGTGATCCCAAAAGTTTTGCTTTAAGACCATTTTTCGAAGGTTTCCCTCTCCTGGGTGACCAGTTTATAACCAGCATTGAAATTGACGGAGGTAACCGCAAGTGGATAGGCACTAACAACGGAATTTGGTTATTTAGCGAAACAGGCGAATCGCAGGTTTTCAGATTTACCACTGATAACAGCCCACTGCCATCTGACGAGATCATTGATATAGAAATCGAAGGCCGGTCAGGTGAAGTTTTTATCGCAACACAAAAGGGTATTGTCTCTTTCAGGAGTACCGCCACCCCGGGCACCGAAACCCACCGGGAGGTAAAAGTTTTTCCTAACCCGCTAACCAGGGATTTTACCGGTACGGTTGGCATCTCGGGACTGGCAAATAATGCTATTGTCAAAATCACTGACATCGCCGGGAAACTTATATTCGAAACCATCGCACAGGGAGGTACAGCCACCTGGGATGGCAGGGACTATAACGGCAGAAGGGCAGCCACAGGTGTTTATTTGATTTTGAGCGCCAACTCCAGTGGCGAAGAAACATTTGTAGGCAAAATTGCAGTAATCGATTGACATGCTTCACAAAACCAAGGGTATCGCCCTCAACTACATAAAGTATAAAGAAACCTCCATCATCGCAAAGATTTATACGGAGGCATTCGGCCTCACCTCATACATTGTCAACGGGGTAAGAAGTAAAAAGGCCAGGCACAAAGTTGCCTTTTTCCAACCTTTGACACTGCTCGACCTGGTTGTTTATCACAAGAAAAATGCTAACCTCAACCGGATATCGGAACTCAAGTGTCCGGAACCTCTGATGGATCTGCCTGCTAAAATCAAAAAATCCAGCATCGCCATTTTTATGACCGAAATCCTGATCAAATCATTGAAGGGAGAAGAGGAAAACCCATCACTGTTTCATTTTCTGTACCAGTCCATTCTTGTTTTGGAACACCTGCCGGATCACCATGAAAATTTTCACCTGCAGTTCATGCTTAAATTATCACAGTTCCTGGGTTTTGCCCCGGCCGATGCCCATGAAATCAACACGCAACTGTCGTCAGCAGGAGCCAAGATTTTTGTTAGTGAGGAAGAGGAAATGGTCATTGACCTTTTTATTGAGCAAAACTATGAAAACACCATAAGCATCAGTAATAGTGTGAGAAGAAAGATACTGGATCAAATCCTGGAGTTTTATAAAATTCATATTGACGCTTTCGGGGAGGTCAAATCGGTGGCTGTTTTGAACGAAGTGTTAAGTTAATCCATCCCCATACGCTATGCCCTTTATGGTTTCTCTTTTCACGACAAAGTTTCCGCAACCAGTGTAATCAAACCTCACATTCAGATAACTTTTCAGCGTATAGAAAAACCCGATTGCGCAAGCGCCCCATCGCTGTTGCACAACATTTTCAACCAAATTCTTTGTGTCTCTTGGTGTCTTGGTGCCTTTCCACGCCAGAGAAGCACAACCGAACCGCTTGCCCTATCCAATGGCCTCAATGATAAGAGAATGCGATGATTTCATAATCGCGGACCCAAAGGTGTATACCCTAAAATAATTGTCAATTTTCAATTGTCAACTGTCCATTTCCAATCGCGTCTAGTTATAAAAAATTGTCCTTACTTGTTTGCATTTGTCTTAGAATACAAATTAAGCTTTTCCCCGACAATACTTTCTGTGACATTTACAATGTGATCACCAAGTCTTTCATAGCCAAAATAAATATCCCTGTACACAATTCCCGTCAGCACCTCGTACCCTGGTTCTACCAGCCGCTTCATCTGGTCTTTCTTGAGGATTTTTTTCAGCCTGTTGATCTCAGTTTCCTTCACCTTGGCCTCATCCAGTGATATTTCTGACTTTTCCTGTTTGAGGTTTTCCATCATCAACTTCAAAGCCTCATCTACTTTTGCCCCCATTTCATTCAGATTATTTTTCTGGTTGTCATTAAACTCCAGGCCTTTTTTATCCATCCGTTCAATATCCCGCGCCATTCTTACTATAATATCCCCCATTCGTTCCAAATCCGTAATGATATCGATCATTCCCTTGACGTCTACTGACTCATCAGGGCTAAACCTTTCTTCAGATACGCGTACCAAAAATGTTGCAATTTGCTCCTCCATTTTATCTGTCAAATCCTCAAGTTTTTGCAACTTTTCGCGCAGCCTGGTTTTTTTCTTGAGTTTATCGGTGGCCGCCAGCTCGGTCAATAACACTGACATTTTGTAAATAATCTTACCAAATTTCTCTATTTCGGCATGCGCCTCGGCCAGTGATAGCTCAACAGAGGTAAGCACCTTGTTGCCAAGATATTCAAGCTTGAATTCCTCATCCTCATCGTCCTCCTCATTCCTGGATTTTACTGTATTGGTTGCCAGTTTTACCAACAATGGAACAAATCCTATCAACAACAACACATTAAGCGAATTAAAAGTGGTGTGAAACGCTGCCAGGGCAAACCTGTTGGCATCGCCATCTGAAGGAGGCGGAAAAACGACAGACAGCAGATCCAGAATATAGGGCATGAGAATTATCATCCAGGTAACCCCCAGCACGTTAAATAACGAATGAATCCGGGCCGACCTTTTGGCCGTGGTATTGGCAACCAAAGAGGCTAATTCAGCGGTAATAGTAGTTCCGATATTTTCGCCCAATACCATAGCGGCAGCAATGTCTAAAGGCAGGCCCTGAGTGGTCAAAACGATCGTTAAAGTCATAGCAGCACTACTTGATTGTACTACGATAGTTAACAAAGTTCCCACACCGACAAACAGCAATCTCGTAAAAAACCCTCCCTGCTGATAGCCATTTAGAAAGTCCAGAACCTCCGGGTTATTTTTGATGTCAGGCACGGCATCTTTTAAAGCCGCCAACCCAAGAAACAAAAGGGCAAAACCAATTAACACCTCGGCCCATTTTTGGGCATTTGCGTTTCTGATAAACATCATCGGGAAGGCAATGGCAATAAGTGGCAAAGCATAATCGGCTATTTTCACTTCAAACCCAATCACAGATACCAGCCATCCCGTAATAGTAGTGCCAATATTGGCCCCCATCATTACGCCTGCAGATTCTACCAGGGAAAGCAGCCCGGCATTGACGAAACTCACTGTCATTACCGTAGTAGCAGAGGAAGATTGTAAAATACCTGTTATGAGAAATCCGGTAAAGACCCCTGTAAACCTGTTGCTTGTCATCGCCCCTAATACTTTCCTCATGCTGCCACCGGCAACCTGCTGAAGCCCCTCACTCATCACCTTCATTCCATAGATGAAAAACCCCAAAGCCCCCAGGATTTTAAATACATCAAAGATTCCAAATTCCATAATATCTATTATTCGTAGTTATGCACGTTGACGGACTTCAATCCTTTTAAACCCCCGAAACTTAAAACTAATTCGCGAAAATAGGAAATTAATAACACAAACTTAATATTAAAGCCTCGCCGTTAAAAACGTGAAACTCTAAATTCGTATAAGCATCTGGCTTAAATTATAATGAAACGTCCGGTTATAAAATTATTGCTACTGCTGCTAAGCATGTTAATGCTAACCCAATGTGGGAGCATTTCGGGGGAATCGACCGGCCTGAAAGGTGAGGTGAGAATTGACGGTTCCAGTACAGTATATCCTATTTCAGAGGCAATAGCAGAGGAGTTCTTATACGAACAACCCAGGGTGAAAATAACTGTAGGTATATCAGGAACCGGCGGTGGTTTTAAGAAATTCATCCGTCGTGAAATCGACATCAACAACGCTTCCAGAAAAATTAAAGAAGCAGAACATAAGGCCTGTATTGACAATGACATTGCATACATTGAATTAATGGTGGCATTTGACGGACTGGTAGTCGTTGTGAATAAAAAAAATGACTGGGTCGACCATTTTACGGTAGAAGAATTAAGGAAAATCTGGGAACCTGCCGCGCAAAATAAAGTTGTCAGGTGGAATCAAATCCGCAGTGAGTGGCCAGATGAAGCGTTTCATCTCTACGGCCCCGGGATAGCTTCAGGTTCTTATGATTATTTCACAGAGGCCCTGATTGGTCAAAGCGGGGCAAGCCGCGGGGATTTTACGGCGAGTGAAGACGATAATGTGTTGGTAAAAGGCATTGCCGGCGACAAAAATGCCATCGGTTTCTTTGGCTTTGCTTATTATGAAGAAAACAGGGATAAATTAAAAGTAATTGGGGTCGATGATGGTAATGGTGTGATAATACCTGGCCTGGAAACGATAAAATCGGGCGTCTACTCACCGTTGTCCAGGCCTGTTTTTATTTATGTAAACGATCAGGCTGCCGGCAGGCCGGCGGTGAGAGAATTTGTAAATTTTTATCTGAATAACGCTGACTCCTTGGTCAGGGAGACGGGTTACATTCCACTTCCGGGCGAGGAATATGAAAATCAAATAAATGCGTTTTCAACTTTTTTCAACCCCAGTTAAACCTTTAGGAATTAAGCACATTGAGAGAGCTTACTAGACTTTGTATTGAATAAATTAAGTTTTTATTCATTGGGAAAATTGAAAGAAAAAATAATAGAGTCCTTACTGGCTGTTAGTGGACTGCTGACTATTCTTACCACCATAGGTATTATCTGGGTACTGTTCTCTGAGTCAATCAGTTTTTTTTCACATGTACCTTTAAGCGATTTTCTGTTTGACACGCAATGGACACCTTTGTTTGTCAACAAACAGTATGGTATTCTGCCACTGGTGTGTGGCACATTTCTCATCTCCTTTATCGCCATTTTGGTGGCTATGCCCATTGGGCTCACTATTGCTGTATACCTGAGCGAATATGCCCCCCAAAAATTCAGAAGGGTTATCAAGCCATTGCTGGAGGTATTGGCAGCAGTGCCCACCGTCGTTTACGGTTTTTTTGCGTTAACGGTCTTAACACCTTTTTTGCAAAAATTCATTCCTGACCTTGGAAGTTTCAATGCACTTTCGGCAGGGATTGTCATGGGCATTATGATCATTCCCCTGGTTTCCTCGCTTAGTGAAGATGCCTTATATGCGATACCGAAATCCCTGCGGGAAGCCTCATACGGCATGGGGGCAACAAGATTCCAAACTGCCTTTAAAGTAGCCGTTCCGGCTGCTTCTTCAGGTATTGTGGTTTCTGTTATTCTGGCCATAGCAAGGGCAATCGGCGAAACCATGATTGTCACTATCGCTGCCGGACAACGCCCCGTCATCACCATAGATCCCAGAGACGCCGTAGAAACGATTACGGCCTACATTGTGCAGGTAAGCTTAGGTGATGTGCAACACGGTTCCCTTGAGTATCAAACCATTTTTGCCGTAGGCATCACATTATTCATTTTCACCTTTATACTGAATAATATCAGCTTTTGGGCAAAGAAAAAATACCACCAAAAATATGAGTAAGGTAAAAATTAACAGGATCAAGGATACAATATTTGAATATGTCGGCATCGGCTCCACATTGATTGGCCTGGTGGTTCTGGCAATATTCATTGGCAATATTCTGGTAGAAGGTTTGGGGAGGATTGACCTGGATTTTTTGATGAGCCTACCTTCCCGAAAACCAGAAAGGGCCGGAATCCTGACCGCCTGGACCGGTACCGCCTGGATTCTGGGACTTACAGCGCTAATAGGCATCCCGCTTGGGGTATCGGCGGGTGTGTATCTTGAAGAATATGGAAAAAAAACACGGCTAACATCGATCATAGAAGTAAATATCGCCAACCTTGCCGGAGTGCCTTCGATCATTTATGGCTTGTTGGGCCTTGAGATATTTGTACGTGTCCTGAATTTTGGCGGAAGTTTACTTGCAGGGGCCTTCACTTTGGCGCTATTGATTCTACCGATTATCATTGTATCTACACGCGAAGCTTTAAAGGCCGTGCCAGACTCCCTGAGACAGGCATCATATGGCATGGGTGCGACCAAATGGCAAACCACCTGGTATCAGGTATTACCTGCGGCATCCGGAGGGATTATGACAGGAATTATCCTGGCACTTTCGCGGGCCATCGGGGAAACAGCCCCGGTTATTGTCATTGGCGCGTTGGCCTATGTGCCCTTTGTGGCACAGACACCCATGGATGAGTTCACCGTACTGCCCATTCAAATATTTAACTGGGTTTCAAGGCCACAACATGCATTCATCACCAATGCAGCCGCCGGCATTATCATCCTGTTATTTCTGACTTTTGTCATGAATGGCATAGCCGTGTATCTGAGAAATAAATGGCAGAAAAAAATTAACTGGTAAAAAAATTATCACCTCGATGTAACAGAACGGAAATGAAACAGATAGAAGCAAAAAATGTCAATGCCTATTACGGTGATAACCATGTGCTCAAAAATATTGATATGGACATTATGCCTAACTCTGTTACGGCATTTATCGGGCCATCGGGATGTGGAAAATCTACCTTTTTACGCATGTTTAACCGGATGAATGATTATATTGACGGTTTCAGAAAAGAAGGCGAGATTTTGATAGACGGGATTGAAATTTACCATAAAAATGTAAAAGTCGAAGAACTGCGACAAAAGGTGGGAATGGTTTTTCAAACACCAAACCCTTTTCCGAAGTCTGTCTACGAAAATGTTGTATACGGATTAAAAGTACAGGGCGTGAAAAATAAAAAAATACTGTCAGAAGTGGTTGAACGGTCATTGACACAAGCTGCCTTATGGGAAGAAGTGAAAGATTCGCTCAATAAGTCGGCCCTGTCATTGTCCGGTGGCCAGCAGCAAAGGCTTTGTATTGCCAGGGCTTTGGCCGTTGAGCCCGGAATTATTTTAATGGACGAACCTGCAGCCTCGTTAGACCCGATCTCAACGGCAAAAATTGAGGAGTTGATAACCGGGCTGAAGAAAAATTACACCATTATCATCGTTACACATAATATGCAACAAGCTACGCGGGTGAGTGACAAAACCGCATTTTTTTATGTAGGTGAACTAATTGAATATGAGCAAACCGCTAAATTGTTTTCAAAACCGGTCAACGCCAAAACTGAAAACTATATAAGCGGAAGATTCGGTTAAGTTTTTAATAATTCTTGCTTTCATGTTGTAACATATCCCTGATACGGGTATCTTCGGATTATGGTATTCAGGTCTGTTTATTATATCTTTTTCTTTTTTATGTTAATTAAATGTTAGTTAAAAATATATTTAATGTTAATCGCGTCTTGTCGCGCTAAAATTTTAAATCCGGCAAATCGTATGTAGCCGTCCGTTATCTGATGCAAATAACGCTGAAAAATATTAAAAGGAGTAAACTACTTATCTATCTCTGGCAGATTTTGCTGGTCAGTATATCTTTGTTGTTCTTCTTTTTTGCCATCAGCCTGATCAGTACAGCTTTCAAAAGTCTCGGTAAGGAAAGTATTGAATCGATCCTTTACACAACGTCAAACCCTTTTATCGCTTTGTTTATCGGCCTGCTCATCACCGCCATTATTCAAAGCAGTTCCACCAGTACTTCCATGATTGTCACTGTCGTGGCCACCGGATCTTTGAGTTTGGAAAACGCTGTTCCCATGATCATGGGGGCCAACGTGGGCACCACACTTACTTCCAGCCTGGTGGCCCTGAGCTTTGTCACCAGTAAAAGGGCCTTCCGGAGGGCCATTTCAGCCGGTGTCATTCACGATTTTCTCAACATACTGCTAACCATTATATTCTTGCCGCTGGAATTGTTCTATGGGTTCTTAACTTTTTTTGCCTCTGAAATCGGAAGAAGCATTTCCATTGTCGAAACAAGTTTTTTCGATACTGTCAATTTGTCATTCATTGATGATTTAACATGGCTGAGCGAAAAGTTTGTTTTTCTGTTTAACAACAGGATATTGCCGGTAATACTTTCATTTATATTGCTTTTTATTTCCATCAAATTTCTATCCTGGATTATTTACCGCCAGCTTATCGGAACATCCAAAAAGAATTTTCAAAATTACTTTTTTAAGAACAGGTTTCAATCCTTCTCATTTGGGCTGATACTCACATCGGCCGTCCAGTCCAGTTCCATTACCACCTCCCTGATTGTTCCCCTCGTAGCCAACCGGAAAATTTCTTTAAGAAATTGTTTCCCTTATATCGTAGGCGCCAATTTGGGAACGACCGTAACAGCTTTTCTGGCTGCGCTGTTTCACAATGAAGCGGCCATCAGCATAGCTATGATACATTTTGTGTTCAATCTGGCTGGCATTCTCCTGTTTTTGATACTTCCTGTCATCAAAGAGGTACCCGTAACGCTGGCCAGATACTTTAGCAGGAAAGTACAACAACACCGGTATGTGGGTTTCGCCTACATCATTTTGTTATTCTTCTTAATACCTTTTACACTTATCTCCTTTAACAAATACAGCATCAGTGAAAAACCAATAAAAACTATTGAACAACAAAAGGCAGAGCGGGACGCAGCTCCCCCACCCTCCACGCAGGATAGTTTTCCTGCCGGAATCCCTCCTTTTTCTCATTAATTTATTGCCTCGATTTCAATCAAAATTGTTTTATTCGTTATATCTTGCGGGTACAAAACTAAATTCATCTACCATGAAAAAAATATTATTTTATATCATAATAATTGTTGTAACCAGTGCCTGCACTTCGAAAACTACAAATGAGACGGCAGCAGAAACTGAGAAAGTTCCGGAAACTGCCGAAAGCAAAGTAGCGCCGGAAGTATTTTTCATATTGCCAAAAAATGGGGATACGGTTTCCTCCCCTGTTAAAATTACGATGGGTGTAAGGGGCATGGAGGTAGAGCCGGCCGGACAGATTAATGAAGGAAAAGGCCACCACCACCTGATCATCAACGGAAGTTATATAGAAAAGGGAAAAGTTGTACCGGCTGATTCAACGCACATCCATTATGGAAAAGGACAAACAGAAGTAGAACTTGAACTGGCACCAGGTAACCACACCATTACCATGCAGTTTGCCGATGGCGTACACGTTTCTTACGGGGAATCTATGAGCCGCACTATCGAAATAGTGGTGGCTGAATAACCGTGATCCGAATCATAAACCCGTATGATAAAATGTGATAATTTTAGTCATTGATTTGATCTGATTTAAAAATATTGTATTTTCAGTTAGCCTAGTTTAACCTTAAAACCTAACGCTGATGTCTGAAATATTATATGATGAGGTTCCATCTTTGGATTTGGCAGACTTCACAGGGGGTGACGTGGAAAAGAAAAAAAGCTTTGTGGCTGCTTTGGGTGAGGCTTACAACAATATCGGATTTGTAGCGATTAAAAATCATGGCTTATCTGACACCCTGACTTCACAGTTATATGCCATTGTAAAAAAGTTTTTTTCCCTGCCAGATGAAATCAAGCAAAAATACGAGCTTTCGGAGCTTTTCGGACAGAGGGGTTATATTGGCAAAGGAAAAGAACATGCCAAAGGCAGAACAACAGGTGATTTAAAAGAATTTTTTCACATTGGGCAGGAGGTAGTGGATGGCGACCCGATCAAGGCTGAATATCCTGATAATATCTGGCCCGGGGAACTGTCTGAAATGGAGGAAGTTGGCATGGAAGCCTATAAAACGCTGGAAAATACCGGCAAACAGATATTAAGAGCCATCGCACTGTATTTGAACCTGGAGGAGCACTATTTTGAAGACAAAGTGCACAATGGCAACAGCATATTGCGTCCCATACATTACTTCCCCATAGAAAACCTGGACGCAGTACCCGAAGACGCAGTAAGAGCCGCAGAGCATGGCGACATTAACCTCATTACTTTACTCATGGGAGCCAGTGCCGATGGATTGCAGGTTTTAAGAAGGGATGGAAAGTGGATCCCCATTACAGCATTGCCAGATCAACTGGTAGTAAACGTAGGTGACATGATGGCCAGGTTAACCAACGACAAATTGAAGTCAACCATTCATAGAGTAGTAAATCCACCAAAAGAATTAATGAAAACCTCCAGGTTTTCTATTCCATTTTTTATGCATCCAAGGTCGGAGATGAATTTGACCTGCCTTGAATCCTGCATAGACGATGAGCATCCAAAAAAATACACGGATATGACTGCAGGTGAATTTTTACATGAAAGGCTGGCTGAAATCGGATTGAAAAAATAATCTAAACGGCTAATCATTCACTGATTTGATTAAAAGAGTCAGGTACTATTTATATTTAAAGGATGTTTTAGTTCTTGCCGTCAGTGCTTTTGGAGGGCCACAGGCACATATAGCCATGTTGTTTGACCTGATGGTCACCAAAAGGCGGTATCTGGATGAAAAGGAGTTAATCGAATTGATTGCCCTTTGCCAGATCCTGCCAGGCCCTACTTCAACCCAAACCATCACGGCCATTGGTTTTAAAATAGGAGGCCCCAATCTGGCCTATCTGACCCTGCTTACCTGGATGCTGCCAGCCGTCACTATGATGATTGTGGCAGGCATTGGTATTTCCTATTTGCAGGAAAACAACATTTCAATTGAGTTTGCCAAGTTTATCCAGCCTATGGCTATTGGATTCGTGGCCTATGCGGCTTACAAAATTTCCACCAAAGTAGTCAATACCGTAACGGGCGTTTTGTTGATGGTGGCTTCTTCAATTGTTTCTTACCTGGCCAGTTCTCCTTTTGTGTTTCCTGCCATCCTGTTACTAGGTGGTGCAATCACCGCCTTCAAATTCAAAAGGCATGATATTGAAGAAAAGCAAAAGCTCGTGATAGACTGGAGGAATTTCTTCCTCTGGGGTGGTGTTTTTATTTTTGCCGCCGGTCTGGGGGCCATTACCCAGTCTAAGATAATTTTGTTGTTTGAAAATTTTTACAGGAACGGAAGTCTCATTTTTGGTGGAGGACAAGTATTAATTCCCCTCCTTTACACGGAATTCACCACTTTAAAAGGTTACCTCACTGATCAGGAATTCCTCACAGGTTATGCATTGATGCAGGCTTTGCCCGGTCCGGTCTTTTCCTTCAGTGCTTTTGTGGGTTCTATTTCTATGAAGGGAACCGGTTTCGGCACTCAGATACTGGGTGGTCTTACTTCCGCAGCGGGAATTTTTCTGCCCGGCACCTTTTTAATATTCTTTATCATCCGGTTTTGGGAAAACCTTAAGAAATACCGCATTGTAAAAGCGTCACTGGAAGGCATTAACGCTGTAAGCTCAGGTATGGTTATCGCCGCCGCGTTTTTGCTATTCAAACCCATCGATCTTAACCTGATTAACCTGGGTGTGGTTGTCGGTACGTTTGGCTTGTTAATGTTCACAAAAATTCCGGCTCCTTTCATCATCATCGCGGGGTTAGCCGCTGGTTTTGCCTTTTAGGTATGACGGGTTGCCGGGTTTCGGGTTTCAGGGTGAAAAGTATGACCCATATATCCACCATTCAATTTTTTTGTCCAAAAGTCAGAATACCACCAAATTTATCCACATTGAGGGCACAATGCCTGGAAATAGGCAAGGCAAGGTTGTTGACATGATGACCTGCGGGGAAGCCACAGCAAACGGGATATCCGTATTCGCTCACATGCTCCATAATGATTTCGCAGGCATTTTTTCCAAAAGCCACCTCCTTCTCGTCCTTCATGTCCGTAAAATGGCCCACAATTAAACCTGCCAGATTTTCAAGCTTGCCGGATCTTTTCATCTGTACCATCATACGGTCGAGCCGGTACAAATATTCATCCACATCTTCAATGAAAAGAATAGCCTCATCAGTCACCAGGTCTGACTCTGTACCTATTGAATGGCACAATATAGAAAGATTTCCTCCTATCAGCTTTCCCCTGGCTATGCCAGGCCGGTTGAGAGGGTGCGGGTTGATAAAATAAGTGTCTGCTTCCCCAAACAAAATCTTTCTAAGGCTTTCGATAGCACCTTCCGTACCATTGCGAGCAAACAATCCGGGCATAATACCGTGTACGCTTTCCATGCCCAGATTATGCAACTGACTTAACATGACAGTCACGTCGCTGAACCCTACCACCCATTTAGGCGATCGTCTTAATGGATTGAAATCAATTCGATCCATCATCCTGGCTGTTCCATAGCCCCCTCTCACACAAAAAATTGCCTTGATTTCCGGATCATTTATGGCTCGTTGTAAATCTGCCGCCCGCTGACCATCCCTGCCCGCATACTGATGGAAAGTTGAAAAAAGATGTCGCCCCAGAACCACCTCCAGGCCCCAGGCCTCGAAAATCTCTATGGCCTTATCAACGTCGTTTTCACCAATGCTTTTGGCAGGTGCCACAATAGCTACTTTCTGACCTCTTTGTAACGGTGACGGTGTTATCATAAATCAATCCCTAAGTTCATAAATATTTCGTAAAAGATAAACCGAAATACAACAAATAGATTTTTTAATTGAATGAATATTAATCAAATTTAACCAACAGTTTATTTTTATAATATAAGCAACCATATGCACTCAAGCCAACCTGTTGACAGAAAAGCGTGGAGGATATCCAAAGCTGGCAACCTTAAAAACCTGGTGCTGACCAAAGAATCGCTCGCCCCTCCCCGGGAGGGTGAGGTACAGGTCGCGGTCAGGGCTATCGGATTAAATTTTGCAGATATTTTTGCGATGTTCGGATTGTATAGTGCCACCCCTGAAGGTAGCTTTGTTCCCGGGTTGGAATATGCCGGTGAAATAGTTGAAACCGGTCAGAATGCAGGGACGTGTCAAATTGGTGACAAGGTGATGGGAGTAACTAAATTCGGCGGGTATACAAATCGTTTAAACATCGATCACAAATATATCGTGCCATTGCCGGCAAACTGGACTTTCGAGGAAGGTGCGGCCTTTCCCGTACAGGCCCTGACAGCTTACTACGCGCTGATCGAATTAGGCCACCTAAAAAAACATCAGACCGTACTCATCCAAAGCGCAGCCGGGGGCGTGGGTTTACTGGCTCATCAAATTGCTAAAAAATTCGATGCTTTTACCATTGGAAGTATTGGCCACAAATCAAAAATACCCATCCTGGAAAAGGCCGGTTATGACCGAATTATCGTCAGAGACAAAAACTTCAAAAATAATCTGGCCGAAGCCCTCGACTCCAGGGAGCTGACGCTGGTGTTGGAATGTGTAGGAGGAAGATTTTTTAAGGACAGCTATCAGGCACTTTGTAAAACAGGCCGTATCATCGTGTATGGTTCTGCCAGGTACGCGCAGTCAGGGAACCGGCCCGATTTTGTTAGGCTGGTATACAAGTATCTTACGCGACCCAAAGTAGACCCTCAGAAGCTGATCGAGGATAACAAGTCGGTGATGGGTTTTAACCTGATATGGTTATATGAAAAATATGACTTATTCAAGCGCGTAGTCGGCGACCTGATGGAACTGCGCCTGGATCCACCATTGGTGGGGCACAGTTTTTCATTGGACGATTTACCTCAGGCCGTCCGGTTATTTCAAAGTGGAAAAACCGTTGGCAAGGTGGTTGTCCGCACAGTGGATTAAAAGTTTTTTCCTGGCTCCATCCGGAACTGTCCAATAAGTTTGATCTGGTCAAGAAATGGCGAATTTTAGTTGGTTTAGCGTTACTTGAATCCTCCCTCGGGGGGACAGGGGGGTGTACTGGTCATTAAAGCAAATAAAATATGTACAAGCCGAAATATAGTACTTATTGGACAGTCCCTAAAATACGGCAGGTTTTCAACTTGTGTGTGATGAAAAATACTTCAGCTACTTCAGGCTTCCGTCAAAACCTGAACCAGATAATAGTTTTTTAGCCTCGAATCCGGCTTTTTTTGGAGTCAACAGGAACTTCTTTAAGCCACAGCATTATCAATTAACCTGTTGATCCTAAATTATTCCCTCATTTTTCATTAGATTTCATATAAAATAGGATTTGACGGGACGCCATGTCGATTTGGAAAAGATTATTTAAATTCAGGGCTTCCATGGAGCCTGCCAGAAGCGGAGGAAAACCACCACTCTCGTTCCGGGAACGATTCAAGGCCCTTAAAAACCTTCCGGAATTTTTCCGGCTGATTTGGCAGACCAATCCAAAAATGGTATTAGTCAATTTGCTGTTGAGGGTGATCCGTGCGGCCATTCCCCTGGTTACGCTTTATATCGCCAAATTAATCATCGACGAGGTCATACGGGTATCGCAATCCGAAACCGAGGAGTCATTGATCTACCTTTTCACCCTGGTAGGCATTGAGTTTTTGCTGGCCATTTTTTCCGATATGCTCAACAGGGGCACTACCTTGCTCGACAGCCTGATCGGCGACCTGTTTGCCAACAAATCCTCTATCCGCCTGATGCAGCATTCAGCCAACCTGGATTTGAACCAATTTGAAGACTCTGACTTTTACGACAAACTCGAACGGGCGAGGCGACAGACGATCAGCCGGTCGATACTAATGACCCAGGTGCTGGGCCAGGCGCAGGACGCCATTACAATGGTATTTTTGGCTGCTGGTTTAATAGCCTTCAACCCCTGGCTCATCGTTTTATTAATGATAGCCGTTATTCCTGCCTTTTTAGGAGAGACCCACTTTAACGAGCGCAGCTATTCGCTCGTCTATAGCTGGACCCCGGAAAGACGGGAACTCGATTACCTCCGGTACACCGGCGCCAGCGACGAAACTGCCAAAGAGGTAAAGATTTTCGGTCTCTCCAAGTTTCTTACCGACCGGTTCAAAGTACTCTCCGACCGATTCTATAACCTGAACAAAAATCTGTCTTTACGCCGGGCCGGTTGGGGCAGTTTTTTTGCCATGCTGGGTAGTGCCGGATACTATGCCGCTTATATCTTTATCATCCTGGACACGGTCAACGGTAATATTACCATTGGCGATCTGACGTTTTTGTCCGGCTCTTTCTTCCGGTTGCGCGCCTTGTTCGAGAGCATACTCAACCGCTTCTCCGGCGTCGCCGAAAATGCCCTGTACCTGCAGGATTTCTTCGATTTTTTCAACCTCGAGCCCAACATAAAAGCCAACAGCCAGGCACTAAAGTTTCCGAACCCCATCCGCGAGGGGTTTGTCTTTGAAAATGTGGGATTCAAATACCATAACACTGACAAATGGGCTGTCAGAAATCTTAATTTCAGCCTGAAAAAAGGAGAAAAACTGGCCCTGGTAGGTGAAAATGGCGCCGGTAAAACTACAGTCGTAAAACTGCTGGCCAGACTTTACGACCCTACCGAAGGCCGTATATTACTGGATGGACGTGATTTAAAAGCATACAATGTGGAAGACCTCAGAAGTGAAACCGGCGTCATATTTCAGGATTTTGTCCGATTCCAGATGACCGCCAACCATAACATTGCCGTAGGAAGGATCGACGAAAAAGACAACCGACCAAAAATAGTACATTCAGCCGAGCAAAGCCTGGCAGATACGGTGATCGACAAGCTTCCTGAAAAATATGATCAAATGATCGGCCGCAGGTTTGCCGATGGGGTGGAACTGTCCGGAGGGGAATGGCAAAAAGTAGCGCTGGGCCGTGCTTACATGCGCGATGCACAGATACTGATCCTCGACGAACCCACCGCCGCCCTGGACGCCCGCGCCGAACACGAAGTATTCCAAAGGTTTACCGAGCTCACCAGGGGAAAAACCGCCGTCCTCATCTCCCACCGCTTCTCCACCGTCAGAATGGCCGACCGCATCATGGTCCTGGACGAAGGCCAGTGCCTGGAAATCGGCACGCATGAGGAGCTCCTGACCAGAGGCGGGCGCTATGCCGAGCTTTTTAATCTGCAGGCCGAAGGATACAGATGAGCAACAGTACGGATAGATATACTTTTGCTTGCTGGTAACACCAGGTAACTTTTGGAGTCCCGGGTGGAAAAAACTATCTCTTCAACAGCCTATTCGTATTGTTGCATGACAAACAAGTAGATAGCCCACCAGGTTATATGGGCCAATATAGGCCACTTATGCTGAAGAATAGGATAACTTAATTTCACTTTCAGCGTGAAGGTTTTAATAAGCAATTAATAATCCTGCTTTTATCTGCCCTTTCAAAGTTTCAATTCTTAATTGAGACCTGAAATAAGTTAAGTTTTTAAGTCAAACTAATATGATGGGTGATTACTTGCTCACAAATACCCTAAAAACCTCCTCGGAGCTGCCATATTGCAGTTTTAACCAATAAATGCCATTACCGATCCCGGTTACATCCACCTGAAATTCATTGAGCCCTTCCGGCGCTTCAGGAATTTCCCGTTCAAGGACTGGTTGACCCATGGCGTTGTGCATAGAAATGTTCACTTTTTGGCTTTCTTCCAAAACCACCCCTACCGTTATCAGCCGATCCGTGGGATTAGGAAATGGATCGATTACGTTTGATTTTTCATTCAAGTTGATGCAATAAGTATTGTTTGTCAGATTCGCCTCTGCAAAAGCTGACTCCGGGAGCGCCAGGGTGGCACAAAGATAAGGGGTGGTGTTACGATTGGTAATGCTAATGTTTAATGGATACACCACCAATTCACCGGGGGCGATGGTTTGTTCCAGGATTTCGGTTACCGATGCCTCACTGCCAATCTCTAAGGCGATCTCAGCTTTATCGACAAACAGGCTGCCATTATTTTTGATGTCAAGAGAAACCCGGGTTTTGCCATCCTGAGATAAGGTAGTCATGCCCTCAATCGCCACATCCATAATCGGCTCAACGATGTTAATTATTTGCCTTGCTGTATCTGCACAGCCGGCGTCAGTAGATGCTATCATTATTACCTCAAAAAGCCCTAAGTCCGTGAAAGTAAAAATCGGGTTAGTGACAGCACTTTTTTCTCCATTACCAAAGTCCCAGTTAAAATTATCTGCTCCCATCGAACTGTTCTCAAAATTCACCATCAATGGAGGTGGTCCTTGCGATACGTCAGTGTTAAAAGCTCCTTCAGGCCGCTCGAGAATAGAGATGCTTTTACTAATTGTACTGACACAGCCAGCTTCAGTTGTAATGGTTAAGCCCACCACGTAATCTCCTGTAGCCTCAAAGGTAAAAACAGGATTAGCATCTGAGGAATTACCCAAATTGCTAAAATTCCACTGGTAAATACCAATGGCATCGCCGGTCACAATACTTTCATCTATAAACCGGACAGCATCATTAACACAAGCATTCTCAGCACCAAAATCAGCTACTGGCAACGGGTTAATCACCACATCTTTTGTAATGATAGCTGTGCAAAAAGTTGAGGAAGTTACAGTTAAACTTGCCTGGTAAGTTCCAGGCAATGCAAAGGTGGCAGTGGGATTCTGTTCTGTAAATACCTGACCGTCGATTTCCCAAAACCGGGAGGTGATGGCAGAGCCATCTATGGTCTCTGACAAGTCTTCAAACTGCGATTCTTCACCCAGGCAAACCTGATCGATAGCAAAGTCAACAGTTGGCCCCGCGATTACATCCACCATCTTTTCCAGGGTCGCAGTACAACCAAAATTAGTGGTGGCAGTTAAACTGACAAGAAAAGAGCCACTGGTTTGGTATATATGTGCCGGATCTTTTTCTGTAGAAGTATTGCCATCCCCAAAATCCCATGCCCAATTGGTAATATTCGCATTAGCGGCGGTAGTTTGGTCAAAAAATTGTGTCGTGCCATTGCTACAGGACAGTTCGTTGATAAATGCTACCTCTGGCAAGGCATATACAGTGACGGTTTGGCCATTGGTTACACTGCAACCCAACGCATTGTCAGCCGTGAGCACCACTGTATAGTCCCCCGGAGCCGCGTAAGTATGGGTAGGGTTAACCAGATTGGAAGTTGTTCCATCGCCAAAATTCCAGGTGTAGCCAGTGATATCTGTGCCAGTGGTATTGTTGGTGAAGGTAATGCTATTATTGAAGCAATCGTTGGCGAATGAGTAGGTAACAGCAGGGCCTTCTACCACATCAACTGAAATAGTTGTTTCTGTGGCGCAGCTAGGAATGGCCCCGGTTAATTTGACATTATAGGTTCCGGCTGAAGAAAAAGCATGAACGGGGTTTTCCTCTGTGGAGTTCTCCCCGTCACCGAAATCCCAGGTCCAGGAGATGATATCGCCGTAATCACCAGGGGTAGTATTCGTGAATAAAAGACCCTGATTGGAACAATTCAAACCCAATGGTAATGTAAAATCCGGAACTGGTTCATCAAAAATTGTAATTTTCTCAAAGGTAGTTTGATTACAGGTATTGGCTGATTCAGCTTGGAGGACAACTTTATAGATGCCGGAGTTAAAATATTGATGGGATACGTTTTGGCCTGTCTTGGTCGGTGATCCATCCCCAAAATCCCAGATCCAATTTAAAACAGTTTGGGAGGGAGTATTATTGGTTGAAGAAAATGAGTTAACAACAGTTAAACATTGATTATCATTTCTATCAAATACTATTTCAGGTGAACTGAGATTAGTAATTGAAACCGTTTTTTTGCTGAAATTGATGGCTTTATTGTCAGGATTATCTGTACCCTTTAAAACTATATCAAAACTTCCTTGACTTGAAAAGTAAATTGACCCGGGGTTTTCATTTTTTAGGTAAGTAATAGAAGCATCGCAAACAGAATCATAAACAATTTTAGTTAGCATATGATCTATATAATGAATTCCTTCTACAAAATAACGGCCACGTTGAAAACCTATATCTAATGCCGTCAATCTTGGAATGTTATGGGTTGCTTGTGATAATATATTCGGAGTATCAGTTGAACTAATATCGTCATATCTCAATAAAATCATAGGATCGTTGAAGTTACCTACCAAAACATACGACTGACTCCCGATCAGGGCTGCTTTTACACTAAAAGGGTTTTGTATACCAGAAAAGGTGAAACTACTTTCTTCAATAGGTTGAGTAAACAAATCATTTCCAAACTTGAGCTTGTGAATTCGATTTGCGTCAAAAGATGCAGCAAATACATACCAATTGTCACAAGTTTTTAATACATCTATCCCAAGAATTGCATTCGCGTGAGTTAGGTTGTTAGTGGAAATAATCTGACCACTTCCAATTGTATTATAAAATGAATTTCCAAAATTGACAATAGTTATATTTTTGCTACCTGTTGAAAGGACTATGTAGATATTTCCACTATCATAAACAGCTTTGACACCTCTGATCTTCGAGCTAATACCGAAATTTCCAAGAGATACGACAGATGGGGTATCATTTTCAATATTCTCTCCCAGTTCCAAAAGAATAAGATCGTTACCAGGATTTGAAATATTTTTAGTAACTAGACAATACCAAAAGTTTCCTACTTTAATTATATCAATTGCTTCTGGTTGATTCAAAAAGCCGCCAGGATTACCTAAATCCACAACTTCAGGGAAGGAATTATCTAAATTATTTCCATAATCCAGTCTAAAGATTTTGCTGGTTCCTCTATTGGTAATAAACCCATACCAATTTTCCCCATCAAATACCAATTTAAAACCTAGAGGCACTGACGCCGATGCAACGTCTGTATTGCCTATTATGGGTGAGGACTCAAAGTCATTCGGACAAAAATCCCATTCAAAATCTGAGACTCCAAAAGACGAGTTGTCAATCAATATGTTTTCATTTATACATCCATTTGTTTGAATGTTAAAATCCACTGTTGGACATTGAGAATAAACTGTATAGGGTAATAGCAATACCACTCCAACAAAAAACCTCACTATCTTCACTACGTTTTTCTTTATGTAAAGCTAGCTTAATATTTTCGATCTTCTTATTACTATTAATTTAAATAACTTACATTTATTAAATTTTATTGAATATTTTGCTATAGAGAGGTTGATAGTTTTTGACTGATCTATCCTTAATGATAAAATTTCTACATCTCTCCCTAATTTTGTGTTTTTCTTGAGAAAGAAATAGATTTTCAATTTCATGCACTGTGGCTAAAAATGAATTTTTTGACATATCTTTTATTGTGAACCCTATTTTGTGTTGAGTGGCAAAAAGATAATCGTCCGAAATTCCCTCTGGTATTATTATTGGCAACCCACATGACCAATATTCACCATCCTTTATTGGGGAACAATAGACTTTACTAGGCTTTTGCCTAACGGCAACAACACCAAAATCCGATGCCGATAGATATGCCGGTACTTCTTCTTTTTTAACAAACTTTATGACAAAATCTTCTTTTATCAAATCCCTTGACTGTATCCAATCAAACAACTTAGACTCTTCTTCACTGGTAAGTAAAAAGAATTTAAACTTTATTTTTGAATTTTCCTTACAAACTCTGTAAAAATCAAATAATTCTGTTTCCATATACATCCCACCAAATTTACCCAGATAAGTCAAAACACATTCATTGTCTCTAATATTATGGTTTCTTCTAATCTGGGCTCTTAATTGGGGATCAAATCTGAATATATTGGTATCTACACAAGAAGGGACTCTATATATTTCACCTTTAATTCCAATATTTTCAAGTTTAGTTATCATTTTATTTGTAGCGGTCAAGATAACTGCACAATTTGCCGCAACCTTTGACTCATATTTTCTCGATAGTTTATACTCCCAAGAATCTTTATTCCAGACACCCGCCTCAACCATGTACTCAGAATGCGGTTCAAAAGTATGCACAATATGAGGTTTGAAGGTAATTGTACTTAAAAAATGCCCAATAATTGCACCAGGAAAACCCTCGGAGTAAATAATTTTTGCATTATACCGCAAAACGAGGAATACTGAAAAAGCTATCCCCCATAAAAAGTCAAAGGATTTTTTCACAAGTTTAAATTTACCTGAATGCCAATAAGTTCTGTACCACAATATATTTTGTGCAAATAGTCTTTTTCTTATTTTGGAAGCCTCCGTTTTAGAAAGTTGAAATCTTTTTTGTTCAAAAGTCAATAAAACAAACTTAAAATTATTGGATTTTGATAATCCTGCAAAATAGGGAAGTACGGCACTTTGGAAAATTGGATCTTTGTAGCTGTAGTATGCAAAAATAAATATTGTTTTAGTCATTCTTTAAAACTTTTAGAAATTGCGGATTTGTAAAGCTTATGAAACCTGGTATTTAGAAACAGTGTCTTCAGTTTTAAAATAAAATATTTATCAATGGGGCTTTTCAAAATGGATAAGATAATCCAACAAAACATCTTAAGGATATTCTTCCTTTTCAAAGAATCCGAAGCTTTGCTTACATATAAAATACTATACCAAGCATTGAGTTCTTTTTTGCTAATATTTTTAATGTGTTTTAGGCTTTTTCGTCGTAAATAGGCATCATGTTTAGCTTTTACGAACCAGTATCTTGATTTTGAAAGGTTTTTTAAAGTTGAGATGCCACCTTCATGGATTCGATATTTGTAAAGTGGTTTGTTAAGAAAATATAAGGTGCAAACTTCTTCTAGTTTATAATACAAATCTTGATCCACCGCTCTTTTAAAGTAAGGATTGATTCCAGTTGTTTTCAGATAACATTTTCTTTTAAAAGTAGCGAAATGAGTTACTCCTTTTCCATAGGTTAAATAGTTTTCATTTTCCGGTATCTTTTCGGCAGCATAAGCCAGTCGCTTGATATTTAAGTCCTCATCACATATATAATGAGATGAGTAAATCAATCCTATATCCGGCCTGCTTTCATGACAATTCTTCATTTCTTCCAAGGCATTAATTTCTAAAGTATCATCGGGGTCCAAATAACCTAGTATGTCACCAGAGGCCATTTTGGCAGCTCTGTGTTTGGTGTAACCACAATTTCCGTTTTTACTATTTATAAATAGCTTTACTCGATGATCAGAACGAGCTATAGATTCAACGATTTCAACCGAATTATCCGTAGACGCATCATCTACAATAATTAACTCCCAATTTTTATAGGTTTGTGCTAAAATACTGTTTATTGCATCTTTTATATATTTGCCATTGTTGTAGTTGGCCATCAAAACTGAAAATGATAAACTCATTGCTTTATATCAAAAATTTACATGAATAGAAAGACGTTGTTCCTGATAACTGCAAGCTATCCTTATGGATCGTATGAAACCTTTCTCGAAAGTGAAATACCAATACTATCAAAAAAATTCAATAAAATTTTCATTATTACAAACTCAAAACCATCAAAGATAATCCGGGATATTCCAGATAATCTACAAATATACTATTTCTCTTATCTGCCAACTCTATCTGAAAAGATTGCAAGTCTAAAGTATTTATTTAACCGTATGTTCTGGAAAGAATTTCATATCATCATTTTCAGGTATAAAATATTTCCAACCTATCAAATTTTATCAACTATATTGACTTCACTTAGAAAAGGTCAAAATTTATGCAATTTTATAATAGGCATAACTAAAAAAGAAAAATTAATCCTGCAAGATACTTTGGGATATTCATATTGGTGCAACAACATGGCAATTGGTCTAGCCTTGTTAAAAAGAAAAAATCCAGAGATAAGGGTAATTACAAGAGGGCATGGATGGGACGTTTATTTTTTTAGAAATAAAATAAACTATCTTCCACATAGGTTTTTAATATTTCAAAATTTGGATAGCATCCATTTTATCTCAGACCATGGATATCAATATTGTTCAAGACTTTTACAAGAAAATTTTCAAGAAAAATTTTTTGTGTCAAGGCTAGGTAGTAAAGATTTGCAGGGAAATATCAAAAAAAGTAGTTTGGATAGCTTTAAATTTATCTCGTGCTCTTCTTTGATTCCACTTAAAAGGGTCGATCTAATTGTAAAGCTTTTATATTCATTAGGTTCCACAGGCATCAATATTAATTGGACACATATTGGAAGTGGTCCATTGTATCAAGATATAAAAAAGGAAAGCGATGAAATAACTATTAAATATCAAAACATTAAAATAACTTTTCTTGGTCAACTATCCAATGAAGAAGTTTTAAACCTTTATCGTAATGAATATTTTGACTTGTTTATTAGTTTGAGTGAATATGAAGGTATTCCTGTATCTATTATGGAAGCCATTTCTGCGGGCACACCTGTTTTAGCAACCAATGTTGGAGGCAATTCCGAAATAGTTGGTAATAAAAGTGGTTATTTGGTCAGTGCCAATCCCACTATTGAAGAATTAGCAGAAAAGGTTCTGAATTTTATCAACCTGTCACCACAAGAAATGGAGGACAAGAGAGTCTATGCTCGTAAAGTATGGAATAAACTTTACAACGCGGAATTAAACTATAAGGATTTTGTAGATGATATTGTAAAATTGTCAGGTTAGCATTTAATGGAAAGGATAACCTGTAGACCAAACCCGAGATATTCGGTAGTCTTCGCTCAAATAACTTATAATCATATGTTTTATATAAATGAAATATCTCAGCCAAAAAGACTTTAAGATATCAAAAAAATGCTTTAAGGTTGTTAATGGGCAATAGCTGATAACGTGGTGACAATTATTGTGGTAATTCAGTTTTTAATAATACCCAGATAAATCAGAAAGAATAATACCAGAGTTTTGTGATTGATGAATTTTAGTGGTTTAATTTGGATTGCTTTCATTGAATATGAAAAGGCAAGCCAGAACATTTTTCGATTCAAATGTGACCACATAAACACCCTGTAAATGTAAGACGGATCCTCTACATACGGTTTATGTTTTTCCATAACAAAATTGATTATGCCAGGAATATCTCCTTTCTCAAGACTGTCCACCCCATCGCCACTTCTCTCAGCTATAAACTTCTGAATTAACGCATAACCATGGAGTTTAAAGGGGTTGAACAATAGATTAGATTTTGATGAGGATTCCGGATATTGTCTGTATATATATAATTTGTCAGGAATATTAATACATTTATACTTTTCCACTATTCTCGAGGTTAAATCGTAATCTTCGTATCCCAAGGAATTAAAAAAATCTCTATATCCCCCTATATCAATCCAAATACTCTTTTTTACAAGAATAGTTGAGCCAGTAAAAACATTCTCATTTTTTATTTTTTTACGGATTTCATTATACTCAGTAGGCTTTTCGTAGGGAATATCTAATTCTTTCCCAGAAACATCAATGTATCTCACAAAGCATCCACACAACCCCAACTCTGGATCATCTTTAAAAGCTTTCAATTGTTTTTCCAATCTATCAGGAGTACACAAATCATCAGAGTCCAGCAAAGTAATGAAATCGCCCTTTATCTTATTAGCCAATCTGTTCCTGGTTCTTAAATAATGTTGATTTACACTATTGTGATAGACCCGAATCCTTTCATCATCAAAAGAGGCTATGACTTCTCTGGTAGAATCTGTGGAGCAATCATCAGCTATAAGTAACTCCCAATTAGCATATGTTTGATTGATAATGCTCCTTATAGCTTCTGCAATAAATTTTTCAGAGTTAAATGAAGTCATTAACACAGACACCAATGGTAATTCATTGTTCATCATGCTTCTTCAATACTTTTACTTTTAAGCATGTCTTTGTAAATGACATTAAGTCCCTCATCGATACCTGTGGAGGGTTTATATCCAATATTCTTAAAAAGTTTCTCTGAGCTACCAAATCGTCTACCCACTTCGTAGTCGTATCTCTTTATTGGTGCATTGATGTAGACAATCTCCGATGATGAATTAGAGATTTCTTTAATCTTATTGGCTAATGTACCAATTGCTATTTCCTCTTCATTTGCTACATTAAAAATTTCAAAACCATTGACTTTTTCGCCAAGCTCTATGGTAGCTTTTACGGTATCATCTATATAGGTAAAATCTCTTGTTTGATTACCATTACCAAAAACAGTAATTGGCTTATTACTAATAGCCTGTTCAAAAAAACGTGGAGTGACCATTCGATTATCCTGTCTTAGTCCATATACATTGAAAAACCTTAGTGCAATCGCATTGATCCCTTTTTCTTCATGTAACGCCCCCAAATAAATCTCATTGTATCGTTTAGCCATAGCATAACTTGTTTTTGGATCAATCATAATGTCTTCAGTAACACTTTTTTCCAGTGCATTATGTCCATAAACTCCACTGGTAGATGCATATAATATTTTTGGTATATTATTTTTAACAGCGGCCTGAGCGATATTTTGCATCCCTACAGCCTCCGTATCCATTGTCTCCACCGGATTATCAGCCACAATATCTACACCTAATATGGCCGCAAAATGCAATATTACATCTGCACCTCGACTAAGTTTTAAAATTTTACTAATATCCCGCACATCCGCATTATGAAATTCAATTTTCTTAAATACATCACTCGGTATTTTGTTACCTCTTAACAAATTATCAACCACTACCACTTCATTTTCAAGTTCAACAAGTTTTTCTACCAAATGACTACCTATGAACCCAGCACCTCCTGTTACAAATATTCTTTTATTTTTCATATTAATATTTATTTTGTAATCGATATTTCAAATTCGGATATTAAAATCTCTTTTTAAATTAACTAAGGTACTACGCTGAAACCGGGTTTTCCTGTTAGATAGTTTCTGCGATATGCATAATTAAAGTATGTTCATTTAAGCTAGCAAATTTCATTAGCACAGACGCTGTTCCAAAAACCTTTATTTTTGTAAATTGGTGTACTTGTTTGGGTAAACCTGGTTTGTAGGAATACCTTTTTAATCATTTCGAATAGGCTAGAGTAACGTCAATTTGGCAAAACCCATGACCCAAAATGAAGTTTTTGTATAGAATTTTTAATCTTTTGATTTTAAGTCTTAGAGCTACTTATTTTATTCATAACATCCTCAAAAATTAAGTTCAACAATTGCATATTCATGTTTACTTATGTCTATACATTTTTGAATTTCCGTATTACTCTATTTAAAAAGGAGCTGGCTTTTTTTGTAAAAAAGTCCTTCATGACAAACCAATTATGTCCGGATACGGAGTAAAAAGATTTATTTTTAGCTATAATCCAACCTCTAATTTCATTTTCACCGACAGTTCTTATCAAAAAATTATTTTTTCTAAGATATTCTTTTAACGTGTTTCTGTTGTGATTTTTATCATCCACCATATCTTCATGAAACAAAATAAGCATCATTTTAATTTTCTTTAGAACTTCTGGAGGCGTAGAAAATACAATACCGAACTCAGCACCTTCACAATTAAATTTTATTAAATCACAAGATTTCAAATCATATTTTTGAAAAAAGGTCTTTAAAGACAATGATTTAACAAGCTCAAATTCGCCAGTAAATTTTTTTGTAATGCTATGTTCCCAGTTTTCCGGACTTAGAAATAACTTCTCTGTTCCATCAGATTTGGAAATTGCTGAATTTACACAAATAATGTTATGTAAGTTGTTTTCTTCAACAGTTTTATTCAAAATGCTGAAAGTATCTTTAGATGCTTCTACAGCATATATTTTTCCATTTGGGGCTTTTTGAGAAGCGATTATAGAAAATGTCCCTATATGAGCACCAATATCAATTAAGTTGACATCATGAGTTAACTTAAAGTCCCGAATTTCCTTGAGAAAGATATCCTGTTCCAGACTGTAAGTAATTACATCCTCATCTGTTGAACCTTTCCTGTAATAAATTTTAATTCCATTATATTCTATTTGCGATAAATCCGAATCCATATATTCCAATTTAAAATTCATGAGAAATCCCAATGGCAATCCACAAAAACGTCACCATGGAACCAACGACCTACATATTTTAGATATGGAGTGCCATTATCCTGTACTGAGATGGGACAAATATACTCTAAGTATTCAATAGCACCGCTATACGGATTGTGTATAGCAGCTAAAAATGAGTATTCGCCGTTAGTCAATAAATTTGCTGGTATTTTTACTATAGCCTTATTTATACATTCAATACCTATTTTATAGTTTTCTAAAGATCGATCTGAAGTAAATATTGCCCTTCCGATATCATTATACACAGAGATACATATGTTCAAATCTCTTACCAACTCTGAGGCGACAAACTCTATATGAAGAAAAATATTCTCATCATGTTTGAAATAACTTTCAGACTGTTGGTTACTATTTGTCGTGTATACTCTTACAATATTATGACTCTTGTCATTCTCTAAACTTTCTTTTAAGTATAAGTTTGACGAAGTTGCTTTATTTGTATAATCCCTAATTACCTCCTGAATGTCACCTTGCTTTTTTACCTTTCCATCTTGTAAAAGAATGCCGTAATCACATAGTTTTGAAACTGCACCCATATTGTGACTAACGAATAGCACACTTCTTCCATTCCCAGTGACTTCATTCATCTTCCCTAAGCATTTTTTTTGAAATTCGATATCGCCTACCGCTAATACTTCATCTATAATTAAAATTTCCGGTTCTAAATGGGCCGCTACCGCAAATGCCAATCTAACCTTCATGCCACTGCTATAATGTTTTACTGGTGTATCAATGAATTTTTCAACACCGGAAAATGTAACAATTTCATCGAATTTGTTTTTAACCTCCCTTCTTTTCATGCCTAGAATAGTACCATTTAAATAAACATTTTCCCTCCCGGTTAATTCAGGATGAAAACCGGTACCCACTTCAAGAAGAGATGAAACTTTACCATTCATTTCGAACCGACCCTTAGAAGGTTCTGTGATCCTTGAAAGTATTTTGAGCAATGTGCTTTTGCCAGCACCGTTATTCCCAATAATACCCATTGCTACACCTTTTTTTAGTGTAAAATTGATGTCATCAAGAGCCCAAAATATTCCTTTTTCAGACGACTTACCTTTTGTAAAGCTCTTAATTCTGGCACTTATGGACTCACGTAGACTTGCACTTCTGGTATTACCAATTTGATAATATTTACTTAATCTTTCAACCTTCACGGCAAATTCTGACATAACAACAAAAGCAATTAAACAATATCAGCTATTATTTTTTCGGTCCTTTTAAAATAAATCAGACCCGAAATGAACAACAAAAAAGCACATACAAAAGAGATATAAACATATTGATTTAAAGGCAAACCGCCTATCAATGACCACCTGAATCCCTCTACAATCCCAGCCATTGGATTTATATAATAATACAATAAATACTTCTCCGGAATTAAAGTACTTGGGTAGGCTATAGGTGTCACATACAGACCCAATTGTACCATAAACGGAACTATATGTTGAAAATCTCTATATCTAATTGTCAAGGCACTTAGCCATACCCCGACACCTAGTGATGCTAACACGGTTAAAAGAATAAATAACAAACTATATAATATTCTTATTGTTGGGGTATAATTGTAATAAAACATTAATACCATTAGAAATAAAAAAGTTATTAAAAAATCTACGAACCCAACAATACCTTTGGAAAATGGAATTATTATTCTTGGAAAATATATTTTTTTTACCATCTCCTGTGCCAAAATTATAGAGCTGCCTGATTGGGCCATTACAAAAGAAAAATAATTCCAGACTGTCATGCCTGCTAATGCAAACAAAGGATAAGGGATACCTCCAGTGTCTACACTGATGGCACGCCCGAAAATTAAAGTTAATATCATTAAAGTGGCAATGGGTTGAATACCTGCCCAAAGGAGGCCAAGAAACGTTTGGGCATATCTAACCCTTAAATCACGATATGAAAGTACATAGAATAGATCCCTATAACTGAGCAATTCCCTGATATTCAATGAAAACGAGCTTTTGTCGGCATCTACAATAATTCTGTTCATCATATTTTTCTAATAGAATGCAAGACTAATTAATTTATTTCAATTTTAGAAGTTCACTAGAGTTTTAATAAAGTCTCACAAGCTTTTTTGTTTTATCTTGATACTTGATAGTTTGAGATAAGTTATGCTGAATGATAAAAAGAGAAAGCAAATAAAAAGGAATCATCGGAATTTTGTAACGTGATAGAGAACCAAAGTTGTAAGTTGAAATACCAGTGGCAAATGCAAAGGTGAGAGCAAAGGTCAAGCAAAACAGTACCTCGGGTTTAAAAACATGTTTTATAATACTTAGGAACCATCTGCTTAATATAGTTTTAATGGTAAAATAGAGGAATATTAATGCTTCCAAAGCTGAAAGAAGCATTAAAGGGTTTTTTACTTCCCATAAGTAGGGTCTAAATAACGCAACATTTATTGCCTGCGGGCCAAGAGTCAATAAGCCAGAGAATGTACCATCCATTTCTCCCAATACATATGTTGATCCTGCGTCACGGCCAGAAAAGAAAGCAATATCATATGCGGTAATCTTGGCTGTAGTTGCTATTTGTTCAAACGAATAGCGAGGATCGTATTGGGATACAGCAATCAAACCGTGATAAGAAATCACAAAAGCCAAAATAATGACAAGGGGCATTATTGTGTATTTCACGAACTTTAATTTGATTAAACTTAGATTTTTTGAAACTACCCAAATTACAATGGATGGTAAAAAACTTAAAAGGATGTATACTTTGATTTTGTAGATAAACCAAAACGAAATAACTAAAATAATTGCATTGATAACCAAGCTTTCTTTCCGAATAAATATTTTATATAAAGTATAGGTTAAAACTCCCAGGCATCCAAAGGTAATCGTATCCTTGAAAATGCCGGAACCCCAAAAAAAGACGGTAGGTATAAACAATATGGCTAGTGCAATTTTTCTATGCAGAGCTGGGTAAAGAAAATAAAAAATCTGATAAAGGGACCAAACGCCAATGTAACATGTAGCCGCGAAAAGAACTGCGATTGATGAGTACGTATTGAATGTAAACAAACCAAAAAAAGCCGCAATACAAACTACCATGTATGAAGCACTGTCATTGTAAAAATGCATTTGGGAGGAATAAATATATGTATCCGGAAAATGAGTACCAGAAGCCAAAAAAATTAATTTAAATGCCTTCATAGGAGATTCAAGGAAGGCTTTCCAAATAAGTTTACTATCATTATAAAAATTGAAAGTATCACCTCCATCATAGTAAAACTGATAGATAAAACCCACAGCTAATGCACCAAAAATTTTTACGGTTAACCCGGGGATGAAATATCTTTTAGTTACATTATCTGTAAATTTTGGTCGAACTAAATATGCTACAACATAAATTATAAGCAAAACAAAAGGTGTAACTATGAAATCTTTACTGGTCATGTCAATCTTTCAATTCCACAAATTTAACCTTCCATTTTATTTATTCTAATTTTAGGGCTAGATTTCAAAGCTGAAAGAATCGGAATTTGATGAAAATAGTTTTCCTGGTCCCTTATCCAACACGCCAAGCCCCCTCCCAGCGTTTCCGCTTCGAACAATATCTTCATTTTTTTAATCATCAGAGGATACGATATGACATTGCTCCTTTTCTTGATGAGGCAACATGGAAAATCTTGTATCAACGTGGGAAGTTTAAGAGTAAATTATGGGGGATAATCAAAAGTCTAATCAAGCGAAAATTCCTGGTGCTTTTTGGGCTTTTTGAATATGACTACGTATTTATTCATCGGGAGGCTGCGCCGGTTGGCCCACCGGTGTTTGAATGGTGGATCGCTAAAGTCCTTAAAAAAAAGATCATATACGATTTCGATGATGCCATCTGGTTGCCCAATACCTCCCAAACTAACCGGTTGGCAGCCAGATTAAAATGGCATAACAAGGTAGGCTCCATTTGCAAATGGAGTTATAAAATCAGTGCGGGAAATGATTATCTGTTTGATTACGCTAGGCAATTTAACAAAAATGTGGTGCTTAATCCAACCACTATTGATACTGAAAACCTCCATAACCCCGTGCTGTACCCGCAGCCAAAGAAACTAGGAAAGCCGGTAATTGGCTGGACCGGGACACATTCTACTTTACCCTATCTGAAGATGCTCGTTCCGATTTTACAAAAACTGGAAAAGCAGTTTTATTTTACCTTTTTGATCATTTCCAATCAACCACCAGATTTACCTTTGAAATCAATTGAATTCCTCCCATGGAATAAAGAAACAGAAATCGAAGATCTCCTTAAAATAGATATCGGGGTGATGCCTCTTTCGGAAGACCAATGGTCCAAAGGCAAATGTGGCTTTAAGGCACTGCAATATCTTTCACTGAATATCCCCGCTTTGGTTTCTCCCGTGGGAGTGAATTCAAAAATTGTTCGTCATGGAGAAAATGGATTTTTGTGCGCCACTGAAGATGAATGGAATGAGAATTTAAAAAAGCTATTAGTCGATATTGACTTAAGACAAAGACTGGGAAGGCAAGGCAGAAAAGACATCATACTCAACTATTCTGTATTAGCCAACCGGGATAACTTTATGCACCTGTATGATTAGTCGTTTAACCGTTTCATATAATAAATCCCATTCACTCCTATCCTCTCTACCAACTCCACTTTAAAACCTTCCAAACTCAATTTATAAAGTACATTTTTAAGCGCATCCGGATAATTGGCATCATAGTAATCATTGATAATAAGATATCTTGGAATATGATGACACACAATATTATTCCATAACCACTGTAAAACCCCACCGGCTATTCGGGGATAGGCAGCACTTTCCTGTCCTTGAAGGTTGACAATATCACCATGGACTGCAGGCTGTCGATAACTTTGATATCACTCACTTTTTCCAGCATCAGCTTTTGATAGGAAGCAATGTCAGTGGCCACGATTTTCAGAATAAAATCGCCGGTGCCGGTAATATGGTGACATTCGATGATTTCGTCAATGTTGCGGATCTCTTTAAGAAAGGTTTCTATATTTTCCTTGTTATGGCCTTTCAACGACACGTGTACAAAAGTGCTGACACCCAGACCAATTTTGGACATGTCCAGTTTGGCGTGGTAGCTGTGGATGATGCCAGAGTTTTCAAGCTTTTTGACCCTTTCCAGTGTTGGCGCAGGTGATAAACCAATCTCCTTGGAAAGCTGGGCATTGGTGATTTTAGCATTGGACTGTAATATTTCTAATATTTTTCGGTCGATTTTATCTAATTTGGAATTTATGGTCATTTTTTTCTTGGGTAACGAAATTTTATTTGGTCAAAGATAAGCATATTTGAGGTGCTTTAAAATAGCAGGGTAGTATTTTACAAAACCTGAATTTTGTCTTGGCCGTTTTCTGCAATCTCCATTTTTCAGGAAAAGCTACGTTTCCGGGAATCGTACAATTACGTTAACATGTGAGTATAAATACTCGCGATAATCGGAATTGCCAGAACCGTCTGACGTCTAAAAACGAACCTTTAAAAAATGCAACTGTTGTTAACACACAAGCATTACGTAAATAAGGTTCGATCTTATTATCGTTCCCTTTTGACACTAGCAAAAAGCAGTACATGATCCGGCTGATTTAATCTAGAAAAATTTAAGGTTGTAATCCAAAAGGCAATACCATATTATTGCAAAAGCCTGAAAGAATGGCTAAAAAAAGCCTGTTAACCTGTTTTTCAGGGGAAAAATTTTCCCTGAAATATGATGTAGGTTATTTACTGAAAACCAGTAAATAAGTAATCGATATACCAAAATTATCGATTAATCGTTCATCAAAGATTGGAAGAAATTTTGTAAAACTGGCTGACAAATATTATTTTGTATATACAAAAAACATGTAAAGAAATAACAAATTCGTTTTTTTTGCCTGTTTTTGACATTAAAACAACAGACTTAGGAGCGAACGGGAGTCCCAAATTAAACTGCTACACCACTTAAAACCTCTCTTATAGACTTCCCGGAATAATTATGCTCAGCCGGCGGGAACATTATGTGTGGAAACAGGCAAAAATGGATTTTGCTCAGGCAAGATCTGCGGTTCTCGGGAAATGATATATTCAAATAATACAATTTAATATTTTAATAATTCAAAAACTATTTTATTAATCAATTAATCTTTAAATGCTATGAAAAAGTTATTCGTAATTATCGCAGTTGTAATGAGTGGTTTTGTTTTTAACGCTTGTACAGAAGAGACCGATGATGTTACCCCACAAATTGAGGTAGAAGAAGTTACAGCGCCAGAACACACTGGTGATGAAGATGAACAGTCCCGGCAAAACAGTTCTGGTCAACCATGATGAAAGCGGGAATTTAATTCCCGCTTTTTTTATTTTAGAATATGTAAAATCGGAATAATTTTATATCTTTTCGATCTAGTTAGAACTTCAGCCAAATCTAAAGCTTTATGAAAAGATTTTGTCTAATATTTATCGTTGTACTTTTTTCTAGTGCTGTAGCGGTGGCTAATGATAATTTGCAAAATCTTCTTGAGAAAATAAATTCCACCGAACAAACAGAAGAAAGACTGGATTTGTATTGGGAAATTTATTTTGAAACCTTAGCGAAGGATTTAGACTTATCTTTCAAATATGCTTTAGAATATAATAAACTTGCTATCTCTTCGGATAGGTTAGATCACAAATCAAATTCATTTTGGGCATTGGCATGGTTAAACAAAAAGTTGGGAAATCTGGATAAGTCTTATGAAAACTACCTTTTGGCAATTCACTGGGGTAGATTGGCCGGGTTGAAGGAAAGAATTGGTGACGGATTCAAAAATATTGGCAATATTTTTAAGGAGGTAAGTGAATTTGATAAGGCTTATCAATACTATTATGACGCGCTAGCTATCTACGAAGATCTAAATCTTAACCCAAAGATTATTAATACATATAGAAGTATAAGCATGGGTAAATGGAAAGAGCAAAATTTCGATGATGCTTTTAAATATGCCGAGCGAGCACTCGCGCTGTCTATTAGGGATCAAAACGATAAATACATCAACATCCTTTACAATTTAGTTGGTATGATTAATCATGAAGCTGGAGATTACAGAAAAGCCAGGGAAATGTATTTCGAGTCAATAAACAACATTGACAGTCTTGTAAATAAATCAAAAATTTTAGGCATAGCATACAATAATATAGGTGAAACATTTAGTAAACAAGGGGATTTTGAAAAAGCACATGCCTATTTCGATAAAGCTCTGAAGGAAAAAAGATTTCTCAATAAACCTAAAACTACCGCCTATACTTTACAAAATTTGGGCAAACTGTATCTGATGAAAAATGACTATAGCCGCGCAACCACTTTTTTAGGAGAATCTATTTCTTTAATGGATGTGAATAAAATAGATGAGGATTTAACCGGGGCTATTGAAGAGATAACCAAGGCCTATGACTCGGCCAACAACCAAGGTTTAAACCTTGATTTATCACCTCTACTGGCTTATAATAAGATTTTATCCAAACAGTTTCGACTTACGCAGCAAATGAGAAAGCAGTTGATAGAACAACACAATCAATATATGCTTGATAGATCCTTTGAAAAACAAGATCTACAAGCCAATATCGGACAACTTCAAAATACTAAATTATATCTTATTTGGGCAGGAGTTTTGATCATTACAGTATTTTTGTTTTTAATTTTTCTTATGAACCGGGCCTTAAAAAGGGCGCAACGTAAATCCCAGGAGATTGTTGAAACACTAAACCAGATGAAGGGAGTGCTAGGAAAAAGTTTTCAACGAATGTTGGAGGATGATACTTTTACAATAACAACGAAAAAATAACAGTTGGCTTTTAACTCATAAAAGTTAAAAATAACTGAGACCCCCAAATTTTATTTTTCGAGCTAACCAGGGTTTAATATAGTCTAAATTTCAATGCTCATGAAATTTTTTATTGCTTTGGCCAGTTTAACTTTGGTTAATATCAATTTCCAAAAACCAGCATCATTTAAACAGGAAGACAGTTTGTATCAGGCTTACAAAAGTGCCAGGTACCCAAAAGATAAAATGCCCATTTTAAGGAAGTTGGGCAAATTGACACTTGATTATGATCTGAAAAAGTCCCTGGAGTTTACCGAAAGCTACCTGAAAATTTGTGAGGAATTTGGAACAGATCAGGACAAGGCAGATGCATATTGGATGATGGCTTGGGTAACGGGTAGTTTAGAAAACGATAACGTTGCCCTGGAGTACTATTTAAAAGCCAAGACTTATTATCTTAGACAGGGTGAAGACTCAACAATTGCCAATATTTATAACAACATAGGCACTATTTTTATGAATGCTAAGAAGTTCGAAAAAGCCAGAAGTTATTTTTTCCAATCCATCAAAATAAACCAGCGTTTCAACGATTTATCTAAGCTTACCAGAAATTATTTTAACCTTACGTTATGTGAGATGAGAGATAAAAATTATGACCAAAGTCTTATATATTTAGATAAGGCTACGGAATATGCAAATGAACTATCATCTTCTGAACGGGTGAATGATTTGATCAACTTGAAAGGAATTATTTATTATTATCAAGAGAATTATTCTACAGCCAGAAAGTACTATTTCCAGGCCATTATACATATAGATTCGGCTGAAAACAAAGCCCGCCGGCTTGGTATGGCTTATAATAACATAGGTGAAACTTACAGGGAAGAAGGTGATTACCAAAAAGCATCGGAGTATTTCGAAAAAGCCATGGTCTTTAAAAAGCAATATGCTAACCCCGAATCAGTTGCCAGCACGCTTATTAATATAAGCAAACTTGCACTTCTTCAAAATCAACCTGAAACAGCTATTGCTTTTTTGGAAGAAACCTTTAACATTTTAGACAATGATCGTATGTATCCCAAACTAAAAGAAGCCTCTGAATTATTGGTTGAAGCTTACAAAAATAAAAAACATTTTAGTCCGGAAGATTTCAATAAAATACTTAATTTGAATAAAGAATTTATCGATTACATTGATGAGCTTAAACTTGAAAAAGATCAGAAGGTAACTACTCTGATTGTTGACCATGGCGAAATTAAAGAAGAAGCCCAGTATCTCCAGAAAAAAGAAAAAAGCATTCAAAAACGATCGCTGTGGATAATAGTCATTGCCGTAGTTGTAGTTTTGGGACTACTTATCTTGCTGTATTACCGTGAAAAAAGGTTTAAAAACTTTATAAAGCAGATGTGGGAGGATATCAGGGATGTCTAAAGTTGTGATGAGGTTGAAAAAGTGTAATAGAATCTCCATTAGATAAAAATGAACTAGCACTAAAAAGGCCTTTAAGCCTGAATTAGGTTAAATAAGACATGTGTTACCAGCAAGTAATAATGCAAATTTTTCGGCAAGTTGTCATGTACAGAAAATGGAAAACAGCGATGTACAAATTTCCAGGCTCAAAAATGGTTTTACGGTGCTGCATGCGATAACTATTCCCTTGCAGTTTTATAATCTCACATCTATACAGTATCCTGTCCAGCAATGCGGTTGTTAGCACCTTGTCTTGCAATATTGCAATACCTCGGCCCATTCTTTTGGGGCTTTGTTTGTGGTAATGATCAATGATGAAATGAAAGAAGAAGCCCAATACCTCCGGAAAAAAGCAAAAAACATTCGAAACCGGTCATTCCGGATAATAGTTATCGCTGCAGTGCTGGTTTTGGGACTCCTTACGCTGTTGTATTACCGCGAAAAAAGGTTTAAAAACTTTATCAGGCAAATGTGGGACGATATAAAGGATATTTAGTAATTATTGCTATCTGCCCAGATAAGTCTCGAACTTCTCGCGCAGATCAAATAACTTTTCCTTGGTCCGGATATTATCGTCCTTTAGGCGGGTAACCTCTTTTAACAATTGATCGATCAAATCATATTGTTCTTCCAGAACCTCAATCAATTCCTGGCGGCTGAGTATCTTAACATTAACCCTTGGAATATGTAAAAATGGTTGAAGATCCAAATGCTCAGCCTTCAACTGTTCCAGACGTTCTTCCTTTGAAAGTTCAGCCGCCAATTCTTCTTTTTTCTCTTCCTCCTCCTGCTTTACACCGAGCAACATATCAACCGAGATATTTAAAATTGACGCAATAGTCGGTACCAACCCAAGGGATGGCAGGGTGATACCATTTTCATAATTGGAAATAACGTTATGCCTTAGTTTTGCACCAGTTAATTCGTTGATGCGTTCTGCCAGTACAGTCTGGCTCATACCCATACCCTTTCTTAATCTTCTGAGATTATTACCGAAGAAATTATTTTTTTTCATTACCGGAGGATTATTATTTAGATTTTATTTGACATATATGTTAATTTTTATTAACATTGCATCATATTTAACGTTCATTTTGGTGAATATACAAATTTTATGACATATATGTATAAAATAAATGTAAAATTACATTAAAGAGCTTTGGGGAGGGTCTCCTTTTAATTTCCGTAACCTTTAATAGTGCATTTTTTAACAGCAAATCTCAATTCATGATCCCGATCCTCCCCATATTTATAATCTGACACTATTAACCACTCGACCATAGTTCAAGCGTTTCATGATCCAGGAAAAATATCTTTACCCTAACCCCAAAAACCAACTATATGTCTCTCAGCTTAGTTTAAGTTCAAATGTATCGCAGGTTGAAAGAACCATCAGCGTTAAATATAAGGGTTTTAATGATATTTTGGAAATCAAGATAATAAATTCCCTCCTGTGGTTTCAATTCGGAAGGAAAGCGGGCTGTTATTAAAATAAAGAAGGAGTCTTAAAAGTGGTGGGTTAATGAAAAGTCTGTACTTTACCACCCCTTTGTTGATGCAAAGGAAAAATGGAGATGAATCTATTAGCCTATTGGTCGAAACCGGTGATCCGGCTGCTCAGGTAAATAACCAAATCTTTCAATCGCATAAGCTCCTCCAGCAACTGATCAGAGACCTCATACTGCTTTTTCAGTTCGGCACGCAAATCCTCTTCCGAAAGATCTTTTAAATCCTTTCTCTCCAGCTTTATCTTGGTGATCGCGTTAAGATCAAGGGTAGTCTCAACGGTCTCGTTCACGATTTTGTGGGCGATAACGGGAGAGTCATCTTTCCTGATCCGTGAAGCCAAATCATGCCGACGCTCACCATGAAATAACTCATCAATGGTTACCTCCAGCAGAACAGCAATGTATGGAATAATTCCTACAGCCGGGAAACTTGTACTGGTTTCGTAATTGCTAATGGTGTTCTTTCTAACGTTCAATCCGGTAAGTTCGTTTAATCTGTTGGCAAACAACTCCTGACTCAGACCTCGTTTTTTCCTGAAATGCCGGAGGTATCTTCCAAATTTTTCGAACTTTTTAGGGCTAAAATGTTCGGACATCTTGATTTATTCGAATTAATTGTATAATATAGTGCTCGTAAATGTTTTATCAAAATAGATATAAAATTGTTCTTTTCCAAAAATATAAAAATTAGAATACTGAAAAAGAAAATTTAGATAAACAGCACATAATAAAAGACAAATATATCTTATACATATTTAAACCTTAAATTTAAAGAAATTTCCATAGCTGTTTTTTTTAATTTGGGACTCTTGAAGAAAAGCAATTCGGCGCCAGCCGGTATTGTTTTTCTTCTTTTTTTATCACAGAAATCGGATAATTATTCCCTTATTTCTTGATTCCTGCAAAAAAGGGTTTTAGTACAATTCAAAGATTTCTGATTATTGTTTTATTTTCGATTTGATCCCGTTTATGTGGTTCAATAGTGCTTTTTGCCAGTTTTCCGCAGCATCCCAGGTGTCTCCCAAATAGACTTCCCCTGAAAAAATATGTTTTATATAATATTTGTAAACGGGTCGATGAGCCCGAAGCGTAACAAGCTCCGGCTTGCCTCCTGATGACTTCATAGTGCTATTATCGGTAACATTTTTATCACTTTTATAATTAAGCAACTTATGGATCACTTTACCACTTGTGTGCAGGTAATATAAAATAAACTGGTAGCCTTGATCCCTTAATTTTTTTTCGTCAATGTCCTCTCCTACAAAACCATAAGCAAAAGGATAGCTTTTCATGATTCCTGCCAGTTCAAGACTATCGACTTTCCAACGTTGTTGATATGAAAGTATTTTCTCCCTTACCGGATTTGCGGTATTTTCTGTTTCACTTCCCGGTGGAAGCTTTAGCCCCGGAAACACAGGCACTGCGAGTTTATCAAGCTTCAAATCCTGGTTAAAGATTTCAAACCTTTGTTTTTTGATCAGCCTGGTATCCTCAAAAAACTCAGGGAAGTCTGCCATTAAAAAGTTAGTCCGTCTCTGGCCACTGTTTCCTATCGCCCGCCTGTAATCGCCCAAAACCTTTTGCAGATCCCGGTTCTCAGACTTCCAGGCATTTTGGCCATGATCCATGAAAGTGCCTTGTTCATTAAATTTAGTGACAGTAAGGCGGATGGAACCCTGCTGGTTTTCTATGATCAAAATATTTTTGACCTCCCTTTTCAGCAAATCCTCGGCAAAATAACGTTGCGTTTCCGGCCCGGCAAATACGTCATAGATGTTGTAGTACCCAATAACGTCAGTGCCTGTCCTTACCATCATTTTGTGCACCTCTGTAGATAGATCCTTCCAGGCAGTCCTGTTCGTGTTTTCATTTTCGACCAAAACAAAGGCAGCGCTTCTGGCAGATACAATGTCTTCGGGGATTTCCTGGTTGTAATTAAAAACCCTGAGGTGCAACACAGGCCCGCCATTGTCGGCCATTGCCCTGTTGTAGCCCTGGATAAAACCGATAGTTGCCAATAAAACAACTGTCAATGCATATTTGCCATACCCATTTGCAGGTCTCCTGATGTTAAAGCCAGCGTTTTCATTCATCATCACAAAACTAATACATAGGCCCGAAGCCGAAGTTGTTTAAATATGCTAAAAGAATACAGGTGGATCAACCGGATACTTAAATTCAAGGTTTTAGGTGGCGAAAATACGGGATTTATCTTTAAACGATTTAAATTCCAGCGCATTGCCACTGGGGTCATAAAAAAACATGGTCGCCTGCTCACCGGGTTGTCCTTTGAATCGAATATAAGGTTCAATCACAAAGCTAATTTTTTTCTCCTTCAGCCGATCCGCCATATCATGCCACTGTTGCCATTCCAGGATGGCACCGAAATGCCTTACCGGTACCTCCTCACCATCTACCGGATTGGTAGCCGGTTTTTGCAACTCCTCTGGCTTCAGATGTGCTGTGACCTGGTTGCCAAAAAAGTCAAAATCAATCCATCGATCAGAGGTGCGGCCGATTTTACAGCCTATCAACTCCTGGTAAAACTTCCTGGTAACATCCAGGTCTTTGACCGGAAAAGCAAGGTGAAACGGACTTATCATTTTTTTAGATTATAGGTACCACAATTGATAAAGCAAAGTTAATTAAATAATTTAGCAAAAATCACAATAAAATTAATGAGTAAACCAGTTTCTCTTGTGTTAAGCAGCGGCGGGGCCAGGGGCATTGCTCAGATTGGCGTTATTGAAGGCCTGATTAACGAGGGTTTTGAAATCAAATCCATTGCAGGTTCCTCCATAGGCGCCTTTGTGGGAGGTATGTATGCCCTGGGAAAACTGAATGACTACAAGGAATTTGTGTGTAACCTCGACAAACTTGACGTTTTTAAACTTATTGACTTCACTTTCAGTACCACAGGATTTATCAGGGGGGAAAGGGTTATCAGTGAATTAACCAAACGGCTCGATGATGGAAACATCGAAGATTTCAAAATTCACTATGCCGCGGTGGCCACCGACATTCTTAACAACGAAGAGATAGTCTTTGAAAAAGGAAGCCTTTTTTATGCTTTAAGGGCCTCCACCGCCATCCCGACCGTGGTAAAACCTATCCGTACCGAAGGCCGCTTGCTGGTAGACGGGGGGGTGCTTAATCCTATTCCCATCAAATATGTTAAAAGAACACCGGATGATTTATTGGTGGTGGTCAATGTAAACGACAACGCACCTTACACAAGGCCACCCTTTCAAACCAAGCAGGAGAAAAAAAGGGAATCCGATATTTTAAAAAATGTAAGCCAGTTTATGGAGAGGTGGATGGACTTATATCCTAATAAAAAGTCAGCCCCAAAAAAGCTGGGATTTTTTGACCTCATGAATCGCTCTTTCGATCTGATGCAGGACCAGTTGAGTACGCTTATCCTGGACAGGTACAAACCGGATATCGTTGTCAATGTATCACGCAAAGTATGTGGCACCTTTGAGTTTTACCGGTCTAAAGAATTGATTGAACTGGGCAGCAGGGCCTTTCGGGAAAGCCTGGAAAACTACCGGAATAATGAATGTACAAACGCTCAATAAAGCGCTGGGAAATATCGATATTTACCTCCTCGATCAAATTCTGAAGGGCAGGTACGAAAAAGGGAATAAAATCCTGGACGCAGGTTGTGGGGAGGGAAGGAACATGATTTATTTCCTAAATAATCAATTCGATGTCTTTGGCATTGATAAAAACGAGTCGGCGCTGAATATGCTCAGATTCCTGACACGCTCCATTGATCCCTCGTATGATCAAACACGGATTTCCATCGGAAACATTGACAAGCTTCCACATGAAGACTGGTTTTTCGACCACATTATATGCAGCGCTGTCTTACATTTTGCTCAAAATGAAAGCCATTTTGAGGCTATGATAAGGGAGCTGGTACGGGTACTTAAACCAGAAGGCAGTATTTTTATTCGCATGGCTTCCAACATAGGCCTGGAAAACAAAGTCATCGCCCTGGCCAACCATCAATATGAGGTCCCGGATGGCAGTATCCGATTCCTGCTAACAAAAAAACTGTTGGGAAAACTCTTGGAAACGCATCCTCTGACCCTGGTTGAACCACTGAAAACCGTAAATGTCGAAGACCGGCGTAGTATGTCCAATCTCGTGTTGAGAAAGCTTAACAGTTAGTATTTGTTTCTCATAAAACTAATGCTTACCTTCTTGTTTGTTAGTAAAATTCAATTCACTTATAGCATCTCATTTTATGGAAGATTTTAATAGCCAACAAAATGAAGCCCCGATTTCAGTGGGCGATTGGGTAGTGACCATTTTGGTTACTGCGCTGCCAATTATCGGCATTGTTATGCTTTTTGTCTGGGGATTTGGGAGTGGTACACCTGTAAGCAAAGCCAACTATGCCAAAGCAGCTTTAATATGGCTTGCTATATCGATCGTTTTAAGCTTCCTGATATTTGCCTTGTTTGGCACTGCATTGTTTATGGGGGCGATAGAAAACGGTTATTGATTTTTGGTGAAGGCACAAAATGGAATGAAACATTATTTTATGCCTCTCTGTTTTTACATTAGGTACAATCGGAAGTAACTTTGTTGGAAGCCATATTATCGTCCTTATTTCGGGCCGGTCTCGTGCGAAAGATTAATACGGAAGCACTGGCTCGGCTTTTGTAAGGCCTGGATAGGGTAATCAGAAGCATTTGACGTTTTATTTTCCTAATAAATATGAGCTAAAAACTCCGTACTATAAAATCCTGGTCAAAGACATGGACCAGGTATAGGATTGGCAAGAGCCACGGTCGCATGCGCCAGGTTGGGAATCCAGTCATATGAAAGGTACAAATATTAACCATATGAATATAAAAGAATTTGAATCAGAGGCAGAAAAGGTGGTGGGCTGGATGGCCTCTTATTTTGAAAACATCGAAGATTTTCCAGTAAAAGCCCAGGTTAAACCGGGCGAGATAAAAGCTGGTATTCCAGCCTTTCCGCCCCCACAAAGTGAAGCATTTGACGATATTATGCAGGACTTCAGGGAGAAAATTCTGCCGGGAATGACCCATTGGCACAACCCGAATTTTTTTGCCTATTTTCCCGGAAATAAAAGCAAGCCTTCTGTTCTGGCGGAAATGATCACTGCTGCCATGGGGGCACAATGTATGAGTTGGATTACGTCACCGGCAGCCACAGAACTCGAAGAACGCATGATGGAATGGCTCCGTGACATGATCGGATTGCCCGGAGATTTCACAGGTGTCATTCAGGACACTGCTTCTACGGCTACATTGTGCGCCATCCTTACGGCAAGGGAGAAAGCCACCAACTTCAGCATTAATAAACACGGCTTTTACGGCCAAAAAAAGTTCATTGTTTACAGTTCGGAGGAGGTACATTCTTCCATAGATAAGGCCGTGCGCATTGCAGGCCTTGGTAGCGAGAATCTTAGAAAGATTACTGTAGACAAAGATTTCGCCATGATTCCGGAGGCGCTGGAAGACACAATCCGCCTGGACATCGACAAGGGGTATCAGCCCCTATGTATAATTTCTGCTTTTGGCACCACCGGAAGTACAGCCATCGATCCCGTGGCTGCTATCAGTGAAATTTCGAAAAAATACAATATCTGGCACCATGTAGATGCCGCCTACGCCGGTACGGCGCTGATCTGTCCTGAATACCGGGAACTGGCGGCTGGCGCCGATAAAGCAGACTCTTTCGTTTTTAATCCGCATAAATGGATGTTTACGAATTTTGACTGTACCGCCTATTTTGTCAGGGACCCCGAGGCCCTTGTAAACACTTTCTCTGAAACACCTGAGTACTTGCGCACAGGAGAAGACAACGAGGTTAACAATTACCGTGATTGGGGCATACAGCTTGGGCGCCGATTCAGGGCTTTGAAACTATGGTTTGTGATTAGAAATTTTGGGGTGGAAGGTCTCCGGCAAAAACTGCGGGGACATATGCAAATAGCCATTTGGTTAAAAGAACAAATTGAGGGAAGCGATGATTTTGTATTGATGGCTCCGGTTCCCCTTAATTTGGTATGCTTCAGGTACCAGCCGGACAGGTCTTTAAGTCAGGGAGAATCAAACGCCCTCAATGAAAAGTTAATGCACATTTTAAATGACAGCGGTAAATTATTCATGAGCCACACCAAATTGAACGGTTTTTTTACATTACGAATGGTGGTAGGCAATACAGATGTCAATGAACAGCATGTCCATCAAGCCTGGGATTTGATTCGAAAGACTGCCAGGTCGCTTAATATTTCAGTAATAACTGATTAGGAATTAGACCATGAGGGAGGCAATGGTCCGGGAAAAAAGTGTTGACATCAAAAAACATCCAAAATATCTTTTAAATAAGAAAAATCTTTAATGAGGATGGCGGAATTGCCATCAAAAGCCGGGATTGAAACCTGTTAGCGGGCCTTCAATACGCTACCGGTTAACTGCTATGGTTGTACAATGGTGATGTGAAGCCAGGCTTCAAAAAGTAAAGGTTTATTGGATCTTTGCGGGCCTCATTATTTTTATCCGGAAAAAATTCCTGTCTTCAATTAAAAAGTAAGCGGAAGATTATGTTTAAAGCCTGTCAAACTTTATTTTTGTTAGGTGTGTTAATTATTTTGTAACTCAAAAAACCAGGTATTTTACACAATAAAACCATCATTTCCTGATTTATATAAGTGTAGTGTGTGTTTCTGGTTGTGATGAGCCTTCAATTTGTTTCTTCAAAGACATGATCGAAGGCGTCAAAAAATATTAAAATACCTGGGAATATTACATCTATTGGATTTAAGATATTAATCGAAATTAAAATCCCCCAATAAATAAGAAATTTGGGTTCGCTTAAATAATAAAAATCATCCCGGAGTGCTCCAGGATGTTACAAGATTGTTTTACAGTAGTTGTTATTTTTAGATTGAATAAAATTTAAACAGGTTATGAACAAAATAATGAGCTTATTAAAAGGCGCATTCCTTGTTGTGTGTATTTTGTCCTTTCTTTCCTCATGCAAAAAAAGTCGCCCTACTGCTGAAAACCCTGGTGGTATCAGTACAGCTACAGGTTTGGAATATAACAGTGATGGAGGATTTCAGGTAAGTGACTATCAGGGACAACCTGAAGGACCCAACCTGGTTTTCATCGAAGGAGGCCGGTCCGTATTGGGATCTTTTGAGGAAGATATTATGAATTCAAGAGACAACATTGAAAGAACAGTGACGGTTGCCTCTTTTTATATGGACGAAACCGAGGTAAGTAATATTCATTGGCTGGAGTATCTATATTATGTAAAATTAGACTCATCCCGCGAGTTTTACCAATCGGCCTTACCCGATACCACTGTATGGACTAGTGATCTTGCTTTCAATGATCCTTACAGAGAGCATTATTTAAGATATCCCGGTTTTAGATATTATCCGGTAGTAGGGGTAAGCTGGATCCAGGCCAATGACTTCTGTAAGTGGAGAACCGCCATGGTAAACCTCAAGCTGGCTGAGGATGCAGGCATAGAGATTCCCGCAGAGTCCGGCGGAAGGATTGCCCTTGAAAGTGGCGTGGTGCTACCTGATTACAGGCTTCCTACAGAAGCTGAGTGGGAATATGCGGCACAAGGACTTATTGGAACTCAGTGGCTGGACGAAAATCAAACACACCAAAGGGTCTATCCATGGGACGGCCACGCTGTAAGAAATCCTTATGGCAAGAAAATGGGTTATTTCCTGGCTAACTTCAAAAGAGGACGGGGTGACTATGCAGGTATCGCAGGTAAACTCAATGATGGTGCAATGATCACTGCTTATGCTTACGAATTCCCTCCCAATGATTTCGGATTATATCACATGGCAGGAAATGTAAACGAGTGGGTGCAGGATGTATACAGACCACTTTCTTTCCAGGACATGGATGACCTTAACCCTATCAGGAGGGACGGTATCCTGGATGAAGCTGAAAAATATTATGATTACGAAAACTACAATTCCTTAATAAACGACAAAGTAAGGGTTTATAAAGGAGGATCCTGGAAAGATGTCGCCTACTGGATGTCGCCAGGTACCAGAAGATTTTTAGAGCAAGACTCTTCGACTGCTACAATCGGTTTCCGTTGCGCTATGATCAGGGCAGGATCCAACTACTAAGATTCAGGAAATTATTTAAGCGAAGGAACCCTGGCGTTGAACGTTGGGGTTTTTTGTTGGGGTGAAGTGGTAGTGGAGGAGTTAGGATTCAGGGATCTACAAGATTGGGAGAAAGGTAGTTAGGATTTGGGGGAGTGGAGTCAGGGGAGAGTAGGCAGATCTTTGGATAATGGTTTAGATGGCTGCGGCCAGGGTTGCGAAGCTGACTGTTTTGCAACCTGCTTCGAGGAGAGGGTGGGCACAGGCTTCCAGAGTGGCGCCGGTGGTAAGGACATCATCTATGACCAGAATATGTTTGCCTGATACCAGTTCGGGCTGTTTTACCGCAAATATGTTGTGGACATTCTGCCACCTTTCCAACCTGTCCTTTTTTTTAGCCTGGCTCGTGCTTTTCGCTATTCTGGCTAACACCCGGTTTGAGCAGGGGATTTTACAAGCTGTCGCAAAACCCTTAGCTACATACTCGCTTTGATTGTAACCCCGTTTCCTTCGCCTGGATTTGTGCAAAGGCACAGGAACAATCAAATCAACATCGTTCAATTTACCCATCCTGATCAATTCACAGGCAAACCACCTCCCCAGCAACTGGCCCAATTCCGGGTAATTATCGTATTTAATGCTATGCAACACTTTTTGCGTTATCCCGCCTTTAATAAACTTCAAATAACTAAATACTTCATTTACCTTAACTTTGCCATAAAACCGCAACATCAAGGGATTGTCAGCAGCCAAATGGTAATTGGTAATCGGTAAACGGGCATGACAATACGTACAAAGGAGTCTTTCCTGGCGAATTAAAGCCTGCCCACAGGCGAGACAACAACGGGGAAAAATCAAGTTGAAAAAATCCTTTATCATCAGATATTCATTTGGTTTAAAAAAATAGCACCTATATTTGTTCAGGCTAAAATTGTATTCCCGGGAGGGGGAGGTATTAGTACAGTAATACCCTAATTTAAAAAAAAATAAGAAAAAAAGAACCGGAAGGAAGCCATGTACAAAAAAGATCTGGAACTGGAAAGAAGCTGGCAAAGGTTGTTAAACGAGCTGAAAGAGGTTATCGGCAAAAAACCAGCCGACCTTAACAGTGTGTTATTTTTAATCGGAGTGCAGGAATTAGGTAAGGGAAAAAGGTATTTTTCAAAAGAAGAAAAACAGGACCTGATGCATATCGCTATTTGTAAGGTATTGAGTTACTCAGGTTTTTATGAGTTGGAAGGCTTGGATGAGGAAGGGTGGCCACATTGGAAGCTAAAGAAAAAACTACCCAACTTTGATTTGCTGGAGCAGGAAAAATTATTAAAAATGCATGTAATCGAGTACTTTGAAAACGAATTCAACTGATTTTTTCATTAACTTTTTATTTTTTTAGATTAGTCAACCACAAAGCGGATGCTCAGATGACCTACTGCAAACAATTTTGGTTATACGCCCAGTGTAGGAATCAAAGGCAATAAAATCGTTTACGTGGGGAACAGTAATCCATAGATTCTACAACAGGCTCTTCTTCGCAGGATGTTTAAAGTATTAAAAACAGAACATATAAACGTAGATAAATTTTGAGATCGACTCGGCATCCTACAAGTTTTTCGTCCTGGTTGAAATCAGTAAAAATACGAACCTTTTTTATATAAGGGCAAGGCAGATCCAACTCACTATTGATACCATATAACAGGTTGAAAACCGGGGAAAAACAGAGGCAGACAAGGAGATTATCTACCGGGGTAATATTTTTTTATCCCCCCTATGAGTAATAAACAGTGGCATCAGGATCTCCTCATGATCCCCTACAAACTGGTGGTGACCAAGGTAAATCGATGTAATGGACAATTAAACGCTTTTACAGGAGAAGTATGCTTTTACTCAGGCATGTTCACCAATGATACACAAATGTCCACTTGTCCATCAAGTGGTTGATTTCTACAATGAATAAGGGGCACACAGGAGGTAGTTGGACATCCTTAAAAATGATTTTTGCCGGAATCACATACCCTTTTCAACATTGGATCAAAATACCGTTTAGCTGCTGCTTACAGCGATTTGCAAAAATTTATATGATCACCTCATCCAAATCCTTTACACTAAAGTAGCCAGACTTCGACCAACCGATCGACCGAAAAAAATTGATCTTCCGCTTCATCTGCATCCTGGTCAAATGTATCAAATCGGCCAGTACCATGAAGCTAAGAGTCAAGGGACACATTGATTTTGAAACGTAAACGCCCCCACCCAGCCCATGAAGAACTATAAATCATAAGGGCACCAAAAAATAAGCTATGGATAACCCCATGGTGCTTTTATTCTTAAAAAACAGGGCTAATCAAGCAAATTTCTCCAACTGAACTTGAACTTAACAATGTTTGGAAAGCAAAAATATGATTCGTGATTATACTTTAGACTTTCAACTGTATATACTCACTACCCTTTTCCTGAATTTCGGCCAAACCTGCAGATTTAAGGTACAAACTAGAACTAGATAGGTCACTTCAGTTGATCTTTACCTCCTGGTAATAAAAGCAGGAATAAAATAAGCTGGTAACGGAAGATATTTAATTGTTTTGATGAAAAAAATCAATTTAGTTCTTCCAGCGCTTCTGTTAGCATTGAGTTGTCAAGAAGATGTGGATCTTCAGACTTCCAATGATACCCAGCTAGTTTCAGAGGATAACTATGCTGTTTATTTAGATGAGCAAGGCAATAAGGTGCCCCTAAATAACGCTGAGATTGATAGTATATTAAATGAATACAAAAATCAGCAAAGTGTGAAAAATGGACGGTTTAATGGCCATAATTTGAGTGTTTTTATTGATATAGACGGTACTTGGGCCCCAAGAGCATGGACTTTTGTGGGAGATTTTAATGGAGATGGAAGGGAAGATTTTGCCTCTCTTTCCGGAAATCAGGCCCTTATGAAACTTGGCCAAGGTAGCCCACCTGATAGTTATACCAATTTTACCAGTGCAACCTGGATCACTAATGGTGTATACGGCGGCGCCGGTTATACTTTTGCAGGAGATTTTGATGGTAACGGCCGTAGCGATATCGTTTCCTTCGATGGTGGTCTTGCATATGTCAAGCTAAATATGTCCGACAATAACTTTTCGAATAGAACCTTGAATGTTGCTGATTCATGGGGTGGCAGTGGCTATACCTTCGCTGGTGACTTTAATGGTGATGGATTGGATGACATCGCATCCCTAAACGGAACGGATGTTTATATAAAAGAATCGTCAATGTCAGGTGGTAACTTTCACTTCGAAAGTAGGACTGAGAGTACCAATGGACAATATGGTCCGTCGAACTATACGTTTGCTGGCGATTTCAATAATGATGGTAGGGATGATATTGTTTCGCTTGACGGGCCCGATGTTTTGATAAAGGTATCAGAATCGTCAGGAAATTTTACGAATACCTCACGTGCTTATGTGCCATTAACTCTTAATAATTTCCTTGTACCGTGGGGAGGAGATTTTGTCTGGCAAGGTGATGAAAACGGAGATGGTTACGATGAATTTATTTCAGCTTATGCTGGTAGTTATCTGTGGCAGAGGCAATATCTGCCATCGTTCTCACCACTTCTATATCGGAATCCCACAGTAGGTTGCCATAATTGTACCGGGCCTGTTACCGCAACATTTAATGTGTGGAGTAGTGCAGGCTGGGAGTGGATGATGGATATAAATGGAGATGGTACTGATGAACTGATAACAATTATAAACGGCAGAGCTTACCTGCATTAATTTAGCAAAATTTAATTTGATAACGGCCATTCTTTTAGGGTGGCCATTTTTTAATCAGCACCTCCGATAAGAGAGCATCTCACTCGATTGCAGACAGTTAATATTTACTCAAACACAAAGTTGTTACAATAGTTTTTCATGTCATTTGTATTTTGATATTTGCTTAAACTAAAGTTTGCTAAGGGAATACGATTTAAGCCATGTATGAAATGCCCTTTATAGCCCAAGGATTCCATGAACTCAAATGTTTCTAGTACTCTTTCTTGTCCAACATGCCCAGCTTCAATTTCAACAATAATTTTCGGTTTGTATTTTTTTAATGTGTCCACACCTCCCTGAAAAATTTTTAGCTCATTTCCTTCAACATCAATTTTTAAAAAATCTGGTTTAATGTTATATTGGTTGCAGTAAAAGTCTAATGTTTCAGTCGATACAGTTTCGGTTGCAATAAACCCGGGATGTTTTATTTTCTCAACGATTGTCGCCCCTGGTGAAGACTCTTTGCTTACTTTATTTGTTGGAACATAAAGTGTCACTGTCTCTTTAGGATCTGATAATGCCAAATTTTCAATTGTCAAATTTTCCCACTTGAAGAGTGCTTTAATATTGGTGATATACTGATGAAGATTAGGTTGTGGTTCAAAAGCGAAAACCGTGCCTTTGCAACCCACTTGCTTTAATATGAAGTATAAATAACCAGCTTTATGTGCTCCAATGTCAAAAACTGTTTGTCCTTTTTTGATTGCAGAGAAAATGTAAGCGATCCCTCCTCTATCATTTTTGTATTTGTATTTATTTGCTCTTTAGCATAGTTTAACACTCTTAATGAGCTTCATATCAATATCGATTTTTATTTAATTCTAAGCAACGACCGTCCTGTCCTTTGTCAAAACGGTATCAAACAGATTTTAGGGCTTCTGTTTTTTTGTTCAAATTGGCGATTTGTTTCTGTGGTTCTTTTACTTTTAATTTTCTTTATTGGTCTAAGCTTTCGTACATAATAAGAGGATTGTATTGTTGTGCGTAAGCTAACATATTCCAGATAATTATCGTCGGACTTCTGGTGGTGGCTGAAGATTGCTAATGATCTCCCTTATCAAATGCATGTCATTTAAATTATTCTATAATATTAGTGCTTGCCTTAAAGTAACCTTTAATCGGTTGCTCCCATCAGGTGTTCTATTTGAACAAGACCTTGCCTCCGGATATTTTATTGTTAGGAGAACAATGTAGCCATGAAGTAATCAGTTTGACTAAATTAAACTTTTTAATTTCTTCTCATCCCAGTTCACCTTTAGAGTAGCATAAATTGAAAAGCTTACCATTACTATGATATTTTCTTTTGCGCTTATTTTTCTTTTCAGATTATCCTGCGTGCTTTTTATTCCAATAACATTTTTCGGGAAAGGTTTCCTTTGACATTTGACTTTAACTTATCAGAAAATATAAATGGTGTCTAAGGTAATCTCTAAGGTTTAATTGAGCTTATTTTTATGTTTTTCGAACTTAATAAGATATTTGCCTGCTCTGTTTCAAAATACCTTTGCCTTAATAAATAGCAACAAAAATATAAATTATGAAAATATTGAAAATTAAGCAAAAAATATTTTTGATGATAGTCACTATGGGTAGCATTTCAACTATCGATCTGTAGGCTCAACTTCCTAATGTGTTATCAATAAAAAGTCCGGGATTGTATCCCGGAGGATTGGTTTATGACAATACCTCCGGGGCTTTTTATACTTCTTCGGTAGAGGGTCGTGAAGTTTAACCCCATATTAATTAAATAAGCTACCAACTTGATTCATAGGCTAGATTGCCTATTTTGAAAACTTATCTTTATTCTAAGATGAATTTTTTTAATTTCAGTTAGGGCCCGGTGGCTAGCAGGTATCGTCCTTACCAATACACCATATCCTGAAAAAAAGAAGAGTTATTATCAATCTTAGATCATTTTTTTATACCTTATCCTTTTCGGACCCCCAACCCCCAATCGTTTCTTTCGGTTTTCTTCATAATCGGAATAATTGCCCTCAAACCAATAAACAATGGAATCACCTTCAAAGGCCAGGATGTGGGTGGCGATCCGGTCGAGGAACCACCTGTCGTGGGATATGACAACAGCACATCCGCCAAAATTTTCCAGGGCCACTTCCAAAGCCCTCAATGTATTGACATCCAGGTCGTTGGTAGGTTCATCCAATAAAAGAAGGTTAGCCCCTTTTTTTAAGGTCAGGGCGAGGTGCACACGGTTTCTTTCACCACCGGATAATACGCTTACCTTTTTCTCCTGGTCCGATCCACTAAAGTTAAACTTGCTTACATAAGCCCTTGAATTGACTTGCTTACCTCCGAGTTCAATCAACTCGTTTCCCGCTGAAATGGTTTGCCATACGGTTTTGTCGGGGTCCAGTATATCGTGGCCCTGATCAACATATGCTATATCTACTGTACTGCCCACTTCAAATGTGCCACTATCAGGTTTTTCTTTACCAGTGATAAGGTTAAACAGCGTGGTTTTTCCAGCACCATTTGGCCCTATAACACCTACAATGCCACCCTGCGGCAATGAGAAGCTAAGGTTTTCGAATAGCAATTTGTCGCCAAAGGATTTGGATACTTTGTCCACCTCGATCACTTTATTACCTAACCTGGACCCTGCCGGGATAAACAATTCGAGTTTTGCCTCCTTTTCCTTGCTTTCCTCCCCGACCAATTTATCATAAGCCGTCAATCTGGCTTTGGCCTTGGCCTGCCTGCCCTTTGGCGTCATTCTTATCCATTCCAATTCACGCTCCAAAGTTTTCTGACGCTTCGACTCGGTCTTTTCCTCTTTGGCCAGCCGTTCTCTTTTCTGTTCCAGCCAGGATGAATAATTGCCTTTCCACGGAATACCTTCCCCCCTGTCCAGTTCAAGTATCCAGCCAGCGACATTATCGAGAAAGTAGCGGTCATGGGTTACAGCGATGACTGTGCCTTTGTATTGTTGCAAATGCATTTCCAGCCATTGTACCGATTCGGCATCGAGATGGTTGGTAGGTTCATCCAATAGCAGCACATCAGGTTCCTGCAATAGCAAACGACATAGCGCCACCCTTCTTTTTTCACCCCCCGACAGGTTTTTTATTTTTGCCTCCGAAGGCGGTGTTCTTAAAGCATCCATCGCTTTTTCCAGCCGTGTATCCAGTTCCCAGGCATTATGATGATCGAGTTTTTCCTGGACCTGCCCTTGCTTTTCGATGAGTTTTTCCATAGCATCGGGATCTTCAATAACTGCCGGATCGGCAAATTTCTCATTGATTTCCTCAAATTCACGAAGTAAATCGACAATTTCCTGTACTGCTTCCTCTACTACTTCCTTTACTGTTTTGTTGTCGTCAAGCATTGGCTCCTGCTCCAATAATCCAATAGAGTAACCCGGGGAAAATACCACTTCGCCCTGATGTTCCCTGTCAATACCAGCTATAATCCTGAGCAGGGACGATTTCCCTGAACCATTCAAACCCAACACACCAATTTTAGCGCCATAAAAGAAAGAGAGGTATATATTTTTTAGTACAGTTTTTTGTGGAGGGTAAGTTTTTGTTACCCCGGCCATCGAAAATATTATCTTTTCGTCACTCATTTACGTAGTAATTGATGCAAGATTTATAATAAATTACAGGTTGTTTTAGCACTTACTGCTAAAACCAGGCTCAAATATGATAATATTGTTTGGTAAATAATGTTAATAACTTGATTTTATTAAAATCTTTTATTAGTATTTATTATGAAAGTTGATCATTTGACAAGCTGGTATTGAATTTTTTGTGACCATTTTTGCTTAATAATGATACAATCAAAGAGGTAAATTCCTCCGGGAATACAGGTTTTTCAATTAAAATTATTGACTTACTATCCGTAGGGTTACATTTTCTAACGTTGTAATATAAAAAAGAAAATAACATTTGTTTTTTTAATTTAAATTCTATTTTTGCACGAAATTTAAGTACGAACAAAGGAGGGATAAACTATGTATTGGACATTAGAATTAGCATCCTATCTTGAGGATGCCCCATGGCCCGCTACAAAAGATGAGTTGATTGATTATTCAATCAGAATGGGGTGTCCGTTGGAGGTCGTTGAAAATTTACAGGAACTCGAAGATGATGGTCAGCCCTATGAAAGTATCGAAGAGATATGGCCTGATTATCCGACAAAAGAAGACTTCTTCTTTAACGAAGATGAATATTGAAGATTAAAATTTGATATTTATATTCAACGCAAGGCATTTAATTGTTTGAAACATTTAAATGCCTTTTTGATTACGTACCTGAAAACTTCCGGCTTATCCTTTCATGCATCAGGCAGTTGGCTATCGTCAAATCTTCAGGGGTAGTGATTTTTATGTTTTCATAACTTCCTTCAAAAAGTGATATTTTATGGCCTGCCCTTTCTGCCACACTGGCATCATCGGTCAGGGCGTTATCCTCGTTAATCCTGTAAGCTTTTTTTATCAATGATATATCAAAAGTTTGTGGCGTTTGAATTAGCCTGAATCTGGAGCGATCCATGGCAACGGTAGCGTCCTGATCCGTCATTCTGATAGACTCTTTTAATCTCACTGCCGCTATGGCGGTTTTGTGTATCGAAGCCAGGTTAAAGGACGCCGCGATAATGGGTTTGTCAATAAGGGGCCTTACGCCATCATGAATAGCTACTAATCCCTGACCGGGTAACTTTTCCAACCCTCTTTTTACGGATTGGAACCTGGTTTTACCCCCGGACTGTAGTTGAAGCGGAATTTTAAATCGATGTTTTTCACATAAGTTTTTCCAGGTGTCAAAATCATCACCGGGTAATACCAAAATAATATTAAGCAGGGGGGAATAATCGTAAAAAGCCTTTACTGTATGCATCAACACCGGCAAGCCACAAATTTCCAGAAATTGTTTGGGTAACTCACTTTTCATTCTCTTGCCTGTACCACCGGCTACAATAATGGCATATTCGTCACGTTTCATCGCCGAAGGAGTAAGTTACTTGCCAAATGTTTTGGTTTATTGAAGTGGCTAAATTATCAACATAGCATCCCCGTAGCTATAAAATTTATATTTCTCTTTGATAGCTACTTTATAGGCCTCCATAATCAGGTCATAACCACCAAATGCGCAGGCCATCATAAACAAGGTAGACTCGGGCATGTGGAAATTACTAATCAGGGCATTGCAAATCTTAAAGTCATAAGGTGGAAATATGAATTTGTCGGTCCATCCTTCATTGGCTTTTAGCAGATTATTGGCCGAAACCGACGACTCAAGGGCCCTCATAGAGGTAGTTCCCACAGCACATATTTTCTTTTTTGTCTTGATGGCGCGGTTAACCATATCGACAATTTCCTGCCCTACCCTGAAATTTTCGGAGTCCATTTTATGTTTGGTCAGATCTTCGACATCCACCGGCCTGAAAGTACCTAACCCGATGTGCAATGTTATCTTGGCAATATCAACACCCTGAATTTCCAGCCGCTTTAACAACTGTTTGGTAAAATGTAACCCTGCCGTAGGAGCAGCCACCGCGCCGGTATGTTCCGCATAAATGGTTTGGTAACGTTCCCTGTCCTCCGGTTCTGCCTTTCGTTTGATATACTTTGGCAGCGGGGTTTCACCGAGTGTATCGATCATTTTGTAGAATTCCTCGTTTGAGCCCTCATACAAAAACCTGATCGTTCTTCCCCTTGAAGTGGTGTTATCAATCACCTCAGCTACAAGATCACCGTCTCCAAAATACAATTTGTTCCCTACCCTGATCTTCCTGGCGGGGTCTACCAGCACATCCCACAAAAACATTTCCTTGTTTAATTCCCGTAGCAGGAAGACCTCAATCTTAGCACCTGTTTTTTCCTTATTGCCATATAATCTGGCCGGAAATACCTTGGTGTCGTTCATCACCATCACATCACCATCTCCAAAATACGCGATAAGATCTTTAAAAATTTTATGCTCTATTTCTCCGGTATCTCTTTTTACAACCATTAACCGCGATTCATCCCTATTTTCTGCCGGATATAAAGCAATTAAACCGGGTGGCAAATCAAACTTGAATTCGGATAATTTCATATTTAATATTACGGTATTAAATAACCTTTAAATTAAAAAATTTTTGAAGTGCGCAAATCTAGTGATTTGTTTTTAAAAATGTAAGTAATTTTACTTTTTATCATCTTTGTACCCAATAATGAATAACTGTTGAAAGTTTTAAAGCTCATACTGGAAAGTTTCAAATTTGCCATGAACGCCCTCAAGGTAAACAAACTCAGGACCTTGCTTTCACTGGCCGGGGTAACTATAGGAATCTTTGCCATTATTTCCGTTTTTACACTGGTCGATACCCTTGAACAAAGCATCAAACAAAGTTTCGATTTTCTTGGCACCAATGTGATAAATGTCGAAAAATGGCCTTACGGATTGGGTGGTGGGGAATATAAATGGTGGGAGTTTCTGAACCGGCCTCATCCTGATTACAAAGAGTATGAATTTGTCAGGGATAAAGTTGAAAACGCGGTGGGCGTGTCTATTTATGCTGTCCGGGGCAATCAAACTTATAAACAGGGGAATAACAGCACTTATTACAACTTTCTGTTAGGGGTAAGTTATGATTACAATGAGGTGTTCGACGTGGAAATTGAAGAGGGCAGGTATTTTACCAGACAGGAGGTTGAAAGCGCCAGGCCGGTCGCCTTAATCGGAACCAACGTGGCTGCCGATCTGTTTCCTAATATCGATCCTATCGGCAGGGAGTTTTCCATTCGCGGCAAAAAATACACAGTGGTGGGGGTGACAAAAAGGGAAGGTGACAGCTTTATCGGGGGGCCAAGCAAAGACGACGCATGTCTGATCCCTTATAAATCATTTATTAAAATGTACTACAGTGGGCGCCGGAGAGGAATCGGCAGTAAAATAGCCCTCAAAGGAAGAGAAGATGACATCGGACTGGTGGAGTTGGAAGCAGAATTGCGTGGTATTATGCGAAGCAAAAGATCCCTGAAACCCAAAGACAAAGACAATTTCGCCCTCAACCGAACCGAAGCCATTGCCAACGCGATCAGCGGTGTATTTGACGTTATTGGCGTCGCCGGTTGGATTATCGGTGGTTTTTCCATATTGGTTGGGGGGTTCGGTATTGCCAATATCATGTTTGTATCCGTGAGGGAAAGAACCAATATCATTGGCATTCAGAAATCACTGGGCGCTAAAAACTATTTTATTCTTTTCCAGTTTTTATTTGAAGCCATTTTTTTAAGTCTTATCGGTGGTTTAGTAGGACTTTTCCTGGTTTATTTAATCACCCTGATCCCTATGGGAAGTCTCGAGCCTTCGCTTAGTTTGAAAAATATGACCCTGGGTTTGGGCGTATCGGCCCTGATAGGTACGGCTTCCGGAATTATTCCCGCAGCCATCGCCGCCCGTATGGATCCTGTAGAAGCCATCAGGACAGCTTAAACTTTTCGTACTCCAACCATAGTATGGCTCCAAACCATACTATGACGCTAATAAGTATATATAGCCACACAAAAGTCCTCTGCCACGCCTTAATCTTCTAATCTTCAGTAGCTACAGGTTCTTCCACTTCTTCTCCTCTCACTTTGGCTTTAATTTTAATTTCAAGCTCTTCCGTCAATTCAATATTATCCATCAACAGCTTTTTCACAGCATCACGGCCTTGTCCTAATTTATCCCCATTGTAAGAAAACCAGGAGCCTGACTTCTGCACAATGCCTAATTCCACCCCTAAATCCAGAATCTCCCCTACTTTTGAAATGCCTTCACCATAGATAATATCAAATTCCACCACCTTAAATGGAGGTGCTACTTTATTTTTTACCACTTTAACCCTGGTTCTGTTTCCCAGGATATTGTCAGCGCTTTCCTTTATTTGTCCGATCCGACGGATATCTAATCGAACGGAGGCATAAAACTTCAGGGCATTTCCACCGGTAGTGGTTTCCGGATTACCAAACATTACCCCTATCTTTTCTCTTAACTGGTTAATGAAAATGCAGGCACAGCCCGATTTATTGATGGCCCCGGTTAACTTCCGCAGGGCTTGTGACATCAACCTGGCCTGTAAACCCATCTTACTTTCACCCATTTCCCCCTCTAATTCCCCTTTCGGAACCAAGGCTGCCACAGAATCAATAACAATAATATCAATAGCACCCGACCGGATCAGATGTTCGGCTATTTCAAGTGCTTGTTCACCATTGTCAGGTTGTGAAATCAGAAGATTCTCGGTATCAATGCCTAACTTCTCGGCATACACCTTATCAAATGCATGTTCCGCATCTATAAAAGCTGCCAATCCGCCGGCTTTTTGCGCTTCTGCTATACAATGCATGGTAAGCGTGGTTTTACCGGATGATTCCGGACCATATATCTCCACTACCCTACCCCTGGGAATTCCACCTACGCCTAAGGCTATATCAAGGCCGATAGACCCGGTTGGAATAGCCGGTACATCAACCACCATCTCATCACTTAATTTCATGATGGTGCCTTTTCCATAGGTTTTTTCCAATTTATCAATGGTTAGCTGGAGGGCTTTTAGTTTTTCTGAATTATCACTCATATCCTTACATTTGAGAAATTGTATTTTGTGAATTTACTATGATTGCAACCAATTAACAAATGAGGGGGAAAGTATTTAAAGAAGTTTTTCAGATTTTGAATTTCTGTCTGACAACTATCTTTTGCCCGTAAAAATATGGTTTTTTTTGTGATTTAAATACTTAAAAGCCAATAAAATGGCTATTGTTTTTTATGAGTAGAAAAAAAATGCTTTATAGCTTCATATTGGTTGTATCAGCTTTGATTATCTGGCAATGGCCATTGCTGTATTATGCTTACGTACAAGCAAAAGGCCAGTGGCATGTCGTCACTGATACCCGGGAGGTCGATGATATGCTGAACGACCCGCAAACGCCTGACTCCATTAAATTTAAACTCCAACTTGTCCGGGAGGTTAAAAGTTTTGCTGTAGACTCGCTGGGTATTAACCCAACTGATAATTATACCAGTGTATTTGACCAAAAAGGCAAACCTATTCTATGGGTGGTAACAGCTTGCCCGCCTTTTGAAATGAAGGCAAAAGAATGGTCGTTCCCATTCATCGGATCCTTTTCTTACAAAGGTTTTTTCAGATATGAAATGGCTGAAGAAGAAGAAAAAAAATGGAAGGACCAGGGTTTCGATACTAATATCCGCACCACAGGCGGATGGTCTACCCTCGGATGGTTCAGAGACCCTATCTTATCTAATATGCTGAACCGAAAGGCCGGGGCTCTGACAGAGCTTATTATTCACGAGTTAACACACGGCACCTTGTTTGTGAAAGACTCAGTGCAGTTTAACGAAAACCTGGCGACATTTATCGGCACAAAAGGAGCAGAGATTTTTCTTACACAAAAATTCGGGGTGAACTCACCTGAGTTTATCACCTATATGCAGGACAATGAGGATAGTGAAAAGTTTACCAATTACATACTGGCAGGAGCCATTGGCCTCGATAGTTTGTATCAGACCTTCGGCAACCTGCCAGACCATGAAAAGATTGACAAAAAGCAGGGCTTCATCCAAAAAGTTTTTGACAACATCGACACACTCAGCCTCCACAGAAAAGCTGATTATGCAAGGTATTATGAAAACTATGAGGCCAATAACACTTTTTTCATGTCTTACCTCAGGTACAGGGAAAAGCAGGGTGATTTTGAAAAAACCTTCCGGGAAGAATTCGGTGGTGACTTAAAAAAATACCTCCTATATCTAAAATCTCAATATCCTTCACTTTAAATTTGGAATAATTTTTGAATCTTTGCAAAAGGTTCACCTTTTGTTTAAAGCAAAGTCTTTATAATTAAATTGTTAATATATATCTTGAATGGCATAACAAGCCTTTTTTAAATTTCATGAAAATTAAATTAGGTTCCATGTTGCTCACCCTCCTGATCAGCTTGCTTATGCAAAGTGATGAGAACGACTATCGCCAAATTCAAAATAACAGCTTTAATGTGGGGGAAAAACTGGAATACAGAGTGCACCTGGGCTTTTTAAGCGGGGCATATGCTACCATAGACATCGGCGAAACCATCTACACCATCAATGAGCGGCCTTGTTTCAGGATAAACATACACGGGAGAACGGCCGGGGTAATTGATTTGTTTTACAAGGTACGGGATACATGGGGTTCATATCTGGATACAGCCGCTATTGTGCCACAAAGGTTTTACAGATATATCAGGGAAAATAAATACAGAAAAAATGAAATCGTCGATTTTGACCATTTCAACGATTCTGCAACCGTAGCCAGGTTAGATAAAAAAACCATGAAGTTAAAGGAGAAAGTAAACTTTCCCATATCTAACAATGCTCAGGACCTGGTGAGTGGTGCCTTTTACCTGCGTACCATGGACCTGAATAAAAAGAAAAGGGGGGATATGATTTATATCAAAGGTTTTTTTGACGATGAATCCTATAACATAAAAATAAAATACCTGGGCACTGAAAAACTTAAAACAAAAGTCGGAACCTTCGAAACCCATGTAATGGCCCCCATGCTTCCTGAAAACAAGCTTTTCAGGGGAAAAGAAGCGATAAAATTGTGGTTATCGAAAGATAACAATAAAATCCCCCTTAAGATACAAGCTGAAATGTTTGTAGGCGCTGTTGAGATCGATATCAAGAGCTATGAGAACCTGAGAAACAAAGTCTACCAATAACTTACAATGTATTAAGAAATTGTTAACCGCTTTTTAATAATACCAATTCTGGCTAATTTTGATTTAAATCCGGAACATTAAATATGGTTCAGAGGCTTTTTGTAATCATTTTGTTAGTTTTAATTTGTTTTCACACCGCGATGGCCCAACCTGTGGTCATACATGCGAAATTGGATAACATTAACAACAATCAGCCTGTTTTTATCTATCGTCTTTTTGGACCTGAGTCTTTAAAAGTTGATTCGACCATTGCCATTGACGGCCTGTTCTCTTTCCAATATCCGGATGGTCTACCTCGTGGGTTTTACAAAATCGGCGTTGATGAAAATAAAAGTGTCACCCTTATTCTTGGCCGGGAAAGTTTCAATATGGAGGGGGATTTAAGCCAGCCGTTGTCGATACAATATGAAAACTCTGCTGAAAACAAGCTGTTTAAAGAATTTGCCGCATTCAACAGGCATCTGCAGATGACCAATCAGAAAATCATTCAAAAAGCACAAATTATCAGCATTTCTGGGGAAAAAGATAAGGAATCAAACCATTTTCAAAACCAGATAGACTCACTGAAACGGGAACAAGCTATATTCTACCAAAAGCTATCTGACGAAAACCCCGGCTTGCTTATCAGTAAAATAGTACGAACCTTTATACTTCGTACAGATCTGAGTAAAGAGACATTTTTCAGCGCTGAAGAGTTGTCGGACATTGAATTCACCCGTGGAGATATGCTTTTGGGAAAAATTAACCAATACTATCAGCGCTATGTACCGAGAAACATTGAGGGCTGGCTGGCTGCTGCCGATCAGTTGGTGGCAAAAACCAAGGCCGGAAGTGCACATCGTGAAGTAATTTATTTATCCCTGATAAGCCTGTTCATGAAAGGCGCCCCTGATAACCTGTGGGATGTGGCAGACAAATATGGCAATGACTTTCCCCAATCAAAACATTACCTCGACCTGGTCTCCACATGGCCTCCACCGGCGCCAAGAGTCGGTGAGCAGGCACCGGATATCATATTACCTGACCAGCATGGGGTCATACAAAAGCTTTCAGCCCTCAGAGGCAGTTATGTCCTGGTAGATTTCTGGGCCTCGTGGTGCGGGCCTTGCCGGAGAGAGAACCCTAATGTCGTCAGGGCGTATCTTAAATTTAAGAAATACGGTTTTAAAGTTTTGGGTGTATCACTCGACCACAATAAAGAAAAGTGGCTTGCGGCGATCGAAAAGGATCAGCTTATGTGGGGGCACATTTCCGACCTTAAGGGATGGAAAAGCGAAGGGGCCGTCAAGTATCGGGTAAGAAGCATTCCCGCATCGTTTCTGGTTGATCCCCAAGGAAAAATAATTGCCAAAAACCTAAGGGGGCCGGTTTTGGATTCCACCCTGGAAAAACTATTAATTAATGCATCAAAAAACTAACTCGAATAAAAATGTCTGAAAAGCGAAATTTCAAAGTGTTGATAGTTGATGACGAAGAGGATATCCTTGAATTGTTAAAATACAACCTTGAAAAAGAAGGTTATCTTGTGAAAACGGCACTCGATGGCAGAGAAGGTGTGAAAATTGCCAAAAAATTTATTCCTGACCTTATCTTACTGGACATCATGATGCCCAAGCAGGATGGCGTAGAAACCTGCCGTCAGCTCAGGGAAATCCCTGACTTGAACGGAACTTATATAACATTTTTGACCGCCCGGTCGGAAGAATACTCCGAAGTAGCTGCCTTTGAGGTGGGAGCCGATGACTACATCACCAAACCCATTAAGCCACGAGCCTTAATGAGCCGTTTAAAGGCCTTGTTTAGACGAGAGGGCATGAAAAAGGATGATAAAGATATCATTGAAATTGGTGGATTGTCCATTAACAGGACCAGTTATACGGTCAACGTCAACGATAAGCCGGTTACCTTGCCCAAAAAGGAGTTTGAATTGCTTTATTACCTCGCGCAAAATCCGAATAAAGTCTTTAACCGTGATGAACTGCTGCAAAACATATGGGGAACCGATGTGTATGTACTGGCGCGCACAGTTGATGTCCATATCAGGAAAGTCAGGGAAAAAATCGGTGAAGGATTTATTTCCACGGTAAAGGGTGTAGGGTATAAATTTCAATTGAATTAGTATCTTAGTACTAATTTAAAGAAAACATACAGTGAATTCCAGGGGACTTGCCTTGCTTTTGGCAGCTTCAATTTCTATCGTCACTACGGCCTTTCTGTCGTTGCTTAATGTAGAGGTAGATGCTTTGATCGTAACTTTTGTTATTGCATTCTCATCTTCCTACCTGCTTATTCATATCATTCTCAACTTTTTGATTTTTAATGAAATCAAAAAAATACAAAGTGATGTAAAAAAACTTAATAAGAAAGAAATTGAATTTGAGAACACCGGAAATTTCAACCCTCTGAACCCATTGAAGCGGATACAGGAAGAAATTCATGCTTATGCGGTTTCCAAACAGGAAGAAATAGACCAGTTGCGAAAAACTGAAAATTTCCGCAGAGAGTTTATTGCTGACATATCGCATGAATTGAAAACACCCATTTTTAGTGCCCAGGGGTTTGTCCATACCCTGCTGGATGGTGCCATAGAGGATAAAAAGGTCAGACAAAAATTCCTCAAAAAAGCAGCTAAAAGCCTGGATGGTCTGGATGTGCTGGTACAGGATCTGCTTACTTTGTCGCAAATGGAAACCGGACAGATCAAAATGCAATTTGAACGGTTCAACATATTTGCTGTGGTCAATGAAGTGTTTGAACAATTGGAGGGGGAGGCCGAAAAGAAAGAAATTGATATGGGCTTTGCTGAGTCCACCAGCCCGCAGGTTTTTGTGGTGGCCGATCAGCAACGAATTTACCAGGTTATGGTTAATCTTATTTCCAACGCCATAAAATACACTAAAAAGGAAGGCTCCGTCAGGGTTAGTTTTGAAGAAAGAAAAAAAGATGTTGTGATCGCTGTTTTTGACAATGGCCGGGGCATTCCTGAGGAGGATATCAACCGCATCTTTGAAAGATTTTACAGGGTGGAAAAAAGCCGGTCCAAACATAAAGGGGGAACGGGGCTTGGCCTGGCTATTGTAAAACACGTGCTGGAAGCCCACGACACAAAAATCGAGGTAAAAAGCGCTGTAGGCGAAGGGTCGACTTTCAGCTTTGCATTGCCCGCAGCCTGATTTTTTTACGCCTTCATTCCTTTTTTAAAAGGTAATCTAATACCCAACAAAAAGTATTGACCATCTGATAATCAATAGCTGGCGCCAAAGTCATGCTCTGCTGTGCAATGATTAATCGCAAAGACACACATGCTGGTAATTATTATGATTTTCCCATTCGACATAAGTAAGAAATCGCCAGTACCTTCATAACATTAATCCAGATTTAATCTAAATCGATATAATTAATCTTTTGTTAATTTTTCTATAATTAAAGATTAATATTTAATGTGGAAATTTGTAGCGTGGAAAGTATGATTATGAAAATGTCCCATACAACTGAAAATGGAGCCATCCGTCACGTACGGTCATGGTTAAAAGATAAACTGATCAATTGGGAAAGCTACGAATCACTGGAGTGGTCAGACGTGGTGCAGGTGAATGTCCCTCCATACAAGTATGTGGTTTACCACAAATTCAACCACAAAAATGATAAGGGTTATATGAATCGGTGCAGTGTAACTTTTTATCTCGACAAGAGCGGACATGTGGTGAATTTCCATGAATGGAGTAACTCCTGAATTGAGTTTGAGAGTGGGGGTGAGTGTGGGGGTGAGTGTGAGTGTGGGGGGTGAGTTTTGGGGACTGGAGGGGGGCAAAACGGGGGTAGGCAATCGTCTTAGTTAATATCTATTGCTTTTCCTGAAAATATATTTGGATGGAATGATGTTGGGTTTTGAAGATATTAGACAATACGAAATGGGTGAATAAGCATGAGGGTCGTAGGTGTGTGTTTTGAGCCGGAAGGGGTGTTTTGTTTGATGGGTGGTTGGTTTTCTATGTAATTTGAGGGAAAGCATAGGGGTGGGCTAATATTTCGAAGGGAGTGGAGTGCACATTACCCTAATTTAATCTGACTTTTGTAGTTTTGCCCTTATGGGTAAATTAAAATTCGAGGAGCTGATTCTTTTTGAGAATGACAATTACATAGTTATCAACAAACCTGCCTTTGTAGCCAGTCTTGATGACCGGAATGATGAGATCAACATATTAGGTCTTGCTAAACGATATAATCCCCAGGCTCAGCTATGCCACCGGCTGGATAAGGAAACCTCCGGAGCATTGGCCATTGCAAAAAAACCGGAGGCATACCGGGCGCTTTCCCTGCAATTTGAAAAACGGGAAGTGATTAAGGAATATCATGCCGTCGTGGAGGGCATCCATAGTTTCAACAATCTGACTATTGATGCGCCCATATTTATGTCAGGAAAAGGTACAGTCAGAATAGATAATCAACGTGGTAAGATGTCGAGCACTACCGTTAATACGCTCAAAGCCTTCAGGGTTCATACATTACTGGCGTGCTTTCCTCATAGCGGAAGGATGCACCAAATCAGAATACATCTCGCTTACCGTAAAGCCCCGATCATTGGTGACCTTATTTATGGAGGGCGTCAGTTCTACTTGTCAAGCATCAAAAAACACTACCACCTGAAAAAAGGCACAGAAGAATTGCCACTCATTAAAAGAATTGCATTGCACGCCAGACAACTGGAATTCAAGGACCTTACCGGTAAAGGCTTGAAGATTGATGCAGATTATCCAAAAGATTTTTCGGTTTTATTGAAACAGCTTGAAAAAAACAGATGAATCGGAAATACTTCCATCTACATCGAAAAGGCAATTATTTTTATTCTGATATTGCATTTCAAAAAATAAGCCTCTATCTTTGTGTCCCTTTTTAGAGGAGTGTAATATATATAATATTGATAATATAAAAAGAGTGGACACTTTAAGCTATAAGACTATCTCTGCCAACAAGCAGACTGTTGATAAGCAATGGGTAATTGTAGATGCCGACTCCAAGGCGCTGGGCAGGTTGGCGAGTGAGGTGGCAAAAATCGTCAGGGGTAAAAACAAGCCAGGGTTTACACCTCACGTCGACTGCGGAGACCACGTAATCGTTATTAATGCGGACAAGATTAAGTTGACCGGTAAAAAGTGGGATCAAAGAGTATATCTATCATATACCGGCTATCCCGGCGGACAGAAACAAACTACACCAAGACAACTAAAAGCGAAGTCCTCTACCTTGTTGGTAGAAAGGGCGGTAAGGGGGATGCTTCCTAAAAACAGGCTGGGAAGGAAGATATTCAAAAATTTGCATGTTTATGAAGGTGCTGAGCATCCTCATGAAGCGCAACAACCAAAAGAAGTTAAATTCTAAAAATAAAGTTAATGGACGTCGTTAATTCAATTGGTAGGAGGAAGACATCAGTAGCCAGGATCTATCTTAAGCCCGGAAAAGGAGAAATAACTGTCAACGACAAGTCACTGGAAACTTACTTTCCCACGGAAATATTACGGGTGGTAGTAAAGCAACCGTTGACCAAGGTGGAGGGAGCCGCTGATTATGATATCAACATCAATGTAGGCGGTGGTGGATTTAAAGGTCAGGCCGAGGCAGTCAGGTTGGCTATTGCCAGGGCTCTTTGTGAGGTAAATCCTGAATTCCGCAGCCCTTTGAAATCAGAAGGTTTCCTTACCAGGGACCCCAGAATGGTTGAACGGAAAAAATATGGTAGAAGAAAGGCCAGAAGAAGATTTCAATTTAGTAAACGATAATATAACAATCATCACTTTTAAATGGGTAATTTAAAATACAATGACTTACTGGATGCTGGTGTTCATTTTGGGCACTTGACGAGAAAGTGGGATCCTAAAATGGCACCATATATCTTTATGGAAAGAAATGGTATCCATATTATCGATCTTAATAAGTCGCTTGTTTGCCTCGAAGAAGCATCCAACGCAATCAAGCAGGTGGTACGTTCGGGAAGGAAGGTCATGTTCGTCGCCACCAAAAAACAAGCAAAAAAACTGGTCGCTGAAGAAGCACAAAGATTAAAAATGCCCTTTGTTACTGAAAGATGGCTGGGTGGAATGCTCACCAACTTCAGCACTATCAGAAAGTCTTTGAAAAAGTTGTCTTCCATCGAAAAACTGATGAAAGATGAGGCTTACCAAAATCTTGCAAAAAGAGAAAGGTTAATGGTAAGCAGGGAGAAAACCAAGCTGGAAAGAATTCTTGGCGGTATATCGGACTTGACCCGTCTTCCGGCAGCTTTGTTTGTAGTGGATATCAAACGCGAACATATTGCTGTTAAAGAAGCTCAGAAACTAAATATTCCGGTTTATGCCATGGTTGACACCAACTCCAACCCGGAACTGGTAGATTTCCCAATTCCCGCCAATGACGATGCTTTCAAATCCATTAGCCTGATTGTCTCTCAAATAGGTAAAACCATAGAACAGGGGCTTATGGAAAGAAAGAAAGATAAGGATGAGGCCAAGCTAAGACAAGAGGAGGAAGCAAAAATCAAGATGGACAGCCGGGCCGGCAAAGAGACCGGAACCGTAGAAGCACGGTCCGCTCAAGTTGTCGAGGTAGAAGCTGATGCCCCCGCCCCCGGAGCAAAGGAAAATGTGGCACCAGAGGGTAAGGAATCAGGCAAAGCATAAAAATACAGATCAGATATCATCACGTGATACAGATTGAACATCGTTGACTATTCCGGTGTTCAATTTTTGTTAGCAACTAATTCAAATTACCTATTCGTACATAACAAAATTTAACTAACACAATGGCTATTACGGCGCAAGAAGTCAATAAACTGAGACAACAAACCGGGGCTGGTATGATGGACTGTAAAAAAGCACTTACCGAAGCTGCCGGAGATTTTGATAAAGCAATAGAGATTTTAAGAAAAAAAGGACAGAAAGTTTCTGCTTCCAGGTCTGACAGGGAAACCAGCGAAGGCTCTGTATTTATTAAAACCGCTGAAGGGGGCAAAGAAGCCACGTTAATAGCCCTTAACTGCGAGACAGACTTTGTAGCTAAGAATGAGGAATTTTTAGCACTTGGACAAGGTATTGTGGAAATAGCTGCTGTCAATAAGCCTGCCTCAGTCGAAGAATTAAAAAACCTTCAACTGGCAGACCTGTCTGTTTCTGAAAAAATCATTGAATTGATCGGAAAAATCGGTGAAAAAATTGAAATCAGCGCCTATGAACGTATTACTGGTGAACAGGTAGTACCCTACGTACATGCAGGTAATAAGCTAGGTGTATTGGTGGCTTTGAAAGGTGTTAATGGTGATGATGAAACAGAGGCAGGCAGAAATGTTGCCATGCAAATTGCAGCTATGAATCCTTTGGCGGTCGATAAAGATGGTGTGGATCAAACTTTGGTTAACAAGGAAATTGAGATCGGCAAGGAACAGGCCCTGGCCGAAGGCAAACCTGAAAACATCGTGGAAAAGATTGCCATGGGCAAACTAAATAAATTCTTCAAAGAAAACACCCTGTTGAATCAGGCATTTGTCAAGGACTCATCCATGACTGTTGCCAAATACCTGGAAAGCGTAAAAACAGGTCTAACGGTAGCGTCTTTTAAAAGGATTTCTATTGGCGGATAACCGGTATTTGGTTATAGACAGGATGTTTTTCTCCTATAAATAGCGTAAGCGTCTTGTTATTGTTGCTTGACGTTTACGGTTGAAATTCTTTATCCCTCGGTATCTCCTATGTTGAAAAGCAAGGCCAAGCGCTGTTTTTTGATATAGGAAACACTAAAGCTCAAACAACTTTGTGGAAAACGTTATATAAGAGCCACTTCTATTATTAACCATAACCTTAGTGACTCTTCGTGTTTCCGTGACTTCGTGGTTAAAAAAGCCCCCCCACAGAGACAGCAGCCCACAAAAAATTTAAAAAAAATACTATTTAGTCGACTCTATCCCAGACTCCTGCAAATCAATGGTTTGCGGACTTTTATTCTCATAAGTCACCCGGTGGATAGATCTCCGAAACGAGTAGGGCATGAATTCAGAGTAACCCAACCTTATCAGCAACAAAGGTTGTTGATTATCAGGAAGTCCTAAATATGCGGCCAGTTTTTTTCTGACTTCAATTTCTTCGCAAGGCATATTCAGATGTGCATGTTTAATATTCAGGACTGTAGCGGTAAGTGCTACCCTTTCAAAGGCCCTTCCCAGGTTTATCCAGTTTTTCTTTTGATTTGACTCTGCGATAAAAACCATCATTGCCGAAGAGGACTTTACCAGCTTTTCAACCCTTTTAGCTTCTCCCGATGGTTTAATGAGCCTCATTATCAACCTTCCGAGCCAGCTTGGAACAGAGGGAAAACCCATTGAAGCCGCGTATAGTCCATCACCTGTTTGTTTTGCTGCCCGGGTATTAAACCTGATCCAATAAATAAGTTCATGCTTGAATGAGCTATTTGAAAATTGCAAAAAACTGGCTTCCTTGATAAATTCAATCAATGGCAGAATTTCCTGTTGCCCGGAAAAAACAAGGGTTCTTACTCCTTCATAATGTGCAGCATTTTGCAAAGCTTTCATGTCTTCCCCCGGGATTTTGCGTCCGTTATAACGATTTCGGGCAGATTGTCTGTTATCTATGGCCTCAAACAGCCGGTTGTCCGGATCAACGCGGCCCTCGGTTAACCTGATCCGGATACATTCATTGTTTTCCAGGGGAGGGAAATAATCAATATCCGCCCGATAGCCAAAGTGATTGGCGGCAATGACCAGATTTTCTACCGCACAACCCAAGCTGATAAACAGCGCATGGTCGTCCTGATCCGCCACTGGCAACCTGCGGTTATAATCCGGGAATACTTTTAATTACATTGTTTCGGTAGGCAAATCTCCAGGGCTGTGTATTGTGACCTGAGGGTGCCTTAATGGCATATTTGATTAGTATTTCAATGATATTCCGCATGACTTAGAAGCAGTTACAGTTAAGTTTCAAGCTAACATTTTTGAATAAAGATCGAAATGATATGGATCAGCACACGTGTTGATTTGGCTTACCAATCCTCTTTTGACATAAATCCGGACCACGGCCGTAAGATTTGATGATCTTACCCAATTGTCGCAATGCATTTCAGTTCAATGGCTATGGGGGTCGGCAGGCTACTGACCTCTACAGTTGTGCGGCAGGGCTGATTGTCTTTGAAATATGCTGCATAAACTTTATTGTATTTTTTAAAATCATCTTTCATGTTAGTCAAAAACACGGTAACATCCACGAGCCTATCCCAGGATGAACCGGCGTCTTCAAGAATGAGTTTTACGTTGTTAAAAACCGAATGACACTGTTTTTCAATGTCATATTCAACTATAGTCCCCTGCTCGTCCAAAGTCACACCCGGAATTTGCCTGGTGCCTCTTTCCCGGGGCCCTACCCCGGACAAAAACAATAAATTACCTACGCGCCGGGCGTGTGGATATAATCCTACAGGTTCCGGGGCTTTGTCCGAATTCAAAATATGATCTGCCATTTTCCTTTTTTTAGTAACTTTCAGGTAACCGGATTTTTCGGGATCTGATCGGTTCATACCTGTTGGGTATGCTTAATCTGTCTTTTGCTTGAGTGTAAAACAAAAACCCCTTGTAACTGGTCATATATTTCCAAACCTTTGTAAATACACCTGCCGGCGCTTCTGCAACCAATGCGTTTCCCATTTTTGCCATTAATCCTGAAAAGTCATCAGGATCAATTTTAATAATGGCCCCTGAGGCCTTGATGGCATTTTGAATGGCTTGCCGGGCTGCCGCAACCCCTGCTGCTCCGCTCATAATTTATTTACTTTGTGTTCATGATTTCTTCAATTTCTTCCGCATCAATGGGTATTTGCTTCATTAAGTTTAAGGTCCCCTTTTCGGTAATCAACACATTATCTTCCAGGCGTATTCCCAGATTTTCCTCTCTGATATATATGCCCGGCTCCACAGTAAAAACATTCCCTGCGCGCATCGGCTGACTTAAGCTACCCACATCGTGTACATCCAATCCCAGGTGGTGGGAGGTGCCATGCATGAAGTATTTCTTGTAAGCCGGATTTTCCGGATCCTGATTTTTTATATCTGTTTTATCCAGTAGTTTTAAGCCCAACAGTTCACTTGCCATAATTTTTCCAACCTCCTCGTGATAGGCTTTTATGGTATTCCCCGGTGCCAGCATTCCGGCCGCTTCATTTTTGACCCTGAGTACAGCGTTGTATACTGCTTTTTGTCTATCCGTAAACCGGCCGCTGACAGGAATAGCCCTGGTCATATCAGCATTGTAATTCGCATACTCTGCCCCTACATCCATTAGCAACACATCACCGGCCTGGCACACTTTGTTGTTTTCGATATAGTGCAAAACACAGGCATTTAATCCCGAAGCGATAATCGGGGCATAAGCAAATCCTCGCGACCGGTTTCTAACGAATTCGTGTATGTATTCCGCTTCAATTTCATACTCCATTACACCTGGCTTCACAAATTCCAACACCCGCCGGAATCCACCGGCCGTAATATCACAGGCCTTTTGCAGTAAAGTGATTTCTATCTCTGATTTCACAGATCGCAAATCGCGCATGATTGGCGCCAGTCTTTCATAGCAATGTAATGGGAAGCGTTTTTTACACCAGTTGATAAACCTTTCATCTCTGGTTTCCACAACATTATCAGCCCTGCTATGTTCATTAGCGTTGAGGTAAATATACTCGGCCTGCTCCATCAGGAGCGGTAACATCTTCTCAAGTTCGGTGTTTGGAAAAACGCTTTTTATCCCACTGATCTCAGTAGCTTCTTCCCGGGTAAGCTTATGCCCTTCCCAGATAGCTATTAACTCACTGGTTTCTTTAACAAACAAGATCTCTCTGAATTTTTCTTCATAAAAATCCGGCATCAATACCAGCGTTGTTTCCTCCTGATCAATGCCAGAAAGATAAAAAAGATCGTTATTTTGTCTGAAAGGCATGGTACCGTCCGCATTGGTAGGCATAATATCATTGGCATTTAATACTGCAATGCTGTTAGTTTTTAGCTGTTTTATCAAATTGGACCGGTTTAATTTGAATAGTCCTGCGCCAATGGGTAAATATTTCATAAATAAAACAAACTTTTTGTCCATGTTTTCCGTGAATTTAACAAATAATATGGCATGTTGATTTGATTATTATTTATTAACTTGGTAATTACATAATAAAATTTGTCGGTGTATAATGCGGTTTCGTTACCATTTATTCATGCTGTTTTCGCTGATACCTGTCTGTCTTTCCGCACAGGAATCGGGCCGGTATTGGGTTAACTTTGCCGACAAAGGGTATTTTCCCGAATTAAAACCCGCGATTTCTTCCGAAACGATCGGCAATCGAAAGAAATTGGGCCTGGATCTGTTCCAGCAAAGTGATCTACCGTTAAATCAGACATACATCGACAGCCTGGCATATTATGGTATCGAACCTATACATCGCTCGAAATGGTTAAATGCTGTCAGTGCCGAAATTCCATCGGAAATCATCAAAAAAATTGAATCACTGGATTTTGTGGATGCCGTTTCCAGGGTGGATGGGCGGATGAAAGTGCTGCACGTAAATGACCACGTCAATCCGGAGTACACGGTCGTCTTGGACCAGATCAATGCGCATGCCATAAAAGCGCAAGGGTTGGATGGCAGCGGGGTTAAAATCGGAATTATTGATGTGGGGTATTTTGGCGCTAAAATCAATGCCAGCCTGAAACCGATTTTTGCCGATGGACGCGTGTTGGGTTTCAGGGATTATTTACAGCCCGATAACGTTAAACCTTTCAGCAATCTTCAGCCTTTCTCCAATTCCCACGGTACAACCGTCTGGAAAATGGTAGCCGGGTATAACAAATCTTCCAACACACAATATGGTTTGGCCACAGGCTCGGGATATTATCTGGCAAGGACCGATAATACCAATTATGAGTACCGGGGTGAAGAGGATTATTGGATTGAAGCCATAGAATGGTTAGATAGCCTGGGTGTGCGCCTGGTAAATACGTCTTTGGGTTATTCTTTGGGCTTTGATGATCCGAAAGAAAACTACCGCCCGGAGGAAATGGATGGTAAATCCAGTAAAATTTCTATTGCTGCCCATATAGCGGCTGAGGAGAAAGGTATGTTGATTGTTGTGGCGGCAGGCAATGAAGGACACGACCCCGACTGGAGGGTGGTTTCGGCACCGGCAGATGCGGAAGGTGTCATTTCTGTAGGTGCTACTGTTGCAGGAAGTTGTGCAAAAATTCGTTATAGTGCCCTGGGGCCTGATTTTTTAGATTACATTAAACCAAATATTGCCTGTTTTTCAAACAACGGCACTTCATTTTCAGCCCCTATTATCACCGGCCTGGCAGCTTGCATTATGCAAAAAAACCCGGAGCTGACCAATCATGAAGTCAAAGAAATCATCGAACGCTCGGGTAACCTGTATCCATTTGGAAATAACTACGTGGGTTATGGCGTGCCGGATAGCTACCGGATTGTAAAGTTGATAGAAGACATCGGCCATGACTTCAACAGAAGTGAAAAGGTATGGGCTAAAAACAATCATTACAATCTCCCTATCAACTCAGAGCAAGAAGAAAGAGTGGTTGTTTTTCACAAAAAAAACGCTTTCGCCGTTATCAATCAGCAGGAACTCATCCACAAAGAAAACAAACTAAAAATTCACCGCCCCGAAGGCTGCCGGCAAAGTACCATAGCCCTGAAACATCGTGTAATAGAAATTATCTGGCCCTAACCCCACACTCAAACTCAAACCCAAACTCCATTCACCCTTTCCACCCACCTTATTCCTCCAAAGCGATAAGTTCCTCACCTGACACCTTCCCCAAAAAAGTAGCAATACCCCTCACACCCAAACCCACACCCACTCTCACGCTCGATTATCCTATTTCGATGGTAACATCATCAGTCAAAGGGTGCCCGACACAGGTAAGTACGTAACCTTCTTCGCGTTCATCCTGGGAGAGGCCTTCGTCTTCATCCATTTTAACCTTGCCCGAGAGGCATTTTCCGCGGCAGGCGGTGCATAATCCGGCCTGACAGGAATATGGTAAGTCGATATTTTCATCCAGGGCTGTTTCCAAGATGGTTTTCCCGGGTTCTACGGTAATACTATATTCCTCGCCTTCGTACTTGATTTTAACCGTTCTGGTTTTTAGCGTGGCTTCGCCCTCCTGGTCAGCTTTATCTTCTTTGTCGATAGTGCCGGCTACGAAGCTCTCTTTAATGATCTTGTCCCTGGTGACGTTGTGTCGGGCCAGCAATGTTTCCACGTTATTCATCATTCCTTGCGGCCCGCACATAAGGTAGGTGGTTTTTTCCTCGCCCCAATCCGGGATCCTTTCCAGCAATTTAGTCAGCATCTCATGGTTAAGCAAACCTGAATGGCCTTGCCAGTTCATCGGCGCCTCATCCAAAATATGGATTACCTGCAACCTGCCTTCGTGCCGGGTTTGCCACTTATCCAATTCGGCCTTAAAAATGATAGAGTCGATGTTCCTGTTGGCGTAAATTAGTGATACAACGCTTTCAGGCTCCTGGGTAAGGATTGATTTCATCAAGCTCATCATTGGTGTGATACCGCTGCCACCGGCAAACATGATAATGTGCCTTTTATCGCCCGGGTCAAATTCTGTAGTAAAATTACCCATAGGTTCCATGACCCTAACCGAATCGCCGACATTCAGGTAATCGGGCAGGTAATTGGACATTAATCCCCCTTCCACTCTTTTGATGGTAACAGCAATGTCTTCGTCAATGCCTGGCGCACTGCAAAATGAGTACGATCTTCTTACTTCCTTTCCATCAATTTGCCGGATGATGGTAAGGAACTGCCCTGATTTGTAAGACATTTCAGGTGCTGGCATCTCAAAAACAATCGATATAGCATCCTTTGTTTCACGGACTATATTTTTTACTTTTAAATTATAGTAATGGCTGTTGGAAGGTTTCCCATCTTCCAGGCCAACTGAATGCTGCTTCTTATCTTTATTTTTTTTAAAAAATCCAAACGCCATGTCAAAACTATATTATGCCTTCACTCAATACTGATTTCCTGGCAAAACTAATAAATATCACCTAATATCAGGGGCAAATTATCATATTAATAGTGCCAATAATTTATCAACATCCAGGAAGGGATTAGGTTCTTTTTCAGGGATAAATTTATATTTTTGTCTTCTCCAAAAGCATAAAATATGATGGATCCGAACCCTTTATCCGCCATTTCACCAGTTGACGGCCGTTATCATCAACAAACCCAGGTACTTAGCGAATATTTTTCGGAATTTGGGTTAATAAAATACAGGGCAATGGTTGAGATAGAATATTTCATTGCCTTATGCGAGTTACCGTTGCCACAGTTGAAAGGCTTTGATCAGGGGCTTTTTGGAAAGCTAAGGGATATTGCCGGTGGTTTTAACCACCATGATGCCCAAAAAGTCAAAGAAATCGAGAAAACCACCAACCATGATGTAAAAGCTTTGGAATACTTTTTAAAAGAAAGGTTCGAGGCCCTGGGCGTAGGGGATCACAAGGAATTCATCCATTTCGGGTTAACCTCACAAGATATTAACAACACAGGTATTCCGTTGTCGTTAAAAAATGGCCTGGAAAAAGTGTACCTGCCATTACTGAATGAAGTCAATGATTTATTAGGCACACTGGCTAATAAATGGAAGGATATACCCATGCTGGCCAAAACGCATGGTCAACCGGCTTCCCCCACCAGGCTGGGTAAAGAATTGTCAGTTTTTAAGGAAAGGGTGGATAAACAGCTATTATTACTCCAATCAGTGCCCTATTCGGCTAAATTTGGCGGGGCTACGGGAAACTTTAATGCCCACCACATAGCATACCCCGGTTTTGATTGGAAAAAGTTTGGAGACAGGTTCGTAAATAGTTATTTAGGGTTGCAACGTAGCGACCCAACTACACAAATTGAGCATTACGATAATCTGGCGGCCTTGTTTGACAACCTGAAAAGGATTAATAACATACTTATCGACTTGTGCAGGGATGTTTGGCAATACATCAGTATGGGCTATTTCCGGCAAAAAATCAAAGAAGGAGAAGTTGGTTCATCGGCTATGCCACACAAAGTTAACCCGATAGACTTCGAAAATGCGGAAGGTAACATGGGCATGGCCAATGCATTTTTCACCTATTTATCAGCCAAGCTACCTATCTCAAGGCTGCAAAGAGACCTGACAGACTCGACCGTGCTGAGAAATATTGGGGTACCCTTATCACATGGGTTGATTGCTTTCAATGCTCTGAAAAAAGGATTGGGTAAAATTGAATTAAACCAGGCTCCTATGAACGCCGACCTTGAAAACAACTGGGCGGTAGTAGCAGAGGCCATCCAAACCGTGCTAAGAAGAGAAGCTTACCCACAGCCCTATGAAGCCTTAAAAGCGCTCACCAGGAAAAATACCGCAATCACCGCCCAAACCATTGCCAACTTTATCGATTCACTGGAGGTAAGCGAAGCCGTTAAAAAAGAGCTGAAGCAGATCAGCCCGTTTAATTATACTGGTATATAATCCTATCGATATTCTTTTATTTTTTATGCATTGTAATAATGGTGGCAAGTTGATTGCTTTCAATAAATTGCGTTTCCACAGAAGCCAAAAACTCATCATTTTCGTACAATTTGATTTTTTCATCTGTAGAGGGGATTTCCTCAAACTGCTGTTTTTTCAACTCCATAGGAAAAGTGTGAAAAGCTTCGCCAACTGTCAGATAATTGACCATCTGGTTAGGCTTCACCTTAATCAGCAAATTTTTTCGTTCATTCACCCAGGCCTTGTCCGTTTTTTCATAGGTCCACTGATAGTTAATCTTGTTTAAGATAGGTCCTACGCTGTCGGGGCTAAACGTTACCAGTTTCATTAAATCTTTCGGATTAATTTCCCTGTCTTTTACCCCCGCGTAGGTTTCAATGGTAGAACTATTGGTCAAAAGCTCTATCATGGTAGGGTCTTTGGCAGAATAAACCAACTCCACCTTCTGGCCCTTGTAAAAGCTTTTAAATTCATCTTCCCCGACGCTCTCTTTGACGATCATTTGTTTACCATCCTTGGTTTTAAACATTACGGTAACATCATAATTACCTCCTCGCCGTGTTTTAAGAGAACTACCGTCAATAATTTTTCCGGTAACCTTCAGCCCATGAGCCAGTAACTCCTCCTTTTCGTTGGAAGAGAAATTCATTGCGAAAACAAATACCATAACAATACCAGGCAAGACCATCCATGGTGTAATCTTGTGCGCCAGGGTTTTCTTCCCGGATTCAGGGTTATTAAATTCCTTGTAAGATTTATAATCCCCGATAGTCTGGACAAGAAAAAAGGTCCACAATGTCGCTCCGATCATCGAAACAATGACCGGTGACAGGTTGAATATTGAATTTGGTATCAAATAGTAAAACAGCACGAAAGTGGCAATCACTCCCAATAGCCAGAATGCCTTTCTTTTGTTCATGTCTAATAATCGTTAAGAGTCGAATTGAAAAATCTTCGGACAAAGAAAGGGCATTGATATATACAATACCTGATGAATAAACCCAATCCTTGACAAGAGTGAGTTTTTGTCAAAAATAGCACAATTATCCGGGCCTAGCCGATTACGGACCGGTATTTATCTCCACAAAATGGCCGTTGTATAATCCAGAAATCTGGCATTAATTCTGACGGTCAGGCTAATGCCCGCACATCTTAATTCCCATTTAGTAACGTACATAGGTAATCCAAAATTCATCATGCCTCTCATTTCTACCTGAAAAGTCCCGCCAGGTCTTTGCTACCTGTTAACTATCACAGACATGTAAACAGCGGTATATACTGATCAGCCATCACCACATACTGGCGCAACCTGTCTACCCTGTGTTAGTTTTTACCTTTTTTTGAAAATATAGCTCTCATGTAAATAGGAGTATTCAATTTCTTCTCCTGTAACAACCCTTAGGTCACCAATGATCCTATATACTGTTCTTTCGGAAATAGAAAACTTATTAGCCAGCATTTTAGGGGAGCCCGTTGCCTTTAACTCGATGAGTCTCCTAACGCCTTCCATACGTTCATAAACTTTTAATCCAGACATAGCACAAGTTTTATTGTTAACACTTATTTAAAACTCCTGTGCCCTATCTGAGTAATAAACTCACTTAACAATTAACTTATCTCTTTCTAGATTTTGATTCTAATTTGTACATTAAAGTTACAAATTTTTTACATAAATAAATAATTAATATTGCATAGTATACATAATTATTTACATAAGCAGATTATAACAACCTCAGTTTACCTTTCCAACTCCTTCAGTAATAAATCGTCTCTTTCAAAATCATATAAACTAAGCATTCTCAATCTGAAGTATGCCTCCCAGAAATTCTGCAAAGAGGTGATATAGTTTCTTTTGGCGGCATCTTTATCCCTGAGGGCTATGTTTAAAGTGGTGATATCAATCTTTCCTATTAAAAATAGCTGTTTACTGATTTCATATTTTCTGGACTCAATATCGTCCGATTTTTTCCGGACTTTGACCTGTTCCCGCAGCATGTCAAATCTTTTAACATGGGTTATGATTTCCTGTTCAAAATTTAATTTTTCCTGGTTGATCTGATATTGTACAAGCTGTTGATTAGCTTCGGCTGTTTTGATCCTGGATTTCTGCCTGCCCCAGTCGAGAAGGGGCACTGTAAGGTTCAGGGAAACTGTCTGCTGGTTATTGGGGTCCGTGTAGATGTCGCCCAGTTCACCTCCACTGTTGTTTAACCCGAAGGAGGCAGCCAGATCCAGATTAACGCCATTATCGCCTCTCGCTTGTGCAATCTCCCTGTCCCCCTCCAACAATCTTCTTTTGAATGAGACAGGATCTACCCGGTTTTTATTAGCTTCAAAGAGTGCTTTTTCTTCATCTACTTTAAATTCCGGGATTTCGGCTGGCAGCATTAACAAAATGTTACTTGTATCGACCAATCCCACATAGGATCTCAGGTTTAATGTGGAAGTCTCTAAATCCAGTTTTGCCTGCGCCACATCCAATTCCGAATTTATGAGATTAGCCTCCAGTTGCAACAGGTCATTTTCGCCGATTTTACCCAGTTGGTAGCGTCCCTGGGCAATTTTATAGATCGTATCATTGTTTGCCAGGTTTTTTTGTGCCATTTCCAGGTTGATCTGGGCCAATAGAACCGCAAAATATTGTTGTGTCGTTTCAATAGAAATGTCTTCCAACTCTTCAAAATACTCTTTCTGCGATTCCTCGTATCTCAAAGGTTCGATTTTTTTATCCCACGCAAGATTGTTGAACTGAAAGATAGGCTGCACAAAGCCAATAGAAACCGGAGCTCCGTTGTAGGTTGTAAAGTCATTATCAAAGTCATCGAATCTTGCCGCACTGGAATTGATAGAGACCCTTGCCCCGGTTGCACTGATATTCTGTATAAGCCGTAAGCTTAAATCGGAGTTATTATTGGAGACTGACCGGAATACTATATTACCATCAGGCTGGGTTACTCCGGTAAACCGTCTCTGATAGTCTGGCAGCGAACCTTCCAGTTGTAACTGGGGATTGTAATTGGATTTAAAGGTACGGAACTGCCAATAGCGGTTTTCCTTTCTTGTTTCTGCCTGCAACCAGGCCGGAGATTGTGATTTAGCTAATTGTATGATATCTACAAGATCATAAACGCTGCTGCTTGGGTTTTCCTGGGAAAAACAAAAGTTAATCGAAGCTGTAAGTAGAAAATAGGTTAGGATTAATTTGTATTTATTCATGTCTCAACGATGTAATTGGATCCTGGCTGGCGGCCCGTCGAGCGGGAGTAATACCAAAAATCAAACCCACCGTTGCCGCTACACCAAAAGATAAAATAATAGATGGAATGGTAATGATTGTGGGGATGTCAGCTACCTGTGAGACGACCGTGGCCAGGGTAATCCCTAAAAAAATACCAATCAAACCACCTGAGACGCTAATCATTACCGCCTCGCACAAAAATTGCAGCACGATATCCAGTTTTTTCGCTCCCAAAGATAATCTTAAGCCGATTTCTTTAATTCTTTCCATAACTGAGGCCAGCATGATATTCATGATCCCAATGCCTCCTACAAGTAATGAAATCCCCGCAATCGCCCCTAAAACAAAGTTGAAAATACTTTTAGTGCGTTGTTGTTGCTTGAGTAGCAATTCCGGAATTTGTATTTCATAATCCACTACATCATAGTGACGCCTTTTTAAAAGCCTGGAAATCACCTCCGCAGCCGGACTGATAGTATTGGTTTCGGCTACCTGTACCACCAGTCTGTCCAACTGATGGTAATTGGTAGGCCCTTTGTTCTCGCTGCTATGCTTTTGTTCTCCATTATCAATGCTTTTACTTTGCCTCTTAATCATAGCTTCAGTGACCAAAGAACGGTTTTTGTAACGGATCAATACCGTTTTCAGCGGTGTGTAAACATCCATATTGTAATCACGAATCCCCAGGTTATCAATGCTTTTGGTTGAAATATTCCGTTCTTTCAATACCCCCACTACCTTTAACCAATGCCTGCCAACCTTGATATTTTTTCCCAGCGGTTCCTCCCGGCTAAAAAATTTAGCAGCTATTCCACTTCCTATGATACATACAGGTTCTCCCTTAATCAAGTGGGTTTTACTGAAATATCTGCCAGTTGCCAGCTCAAAGGATGAAATTGAAAAATAATCGTTTTCCACGCCCACCAGTTTTGCAGTTCGCCGAAGACCATCCTTGATGATATAGGTTTCAATCAGAATTTCCGGACTAACCGCTTTGATGCCAGGGATTACATCCTGAATACTTTGCATGTCCAAAAGTGTCAATCCTGTTGAAAACTTCCTTTGCTGACTGGCTTTATCAGGATCGGCCTCCACTTCCTCCTCTGATTGCTCCACAACCGGGTTTACAACAATGTTGTTTAATCCTACCAGCTTTATCTGCTCCAGAATTTCCTGCTGGGCACCGCTACCGATCGCCAACATGGCGATCACGGCCGCCACACCAAAGATAATTCCTAATGCAGTAAGCAAAGAGCGTATTTTGTTGGCTATAACTGCTTCCAGGGCTATATAAAAATTCAATAGTATCTTTTGTATCATTATCCGGGAATTACGGCTGGTTGTCAGCTACCAACTCGTCCTTTAAATAAACTACATTAGCTTCCTGGGCACCTTCAGGAACCGATAAATAAATTCTGTCACCTTCACTTACGCCTTCATTAATGATAATATCATTGGTATTTGATTTACCGAGCGATACCTCCTGCTTAACAAAGCCTATACCGCTTTTTTTAATTACAAAACTCAATGAATCTCCCTGACTATGCAGGCATTCCAGGGGAATAAAGACTTTATCGGAAATGACTTCAGCGATGATGGTATTACTGGTGGTCATAGCCGGCCTCAGGGTTGTATCCCTTTGATGAACTTCTACTTTTACCTGAAACACTTTGGCATCAGAGTTGGGTTTCTGTTCACCAATGTTGGCAACACCGATTACTTTACCTGTTAGTTTTTTATCCGGAAAAGCATCCAGTCCAATCTTTACGTCCTGACCTCTTTTGACAACCCTGATATCCACTTCGTTGATATATGTGGTAGATATCATCCTACTCAGGTCAGGTAACGTGGCAACGGTAGGGTCCCAGGGACTAATAGTAGAGCCGGCGGTAATTTTTGAACCGTCCCAATCCCGGCGGTAAATAACCATACCATCTTCAGGCGCCAGAATGTTAAATTCTTCCAGGAGCTTGTTCAGATAATCGAACTTATTCTGGTCCTCTGCCAGATTGGCCGCGGCTTCCTGCATTTGGGCCACGGCTTTGTTGGATTTCAATTTGTAGTTTTCTATCGCCTGGCTATACGTTCTTTTCGCTTTTTCCAAATCGATTTCCGCTTGTTTGATAGTAGCAGGGGGTTCAAATTTAGATTGGGATAAAACGATTTCCTTTTCCTCTACAGCGAATTTGAGATTGATTAACTCATCCCGGGCGGCTCGTAGTTCAAGGGCCGTGTCAAGTTTTGTCTGGGTGTATTTTGAAAGGCTTTGCTGGAGGTCATTATTCCGGTTTTGAATTTTATCAATTAATTCTGACTGATCAAGCCGAGCAATGTATTCACCTTTTTTTACCTGCGTACCTTCATCAACAATGTGCTCAATTTTTATATTCCAGATTTGTGCAGCCCGTAATCCGTTAGGACCCTGGACTTTTATCGAATTCTTAGCCCCCAACTCTCCGGTGGTGGTGATATCTATCTGAAAATCACCCTTTTTGGCCGTTATTAAAATATCTTCATTGCCCTCAGTACTTTTGCCCCATACTAAGAAGTATAAAAGTATCAAGCCAACAGTTACTCCTAAGGCGATCAAGACTTTTTTTTGCATTTTGGTAGATTTGGATTAGTAAAATTCAAAATTCGTATATTCTAGGTCGAAACCAACCAACCATTAAAAAGTCACCGAATCCATGTCCTCCACTAGTAATGCTGGTCGTTTCCCCTTCTGAATTCAATGGTACAATTGCTTTAATTAAATAATGCGTTTTCAGCCCAATTATTATTTTATACTCTAAAAAAAAACAATGGTTGCGGCTTCGCATGGATAAAAAAATTATTTAATAATAAGGGCTGATTTTCGAATAATTCATCCTCTCGTTTGATTTACCACTTGCTTTCGCCGCTTATCTCTTTTTCAGTAATGCTTTCCACGGCCTGCTCCAAAGTTATTTTCTGCTGATTGTAATCTTTTAGTACAGAGCCTTTGACAATCAGATTCAACTTTTCAGGTTGGTCACAACTGAGACAGTCGGACATTTTGGTTGCCATCATTAAAATCTCATCAGCCTGCAGGCTTTTGAGCGTTTTTCCATACCTGATCAGATCTTGTTTAAGCTTTAGTTTCAATTCCAGGTAAGCCTTTTCCCGTTGCTTTTTGTACGCATCCATTTTTTCATTGTATTTTTCAGGAATTGTATAAATGTTTGCCCGGTCTTTTCGATCACCAATTTCTTTGATCCCCGAAGCAATCGAAAAGGCAGACACACCGGCAGATCCGACTAATAAAGAGAGCCGCAGTGACATTTCATATATAACCCCCAATCCATCTATCCTTTCAAAACCAATCGGCCGGTCATGGCCAAATGAACCGGCCCGGTGGCTATATAACTTTTCAAATATACGTGACAGTATGATAAATTCCTGATCTACAGCCTCATTTAAGGATTTTTCAGAAAAGCGGATGTTTTTGACAAACTGTTTTTCAGTGGTATTGGCCTTTTTGTAACTGAGGATGTCCTCAAAGTCGACCTGGGCGGTAACCTTTGAAGCCGGTTTTATTTCTTCCACCCCCTCGTCTTTCAACCTCCGCCGGATAAATGGGTTGACTGCATAATTTGGCTGACCATAGATATCCGATCCGTAGATTACCAGAATATTGTCATTTGCATCCAATTGACTGATTAAATCACCATAGCCTGTGAAAAATGACTTAACAGTTTCTTTGAAATGATTGTTTTCAGCTTTGTGAACGCTATCTATTTTGTCTTTCGCAAAAACATTTTTATCAAAGGCAGATTGCGCGTAACTTTCTGAGAGAATAGTATTAATTCTGGCTAAATTCTCACTTCCCAGGAAATAGTTTTTACTTCTGGGAATTTTAAATACAAGTCCAAATCCAGGCAGGTAGTTACCACTCACCTGGTTCCAGCCTGAGTTATTTCTATTGTTTTGAAAAAACATCTGGCTAAGGATGCTTTCCATTACCTCAATATCCTGATCCATTTGATTTTCATCCATACCTTGTGCCAGACTCACTGAGGAAATCATAGTTATCAATAAACCTATTGTTATAATTTCGATCTTATTCATCGCAGTATTAATTAATAATTCTTGTCTTTAACAGTTTGAATCAGGCTGGCTATTACCTGATCGGTTTCCAGTTTTTTCAAATCCGAATCCTGCTTTAAGGATTCCAGGCTTGCTTCTATCTTTCTAAGATCTTCAACTCGTTGTGATTGCAAGTAAATCGCAAATTCCGAAAATAGTGATTTGATGTATGCCTCCTGCTGCACCTGGGAGGCTTTGACTACTTCGGAAAACAATTGCAGGTTTTGCTCCGATATTTTCCGTGCCAGTTCTTCCATATCCTGTTGGTCACCCCCTGGTATTTCTTCTGAAGCGACAACTGCCGGACGTTGTGCCTCGTTTTCCAAAACCTTGACATCGAATTCCAGTGAAGCCAGTCTTCGGGTTAATATCCGGTTTTCCCGGATTAGCAATGCATTTACTTTTTCCATGAGTTGTTGTTGCGTGGAATCATTTCGATTCGATACCGTTTTGATTTCTTGCCCAGGGTTCTGTGGCGATGTAGCCGGGGTTACCTGATTTTTGGAAAAAGCAATGGTCAAAGCCTGATTACTGTAGGTGAGATTCAGCCCTGTGACTTTGGCCAATATCAATCCTATGACAAACACGGCGGCGGCCGCGGCAGCTTTTTGAAAGAAACGGTTTTGAAATATATTCAAAAATGAATAACTGCCGGGCTTATTGCCCAGCATAATCACCGGCTGGGTCACTTCTATATCTTCGATGTTCTGAAGGATGCCACGTAGTTGCTGCAGACCCTCGTACTCCGCAGCTTCCAGCGGGTGATTCTGCAAATAGGTAGCTACCTCACTTGCCTCTTCTTCTGACAACTCGCCATACAAATAGGCGATAATCTTTTCTTTACTTGCCTTAGGATCCATAGTATATTTCCTCCTTGTTTATTTTCCATTGATCTAAGATTTTTTTCAGGGCTTTTAAGCCATAATAAAGCCTGGATTTGGCCGTATTCTCTGAAATCCGTAACGCATCCGCGATTTCCCTGAATTTCAATCCTTCGTATTCTTTCATTATCAAAACTACTTTTTGCTCGGCCGGTATTTGTGCCAATGCCTTCATCAATATCGTCGACAGCTCTTCTTTTTGGAAGCAAACCTCAGGGTCATACCTATTTTCATGATGGCTGTGCAAGCCGGGTGACTCAAAGTCTGTTTCCTTTTTCTTTAAGGAATTAAAGGAAACTGCCCATTTTTTGTGGTGCCTCCTGTCTTCCTCACGACAATAGTTTACGGCAATGGCGTACAACCAACCGGAAAAACTGTTTGTGTTTTTTAACTTACCAATGTTACTGTAGGCGGCAATAAAGGTTTTTTGCGTCACTTCCATGGCCAGATCGTAGTCAAAAAAATACTTGTAGTTGAAATTAAATATTCTTCGATACCATGACTGTACCAATTTGGTAAAAGCCTGTTCGTCGCCTTGCACCGCCCTATCAACCAAAACCATTGTATCGCTTCTTTCTGGCATTTAGCTATTTTTTTGCCTGAGCATTGTCTATTGGTTAGATGAATTGATTTGTAAAAAAGTTTTAATGAATTAATTAAATTTACTCATTGCCCTGACAAGCCCCTGTAACCGGGCATACGCAATCATTTTACAATTTGTATATTTGCTTCACTTTTGCCAATAAGGTAGCAAAATCGATAGCCATGAAAAAGATTATTAGTTTAATAATCAGAAAGGTTCCACGAAAATATCTCCAGATGGTAAGCCCCCTGGTTTTAAAGTCCATTGGCTTTTTTTACCGGGGACATAATGTTACCTGTCCTATTATCAACCGGAGTTATCGTAAGTTCCTGCCCTATGGGAGGGTCAACCCAAGACCCAATGCTCTGTGCCCTGATTCCCTGTCATTGGAAAGGCACCGGTTGCTGTGGCTGTTTTTGAAAGAAGAGACTAACTTTTTTTCCGAAAAGCTGAAAGTTCTCCATATTGCCCCGGAGCAATGTTTTTTGAATAAGTTTGAGGAGCGGCATGGTGAAAATTATATCACGGCCGATATAGAATCACCCCTGGCCAAAGTCAAAATGGATATCCATGATATCCCGCTTGAAGAAAATACTTTTGATGTGGCTATTTGTAATCATGTGATGGAACATGTCGATGATGACATCAGGGCCATGGGTGAGATCAGGAGGGTTTTGAAACCTGGTGGATGGGCTATCATTCAGGTGCCATTTTTTCCACCGCTTCCCGATAAAACGTTTGAGGACTTTTCTATCACCGACCTCAAAGAACGGGAGAAGGTTTTTGGGCAGGATGACCATGTAAGGCTGTATGGCAAGGATTATGCAGAAAGGCTGGCGAGCGCGGGTTTTAAGGTCCGGGAAGATGACTATGTGAAGCGAATCAGTGAGGAAAAAATCCGGAAATACGCCTTGCCCAGCGAAGAGATCATTTATTACTGCGTAAAATAACCGTTTATAAATCTTTTTATGCCCTCTTTTACAAGGGGTACATTAAAGTTTATTAGAATACCCAAACGTTTGTCTGCCAACTTCAGGTATGTGAGGATTTGAGCATAGTGTACACGTAAAATGATTTCAACTGCCTTTATTTCTACGATGATGTTTTCTTGTATCAAAAAAATCTATCCGAAAATCCGCGCTTAGTTCTTCACCTTTATAATGAACCGGCAAATTCAATTGACTTTGAAAAGATATATTTCTCTTTGAAAATTCTTTGCATAGGCAAACTTCATATACCCGTTCAAGAAGACCTGGTACGAGCTCTCTATGTACATGGTATGCGCAGTCAACGATTTCTTTTGCCAGTTCATTGTGTTCTGACTGGTTCATAGTTTAAAAAATCAAAAAAAAGTCTAAAAAATAAACATATTCAAGTTACAACAATTTCGATATGTTCCAAAACCTCTGTGCCTCTTTGTGTCTTGGTGACTTTGTGGTTAACTTTTTTACCACGGAGGCACGGAGACACAAAGTAGGTAAGATGTATTTGTTATCCCCTAAAGACTCTCCGGATTCCTTCGGTGAAAAATCCCAGGCCGTAGGCCGATAGCTGGATGAAAGAGGCGGCAATACTCAGGATACCGACTTTGAGACTTTTGTTTTTTACCGAGGCATCCAAAAAAATCAGGAAAAAGTAGACTCCGAATAGTAAGGAACCCCATTTAAACAATGACAGGCTGATGAGCGGCAAAAGGAAATACGATATCACACCTAACAAAAACAACAGCGGAAAAAAGTGGACTGCCTTTAATTCACCAGCATAAAACCGGGATACATTGATGCGGGCCCTGCCAAAAAAGTGCAATTGCCTGAAAAACTGGCCAAGACTGGTTCTTCGTTTATGGTACACATAAGCATCCGGAATCAGACCGGTCTTGAAGCCGTTTTCAATAATCCGGATGCTAAATTCAATATCTTCACCCATAAAGGGTATAATATAGCCCTTCGTTTTTTCAAATACTTCACGGGAAATGCCCATGTTAAAACTGCGGGGATGAAAGGTGCCGATATGTTGTTTTCTTCCCCTTATGCCTCCGGTTGTAAAAAGGGAGGTCATAGAATAACTGATGGCCTTTTGTATAGCAGTAAAAGAATCATGCGACTTATCAGGGCCTCCATAGGCATCCAGACAGGTGGCATTCAGGTGCTTTTCAACTGCTTCAAAGTAGTGAGGAGGAATGATGCAATCGGAATCAAAAACCACAAAATAGTCACCTTTAGCCCTTTCATAGCCATAATTACGGCTAAATCCCTGCCCTGAATTGGTTTTATACAAATAGGTGACATTCAGCCTGTCACCAAAAGACGCAACAATATCTTCACACTTGCTGGTGGAGCCATCTTCAACCACCAGCACTTCAAAATGATTGTAGGTTTGCTTTGTAAGACTTTCAAGCAGTTCCCTGATTTCAGCAGGGCGATTATAAACAGGAATGATAACCGAATACAGGCGCATAAAACAATGTTAAAAGCAGCGATGCAAAAAATTAGTCCAATCCGATCTTATCTTCAATGAGATACCCCCCTTTTTTATAGCTGCCAATGGAAATCATCTCAGCAAGAAATCCTGCTAAAAACAATTGCACGCCAACAATCAAGGCAACGATGGCCAGAAAAAACAAAGGTTGCTCAGTGACCCCCCGGGCCGATTGATGCAGGTACCAGTTGTAATACACCTTTTCGCCAATTAACCAGCCGGTAATTACCAACCCTAAAAGAAAAGAAAATGTACCCATCGTACCAAAAAAGTGCATAGGCTTTTTTTTAAACTTCGATACAAATGTAATAGACAGCAAATCCAGGAATCCGAAAATGTATCGCTCAATCCCAAATTTGGTAACCCCATATTTTCTGGGCTGGTGCTGCACTTCCTTTTCAGTGATTTTTGTAAAGCCATTCCATTTGGCAATGGCCGGAATATAACGGTGCATTTCCCCGTACACGTCAATGCTTTTTACCAGGTAGCTTTTATAGGCTTTCAAACCGCAATTGAAATCGTGGATTTTTATCCCGGAAATTTTTCTGGTGACGTAATTAAAAAATTTCGAAGGCAGTTTTTTACTTAAAGGATCAAACCTTTTTTTCTTCCATCCTGAGACAAGATCGAACCCATTTTCCTTAATCATTTGGTAAAGCTCCGGAATTTCATCGGGACTATCCTGCAAATCCGCATCCATGGTGATGACAACCTCTCCCTGACTTTCCCTGAAACCTGTATCGAGGGCAGCAGATTTCCCATAATTTCTTTTAAATTTTATGCCTTTTATACAAGGGTTTTCTTTCGTTAACGCCTGGATTTTCTGCCAGGATGAATCAGTACTGCCATCATCTACAATAATTACCTCATAATTAAAGCCGTGCATCTGCATTACACGGCCTATCCATTCACATAATTCCCTGATAGATTCTTCTTCATTATACAAGGGAATTACAACCGAGATATCCTTGGTTTCTGGCATATTAAAATTCCTATACTTCTACTTCCGGATTTGAATTTTTGGTGATGGCAGCAACGATCAATGAAATGATAAAACCAACAAATAGGGTGTATAACAGTCCTAACAAGACCAACATGGCCGGTGTTTGAAACATGGAGGCCATTTCCATCGCCTGGTCAATTTGTGCATCGCTCAATCCCTGTTCTTCCATTTTCTCTATTTGCTCCTGCATCGCCTGTTCCATAACGGAATTGTCCACGAATTTGATATAAATGGCAGAGAAGATACTGGATATCAGGCCAGAAACAAGCGCAATCACCATTCCAATGCCCAGCCCCTGACCATAAGACATAAAGCCATCCCCTCCTTCTTTAAAAGCCTTATGTCCCATGAAGCTTACGATACTGAAGAAGATCACCATGAGCGCGAAAGCCAGCCAGCGGTTGGCTGCCAGCCCCGCAAGGTTCAATATCAATGAATAAGCAATAGTGATCAAGGCCAAAATAAGTCCATATTTAAGTCCTGTTTGAAAAACTGTAGGTTTTTGTTCCATGTTTGTAAAGGTTTAGATGGTTACTTTCTAAGAAAAATTGAAATGATAAATGTAGCTATAAATCCAATTAACATTTTTCTTGCAAAATCATCCAGTGCAATGTGATAAACGGTCGTCTTTCTTATATCAGCCAGGACTTTCTCATAAGTGTCTTCATCAAATGTTTCAATAAAACCGGCTTTATTCCGCTCAAAATTTAAAATATTAAAATTGATCAATTCCTGTAGTAATTCCTGGTCATAATAACTTAAAAAAACGAATATAAAAACGGAAGAAATTAAAGCAATAATCAGGTAATTTACAAATCCTGTCACCAGTCCCTGCCAAAATCTAAGCTCGCCGCCATTAAAATAATCCCTGAACTCTTTTATACTGAAAAAGACCAATAGTGGAAGCAGAATAATTCCAAAGGGTATTTTTTTTGTCGTTAGGAGGGGATTTTGGTCAAAAACATACAATATAATGAAAAGTATTGCCGCCAGGAATCCGCCAATGATTCCAAACTTTGCACCTGTCTTAAGTATGGGGTTTTTCAACATCATATTACAAAAGTCCGTCTTCCAGGTAAGCTTTTCCGTTGTTAAACACCCCTACAGATTTGCCGGTGAGTGTTTGTCCCAAAAAAGGAGAGTTTTTCGATTTCGAAAGATTACTTTCCTCACTGTAATCCCATTTTTTCTCCGGATCAAACAATGTCAGATCGGCTATTTCCCCGACTTTGATTTGTGGTACCGGTAAGCCCAGAATTTCCCTCGGTTTGATCGTGAAGCTGGGAATCAAATCTTCCGGAGGTATACCCCGGTAGTGGCCTATAATCACGGCAATGAATGTTTGCAGGCCGATGATCCCAAAATCGGCCAGGTCAAACTCCAGGTTTTTGCTTTCTTCGTCCTGGGGGTTGTGGGCCGAAACTATCAGGTCAATTGTTCCATCTTTCAGACCTTTGATGAGTGCACGGTTATCATTGCTTTGCCTGAATGGGGGATTTACCTTAAAGTTGGTATCGTAGTTTACCAGGGCTTTATCATCAAAAGCGATTTGGTGTACAGCCACATCACAGGTAACAGCCAGCCCGCTTTTCTTGGCTTTTCTGATTAAATCGACCGAGCCGGCGGTAGAAATGTTGCTGAAATGGATTTTCCCTCCCGCATAGGCCAGCAATTGCAGATCACGTTGTACCATAACTTCTTCTGCCAAACCTGGCATCCCTTTCAGGCCCAGCAGGGTGCTTTGCTTCCCTTCATGCATACTTCCAAATATGGTTAACATCTTATCTTCAGGACGGTTGATCAGCAGCCCATCAAATTTTTGCAGGTATTGCAGCGTCTTAAGCAAAATATCGGTATGCCATATCGGATTAAAACCATCAGTAAAACCTACCGCTCCGGCATGATGTAAATCGATCATTTCTGTCAGTTCCTTTCCTTCCGTCCTGTTGGATACCGCCCCCAGGGCATATAGCTGGGTCAACTCATTCCGGTTACTACCGGTGATATAGGAAACTTCATTCTTGGTTTGAACTGTGGGGTTGGTGTTCGGCAAAACCGCCACTCCGGTAAATCCGCTTTTTTTAGCCATGTTTCTTCCGCTTTCCAGGTTTTCTTTATGCTCAAAACCCGGATCGGCAAAGTGTGCCCCCATATCAAACCAGCCCACCGAAAGTTTCAATCCTTTCCCATCGACCGATTTTCCGGCCTCTATCTTGCGGCTTGAAATAGCAGTGATGATGCCATTCTTGATATGGACATTTCTTTGTTTACCATGGAAGGGCGATTGTTTATCTATTATCTCTACTGAATTGAGGACTATATCCATTTATAGGTAGCGTATGATCAAAATTTCGGCCAATAATGCTAATAATGAAACAATCAACATGTATTTCCACAGGGGAATCCCGCTATGTAATTCTCTTAGCGAACGTGTAAAGTCATTAGTATCATCGGCGTTGTAAACATTTACATTTTCGTGGTTTCCGGCCACTTCATTTAAGGCTGAAAGGTCGTATTGTGCCAGAATCGACTCATCAGGATTGTAGTTAAATGACAAAACCTTTTTAATTCCGCTGTCATTGAAAACATCATAATAACCTGTATTCATAACATTTTTTGGCAATTCCATGATAAGGTCCCGCCCTAATATCCGCTGAGCCGGAATAAGCTCCTGGTCTTCATTTTTCAGTTTGTAGATCACATTCTTGGAGATTGAATCGACCCTCAGGCTGACGATCGACTGATTCAGCGAATAATAGAGATCATCGCTCAGCACATTGCTCAACGATGCAATCCGGTACATGACAGGAACAAATATAGCATGCTGGTGAAAGTTGGTGAATTCCTCTTTTAAAGGTGCTGCAAACAAAAATATATTTTTGTTGCCTACCACTCTGGATAGAAAGGGATCCCTGTTCCTGAGGCTCAGTATCGTTTCTCCTGGCGCCAAGGTAGTGATTTTTCCTGAACCCAGCGGCATTTCAAATATATCATCACTTTCGATGAACATATTGGCGAAGAAAGGATGGGATAAATCCGGTGTTCGCAGCGTTGCTTTCAACACGTCGCTACCGTTAACAGACTTTTCACGTACCGGTAAGATACGGGCGTACGTATTCACATCTGTTTGCTGCGCAGGAATGATGGCGATGGTGCCGTTATTTTCAAGAAAGCCCAATAATACATTGGCCAATGAGGGAGATATGGTGGATACTTCATTTAACACAATTAAATCGGTATTATCAACCGCGTTGTAGTTCAGGTTGTCAACCGGAAAAGAGGTGAAATTAAAAAGTTTATCGTTGGCATACACCTGGGCCACGTTATCTGAGGATTGATCCGACCTGATTTCCAGCACATCCACCCGGGCATCGACATTCAAAGTAAAGTAAAAATCATTGTCGAAAGTTACCGGAAACTCTTCAAAAGAAACTTTTCCCCGGTTAATCCGCTTCAAAGATTGAGTAAGTTCGAAGCTTTCATCCAAAGTACCATTAGCAACTATGGTCAGGCTGGTATTGGCCACCTGGTTATCATTGATAAAAAGTTTTACCGGAAGATCCTCAACCGCTTTATTTCCTGCATTTTTAAAAGAAATGATCAAACTATTCTTTTCATTCTCCAGCAAAAAAGGACTCGACAGATAAATGGAATCGATATAGACATTATCAGGGGCCCGGTACGCAAAGGGTACCAGGTAGTAATTGGCACTTGTATCAAAACTTATACGCTGCCAGTCACCAACCGTGGATCGCTGAAAATCAGAAAGCCAAAAAATATCTTTTTTATCCTCCTTAACATTCAGAAAGTCCTTCAACTGACGGTTGTTCGCTTCTTCCAAAGTCCTCCCTATACCGGAAAAGCTGATTTCTGCCAAAAGGTCTTTGATCTCATTTTTAGTTTTCAGTAAGTCCCCGCTTGGAAGAAATTCATTGGTCAATAGCTTAAATCTGGTGTTTTGAGGATAAATATCCACCAGTTCATCAATAAAACTGATCCCCTGATCAAGTGATGTTAAGTCCTGTGCCACCTCATTGGACATGCTGTAGGAATTATCCAGGTAAACATAAACCAGATCGTTTTTCAGGGACTCTTTAAGCCCGGGGATAAAAGGCTGGGCAAAAGCTAAAACCAGGAACAAAATAAATAATAACCGCGCTGCCAGGGTGAGGTAGTGTTTCAGCTTTCTTTTGGCGGTACTGACTTCTTTAATATTTTTTAGAAACAGGTTATTTGAAAATTGAATTTTCTTTGTCTTTCTAAAGTTAAAAAGATGAACAATGATCGGAATTGAAAGAGTTAATAATCCTAAAAGAAACTGGGGATACAAAAAATTCATTAATTGCAAAAGTACAAAACTCTGACAATACCGGAAACTAATTTATCGGTAACAATTTAAACCATTGGTTAAATATTGTTAAATTGCAGCAGACCCCTATTCCGGGTAAAACAGTTGAATTATATTTACGTTAATAAGGTTATGAAATCTTACAATTTGTGGAGTTAATTATGCAAATATCAATAATATGGGAAAAAGACAATTTATCATAGGAATAATATTTGCCTCATTGTTGGGTGGGGTTATTGCTTTGGGAGGTTATCAAATCTTTGCTGAAAAGGAAGCAATTCCTTACGAAAGCTTTGAAGAACGACAAAGTGTGGTATTGTCCAGGTTTGAGGATGGTAACGCGCCCAAGGTGGTAGTACCGGAGGGACTTAATTTTGTAAATGCGGCCAAAATTGTAACACCGGGGGTGGTGCATATAAAATCCGAATATGAAGGGAGTGAAGGATATGCTTCAAGAAATCCCATCTATGATTATTTTGGATTTGGAAATCCCAACGGAAGAAAATCAAGGGCCTCGGGCTCAGGGGTTATTATATCTGATGATGGTTACATCGTTACCAATAACCATGTCATCGAAAATGCCAGCGAGGTGCAGGTGACCCTTAATAGCAATCAAAAATACCAGGCCAAAGTGGTAGGTACCGACCCAACAACTGATTTGGCGTTGATTAAAATCAAAGGAAAAGATTTACCATTTGTCAAATTTGGAAACTCAGATGAACTGGAGATTGGAGAGTGGGTACTGGCCGTGGGTAATCCTTTTGACCTGACATCTACAGTTACCGCCGGTATTGTGAGTGCCAAAGGAAGAAATATCAACATTTTGAGAGATGAAAATCACCGACAGATAGAATCATTTATTCAAACCGACGCGGTGGTAAACCCAGGTAATAGTGGGGGTGCCCTGGTGGATTTGAATGGTCAATTGGTCGGAATCAATACAGCGATAGCTTCGCCGACAGGCTCTTATACCGGATATTCATTTGCCGTACCGGTTTCTTTGGTAAAAAAGGTAATGAATGACCTGCGGGAATTCGGGGAAGTGCAGCGGGCAATGCTCGGTGTAAGAATCGCCGATCTGGATGATCCAAGGGTCGGAGAGGATGTTGATGAATTGAAAGGCGTGTATATTATAGGAATAACACCTGGTAGTGGTGCAGAGGATGCAGGATTGGAAGCAGGGGATATTATTGTAAGGGTAAATGATGAAAGGGTAGGTTCTGTACCGGAGTTACAGGAAAAGGTTGCTCAAAACCGACCCGGTGCCAAGGTCGATATCACCTATAAACGTAACGGCAGGGAGAAAACCGTCACAGCGACGCTTAAAAATATCGAGGGTACCTTTGCAGTTGTCAGAAGAGCCGAGCCGGTAGAAATTGAAGGCGCCATATTTGAGGACGTTTCATCCAGGGATAAGGCAAGGCTGGATATCAACGGAGGCGTGCAGATAACGGATCTAAATGGTGGAAAATGGGAAGAGGCCGGTGTTAACAAAGGGTTTATTATTACCAACATTGATAAAGAAAGTGTAAACAACGTGAAAGGTCTGAAAGAGGTTCTGAAAGGAAAGAATGATTATATAACCGTGCTGGGTGTTTATCCGGACGGAACTAAAGACTACTATTCGATTAAATGGTAAATAAATCTTGATGAAAAAACCCTGGTAACCAACACCGGGGTTTTTTTATGCCTGTTTTTTTTTAAAATAATTGTTCCTGAAACCCCTCTTATTAAACCGATACTTTTTATAGCTTTGTGAGAATTTAATAAACAACAACAGACAATGTCGGAAGATCAATTTGGAGTTAAACAGGCCCTTGCGGCCCTAGGGATCAGAGAGTTAAATCAAGGGGCTTCAACGGGCGGCAAGTGGCTGACTACCACCGGCGCTAAAATCGACGCTGTTTCGCCTGTCGATGGCAAACTAATAGCCAGCGTCAACTCCGCTGCTGAGACGGATTATCACAAAGTGATAGAACAGGCAAGTGGGGCATTCAAATACTGGAGGGCTGTACCTGCTCCCGGAAGGGGCGAAATTGTGAGGCAAATAGGCGAAGCGTTACGCAGACATAAGGAAGACCTGGGAAAATTGGTTTCGTATGAGATGGGCAAATCGTACCAGGAGGGACTGGGTGAGGTACAGGAAATGATAGACATCTGCGATTTTGCTGTGGGCTTATCCCGGCAGTTATACGGGCTTACGATGCATTCGGAACGCCCCTCCCATCGTATGTATGAACAATACCATCCTCTTGGTATCGTAGGCATTATTTCCGCATTCAATTTTCCTGTGGCAGTATGGTCGTGGAATGCCATGCTGGCATGGGTTTGTGGTGATGTCTGTGTTTGGAAACCCTCTGAAAAAACTCCGTTATCCGCCATCGCGTGCCAGCTTATTGTGGGAAAGGTATTCAGGCAAAACGACGTTCCCGAGGGTGTGTCGAATTTAATCATCGGTGACCATACCGTTGGTAAGTTATTGTCTCATGACCAGCGGGTTCCACTTGTGTCGGCTACGGGGTCCACCCGTATGGGAAAAGCAGTGGGGCAGGCCGTGGGCGCAAGATTGGGCAGGGCACTTTTAGAATTGGGCGGAAACAACGCCATAATCATCAGCAAAGATGCTGATCTCGACATGTCAATTCGCGGGGCTCTTTTCGGGGCCGTAGGCACAGCCGGGCAAAGATGCACCACTACCAGAAGATTGATCATCCACGAAAGTGTGTACGAGCAAGTAAAAGAAAAGCTTGCAAAAGCCTATGATCAGCTAAAAATCGGCAATCCGCTGGATGAAAATAACCATGTAGGGCCTTTGATAGACAGCCAGGCGGTCAGATCATACCTAGGCGCTATAGAAAAGATCAAACAGGAAGGTGGGAAAGCCGTGATACCCGGAGGAGTACTTGAAGGTGTCGATTACGGCTCAGGCTGTTACGTGAAGCCTGCTGTATATGAGGTGGAAAGTCACTTTGAGATCATACAACATGAAACCTTTGCCCCGATTTTGTATTTAATCCGGTTCTCAGAAATCGAAGAAGCAATTACCATACAAAATAATGTACCTCAAGGGTTATCTTCGGCAATTATGACTAACAACATATTGGAGTCAGAATTATTTCTCTCCAACGCCGGCTCCGATTGCGGAATTGCCAATGTAAATATAGGCACCTCGGGAGCAGAGATCGGAGGCGCCTTTGGCGGTGAAAAGGAAACCGGAGGCGGCAGAGAATCAGGGTCAGATGCATGGAAAGCATACATGAGAAGACAAACAAACACGATCAATTACGGAAAGGAACTACCTCTGGCACAAGGTATTAAATTCGACCTTTAACCAGAATAAATTGGCTATCTAATTAAAATAATCAATTTTTTTGAGGAAATTGTTTAAATCACTTATATTGCCTTATATTTTTTATTTACTACTGATAATTATATCTTTAATAGCGATTCAAAGCATATAGAATATGGCGGATAAAAACAGCGAAAAATACCACGCAGTCATGTTGATCGACGACAATGAGATCGATAATCTCATCAACCAAAAAATGATAGAGGCGTCGAATATCACAAACAATATTTTTACCCATACTGGCGCCAGAAGTGCCATAGAGTTTTTGAAAAACATTGAAAAGCTGGAAGGTATATCTGACAATGCGCTGCCGGACATTATATTCCTGGATATCGATATGCCGTTAATGGATGGATTCCAGTTTCTGGATGAATTTGAAAAGTTAAATGACAAAACGAGGGAAAAATGCAACATTGTCATGCTCACATCTTCTATCAACCCTCAGGACCTAAACAAGTCAAAAAAGTATAAGTCTGTTAAAAAATATATTAATAAGCCACTGACCCAGGAAAATCTTTTAAAACTGGATGTATAAGAATAAGTTGAGCATGTTAGCTCAACTTATTGATAAATTTCTCATCTAACTTCACATACAGGGTAGGTGCAAAGTAATTCACGGTACAGTTTTTCATCTTTTCTACAAGTGTCCTGATTTTATCCGATTTATTCTTCTTTACATCATTGATAGAGGTTTTCAGAATTTTAGTGAAGATCAGGATATGCTCGCAGTTGTCTTTACCCAGCAACCTGATTTGTCTCTGAATACTGTTTATTAATTGATTGAAAAGATCATAATCATTCATTAAACAATATTGCAGGGCCAAAATTACCTTTACCTCAAGTTGTGCATATGGAAAATTTTTTAAGCTTATTTCATTTAACAAATTGTTGATCCACCTGGCTGCCTCATCAGGTTTGTCCGAATAGTAGCACGACAATGCCCGGTAAGTGACATAGGTGACATACTTTGGAATGTCATTTTTATCACATTCAAAGTCGTGGAATAACAAATCATTTTCTTCATACATTTCCAGCTCGTTGCCCAACCGGTTATGCCGTTTGATTTTGGTCAGTAAAAACTGGGGCGGATAGGAAAACAAGCTGTAATTGGACATCAGGTTGCCAGCAGCTTCATTTACCTCTTCAAAAAAGTTTTCAGCTTTTCGATATACTTTGTAATGGTTATAATATTCGAGCTTCAGGAATTCGTAAACCAGCTTAAGGTGATAATAAATGGAGTCAAGATGATATGAGTTAAAGATCTTTTCAATGTTATCGAGAATATCTTCAATGGGTTCGAGGTCATCGTCTATAGATTCGTCTACTTCCACAAACATGCGGTGAAAAATATTCATACAACTTTGGTATACATACAACCGGTGTGAATCATAGAGCCCGCAAACGTTTGACATTTCTTTATTTAACAAAGTCAACTCGAGCTTATCGTTTTCGGAACCGGAAAGTGTATAGTGACCGTATTTCTTGAAATATTCGGCCAGCAGATCTTCCGCCTTATCCACAGCCAACATATAGGCAACATGCTGGTTATACAGTTGGGAATAGTTGAAGTGATCGGGAGAGTTTATGTGTAGTTTTTTTAATGACTTATAAACTACCGTTAGCTCATTGGACAGATCATAATCCAGCAATTCCTTTTCCAGCTTTTTTAATGTAGCTATGGCAATGGCTTTTTTCTTGGTAAATAAAATTTCATTGATGTTTGCAACTTTTTTAAGGATGTCCGTGCGTGGATTTTCCATTTGCTGCAACAAATACTCTTCAATTTTTTGGTTAAGTCTGGACCGAAGCGTATAGTAAGCATTGGTATTTACTTCCAACTCATCCATTACTTTATTGTCAGACATTTGCTTTTCACGCATGGACTTCAACAAATAAGCCGACTTTTCAGCATTACTCTCTATTAACTGGCTATGGATTGCCTCGTAATCTCCTTCCGAAAGTTGCTTTATAATATTTTTTAGTTTAGCCATATAAGCTCCTGAATTTTAATTAATTAGTGATTTCAAAATCTTGTTAAATCTAAGAAAAATATTACATCTAAAAAACTTGATTATTTGCAGAACATATTAAATTATTTTAATAAATATTACGTTTTCAGCCTATTTTTCTCAAAAAATCGCGTGCCAGAACTTATCAAAGTAGGTAGGGCGCGGATTGTTACATATCAAAATATACCTGATAACTTTTAGAATCGCAGTTTAATTATTTTAATTTTCTTACACTTTTTTTTGGAACGCATTCCACAATATTTCTACCGGATGCAAAGCCTGTTTCCCGGTGCCATCCATAATCTGATGACGGCAACTCGTGCCCGGCGCAGCAATCAAAACGTCTTCAGGCTGGTTTCTGACAGTGGGAAACAATACCAATTCGCCGATGTCCATTGATAACGCATAATGTTCCTTTTCATACCCAAATGAACCGGCCATACCGCAGCAACCCGATGGAATTAACTGAACCGTATAATTGGCAGGTAACGAGAGCATCTTTTTGGTACTGGTTAAGGATGACAACGCTTTTTGATGACAATGTCCATGAAGTTTTATCAGTTGCTTTTCCGTGGTAAACGCATCCCTGGTTATATGGCCCCGGTCAATTTCCCCGGCTATAAACTCATCTATCAAAAATGTATTGGCCGCCAGTGACCGGGCTGCCGCCATGTCCTCTTTATCGGCCAGATCGGGATATTCATCCCTGAGCGTCAGAATGGCCGAGGGTTCAATACCAATTAATGGTGTCGTCTCATCCACTTCTTTTTCCAGCAATCTGATATTCTCTTTAGCCAGTTCATGAGCTTTTTTAAGCATACCTTTGGAAATGTAGGTTCGGGCACTCTCCTCATGGTTTGGCAACTGTACTTTATAACCCAGACCCGTAAGCAACCTGATGGCTTTGATACCAATCTCTGTGTCATTTAAATTGGTAAACTCATCACAAAACAGATTAACCGTCCCCCGCCATTTCGTTGCAGGTGATAAACCAAAATTGTTTTTCCTGTTACGCAGATACCACTTACGTAACGTTGTTTTATGCAGTAATGGTAGTGATCTTTCCCGGGCAAAACCCATTACCGATTTGATCAGTAATGAAGAAAGCCGGTTTTTTGCAAAAAAATTGAAAAACTGCGGGAACATGGCGCCCATCGCATAGGCCCTGTTAAAACTCCCTATCATACGGGTACGAAATGGAATTCCATGGGACTGATAGTACTGAAAACTGGCTTCTGCCTTTAACTTGGCTATGTCAACATTGGATGGGCATTCTGATTTACAACCTTTGCATGATAAGCACAAATCCATAACCTCCCTGATCTCTTCACTGTCCAAGGGGTTGTCTTTCTGCATATAGGTAATTGCCTCTCTAATGATATTGGCCCTTGCCCGGGTGGTATCTTTTTCATTACGGGTCACCATGTAACTCGGGCACATGGTGCCACCCGTCAGGGCTATTTTCCGGCAATCTCCCGATCCGTTGCATTGCTCAGCCGCCCTGAGAATACCCTGGTTGGCATCAAAGTTCAGCAATGTCTTCAATTCCGGATACTTGTGCTCCGGTTGATACCTCAATTGCTGATTCATCGATGGTGTGTCAACGATTTTTCCGGGATTAAAAATATTGTTCGGATCCCATGTTTTTTTCACCTTTTCAAGCAACGCATATGTTTCAGGGCCAACCATGTATTTGATAAATTCACCCCTTAACCTTCCATCTCCGTGCTCTCCGCTTAAAGATCCGTTATATTTTTTGACCAGCGTAGCTATTTCCCCGGCGATTGTTCGAAAGAGTCGATTTCCCTTTTCTGTTTTAAGGTTTATGATAGGCCTCAAATGTAATTCACCAGAGCCTGCATGCGCATAGTGTACACTGTAGAGATCATGTTTTTTGAGAATATCGTTAAAGTCCCTGATATAATCCGGCAAGTCCTCAACCGCCACCGCCGTGTCTTCAATAACCGGCACCGCCTTGGCATCGCCCGGAATATTGGCCAACAAACCCAGGCCTGCCTTTCTCAACGTCCACACCTTATTGATGTCATCACCGGTAACCAGAGGAAAATGATACCCTAATTGATGATCTTTTAAATCCTCAATCAGCGCCGCTGCTTTTTCATTGACCTCCGCCGCTTTATGCCCCGGCAGTTCCACCACCAATATGGCCTTGGGATCCCCTGAGACAAAAAACCGGTTTTGGCTTTGTTCAATATTCTTTTTGGTGCATTCTAAAATATAATGATCCATCAACTCGCAAGCTGACGGATTGTATTTCAGGGCAATAAGGTTAGCACGGAGAGAATCATCAATTGAATTGAAATGGGCACATAGTAACCCCTTATGCTTTGGTGGCAAAGTATTTACATGGAGTTTTATCTCAGTAATAAAAGCCAGCGTTCCCTCAGAGCCCGCTATTAGCTTGCAAAAGTTAAAAGGTTCATGCCCGATACCGAAAGGCTCAGCATTCAATAACAAATCAAGGGCATAACCCGTATTTCTGCGTGGAATAGCAGGTTTAGGGAAAGATTGACGTATCAGTCCCTGATTCTCAGGCTTTTCCAAGATTTGTTTCGCCCCCTGGTAAATTTGTTGTTCCAGGCTGCTAACCGTGCCAATACCCTGGCATTTTTCTTCAAATGCTTCGCGCGACAAAGATCTGAATTTCGTTGCTGAACCATCGCTCAATAATACTTCTACTTCCAGCAAATGGTCCCTCGTACTGCCATACACCACCGAATTGGAACCACAAGAGTTGTTGCCTACCATGCCTCCGATCATCGCCCTGTTGGCTGTCGATGTTTCAGGACCGAAAAACAATCCATGCGGCTTTAGAAAATGATTCAGTTCATCCCTGATCACACCAGGCTGAACACGTACCCATCCTTCGCTTTCATTTAACTCCAGTATTTTGTTAAAATGTTTGGAAACGTCCACCACAATACCCGCACCAACTACCTGTCCGGCCAACGAAGTACCCGCTGTTCTCGGTATAAGGGAAACATGATGCGTTAACGCTAGATCGATCAGTTTTTTTATATCTTCCTTTGATTTGGGTATAGCTACCGCCAGGGGCATCTCGCGGTAAGCGGACGCATCTGTGGCATAAAGGGTTCGCATTACTTGGTCGACGTGTAGGTCGCCATCAAAGCCCCCGGCCATGTCTTCGATCAGTTTGCTCAGCTCCTGCATATTTGCATTTTGATGACAGCCAAAATTAAAACATGATGTTTAGTTTATCTGCACAGTATTAAAAAATTTTGCCGGTTAGCTAAATTATTTGTGGCCACAGCAACAACTTAAATAAGGGCAAGCCTTGTCAACTGTTGCACAATCTATGCCTGTTCCTTGTCGGTGACAAGGATTCTATCGTGCTGAATTTTCAACTCCATTTAATCCCATAGTACAAGTGTCAGTGGTTATTGCACAACGCAAGAATGTGCCTGTATTTTTATTCTATAGCCGAAAACCTCTGTGTGCCTTGGTGGTTAACCATTTTTCACCACCAAGGCACCAAGCCACCAAGAGACACAAAGAATTTTGTCAAAAACGTTGCGTAACGGCTACGGATGCTCATGCCAGGTTAAGAATTAAGTTTATAGAGTGATTATACCGGTTCAGCCGTAACTTTTTACCCCCGGATAGACGTATAATGAAAATTAAACGTTACTATCCAAAAATTCCTAAAAAAGAAACGGCTCGGACAATTATGAGTAACACCAGACCCATTCATTGGATTGCTTTTGTTTTTGGTTTGACTTTTCTTGTACTTTTTACCTGGTGGACCACACCATTTAAGTCCTATGATTTCAACAAATCACCCGGAATTGTCAAAAAAGACAGTACTGCGCTTGTTATTCCGGTTAAATTAAAAAGTGTCATTAATAACTATGACTCCTGGGTAAAAGAGCATATCAAATCCAATCAATCACCGGGAGCCGCTGTGGCTATTGTCAAGGGAGGAAAGGTCATTCATTTGCAGGGCTATGGCCTGAAATCCACCACAGCGTCCGACTCCATTGACGAGCATACGGTTTTTCGAATTGCTTCGGTCTCAAAAGGGTTTGCCTCGGTTTTGGCGGGTGTGCTTGCCGAAGACAGCGTCATGCATTGGAATGATCCGGTTTCCACGTATTTGCCTGACTTCGCTCTCAAAGATACCCTAAATAGCAAGGAACTGACTATCAGGCATATATTAAGCCATACCACAGGGCTACCGAGACATGCCTATACGGACCTGATTGAATCCGGTTCCAGTTATCAGAATATGCTCAACAGCATTCAGCAATTACCCTTAATCGGTCCGGTAGGTAAATATTATTCCTACCAAAACGTCATTTACAGCCTTTTTAGCGATATAGCGGTTGCCGCTACCAACATTCCTTACGACCACCTGATGTATCAACAGCTTTTCAATCCCATTGGCATGAAAGATGCTTCGGTAAGCTATGAGTCCATGATCAAAAGCCGGAATTTTGCCTTACCCCACATCAGAACCTACGAAGGATGGCTGCCTACCGACCTCAGTAAGAGTTATTATAACGTCATTCCTGCCGCAGGAGTAAATGCCAGCATTTCAGACATGGCCAAATGGCTGATCACACTCATGGGCAATACACCCGAGGTCATTTCTTCCAACACCCTGGAAAAACTGTTTACCCCGGTGATAGAAACACCACGACGGCGGTACCTCCATCACTGGCCGGCATTGAAAAAAGCCTATTATGGACTAGGATGGCGAATCTTTAAGTACGGAGACCATGAGATAATTTATCACGGAGGTTATGTAAATGACTACCGGGCCGAAATTGGCTTTGACAACGATGAACAGGTCGGTATCGTCCTGCTCACCAATGCCGCATGCCATTTGGCTAACGAAGGTATAGCTACCTTTTTTAAGTCTTACTTTCAGCAATATTCCCAACCCGTACTCTAAGATAAGTGCAAACAAGTAAGTGCAATTGGCAATTGATAGTTGACAATGAACAATGGACAATTATTTTACAGTAGACACCTTTGGGCCGGCAATTATAAAATCATCTGATCCTCTCATCATTAAGGCCATCGGATAGGGTAAGCGTCGCGGTTGTGCTACTCCGGCGTTGAGAGGCACAAGCAAGACGTGGATGTTGCACAACTTGAGAATTTAACTGAATTTTCATTTTATTCGGCAAAACCTCTGTGTGTCTTGGTGTTCTTTTTGATACCGGTACTTTTCTTCCCTGGAAGGACTGGTCGAACCATCGGTCTGTGCAAACACCATTGGATGCATAAAAACTGCAAAAATCAATAAAATCCGTCGTGTACCCATGGTGTTTAAAATTTCCAGGATGGCCATGGTAAAACACACTACAAAATTCCTGCCTGTATAGCATCTGGTTCGGTCATGGCTGGTGGCAATGAAAGTGTTGAAGATTTAGTAGATAGATAGCTATGTCAGGATTTTAAGTAACCGGCTTTTGAAGACCCTAGAGAAGCTAAAAGAAGAAAACCTTGTTGTTTAGGAGAAAATGATTACGAAATCAGATTTCAAACAAGCTTTTTTATTATATTTAACTATATATTACAATTTTTTCAGAATATTATTATACTTACTAGCCCGACCATGAACTTCTTACAACGCTTTAAAACCAAGATCAAAAGATCCCTGAGTATGCTCAAACCAGCTATCGTCGAAGAGGTGCCGGCTGAGGTTGTCGGCTGTATGATGTGTAACGAGACCGGTTGTACACATGAGGAGATTCAAAAATGTCCAAACAGGCAGTACCATGAGAAAATGTACAGTTCTCTTCCGCAAAATCCCCCTACTCCACCCCCGGATAACAAAGCAGGTGAATGAGCTTTTTATTCCGGTAATCAATATCCTTCAGTTGGTTGGAGCGGCTGTTTCCGATAGCTATCCAGGTCCTTGATTCAGGTTCACTTAATAAAAGTCTATGATAGCAAATACCCCTTTTTTAATCGTTTTTTATATAGTGGTGTCTGGATAATTATTCCTCTTCATCTGATAAGTTTTACATTGGTTGTTCGGTTAGTCTTAAGGAAGGTGCTTCTTAACCATTACCGATAAAACCCAAACAACCTTTTTAAAAAAAATTACATCCAAATTATTGCAAAATAGGAATCGGAAAGCTAATATTGCAGTCCATTTTTGGGATATAAAATTCCCCCTTAGCTCAGTTGGTTAGAGCGGCTGACTGTTAATCAGTAGGTCCTTGGTTCGAGTCCAAGAGGGGGAGCTTGATAATCAGTCAGTTACGCGCGGTAACTGGCTTTTTTGTTTTAGTGCGGCGTGCTTTCGGCGTGTTATTCTCTATTTGCTGTATTTTGCATCAGACTCATGATATTCATTATATATCTTAGCTAATGCCTCTATTAGGTTGGGTATGTATTTGATCTCTATTTCCGGCCCGGGGTAGATATGCCCATCTTGTGATTTGCTTAATCTTACTGTTCCACCCTTTACAAATGTAGTACGGAGCTTGGTATCTGGATCATCCCATCCTAATGGTACTTCCAAATATGAGTTGTTAGATTGATCTGATTGGTATTCCATATTTTAGATATTAGTTATATTTTACTCGCCTTGGTTTTTAAAACCACCATCTGTAGGTTCGACCAATTCCAGTTCATCAAAGCTAAACCACTGTGGTTTGAAAGTAGTATTCGGAAGCAAATGTTCACATAAAGCCTGATCGTCTTTGACTTCCTGAACATTCATTGGAAAACCTCCGTTAATTAGTCGGTTCTTATGTCTGACACTGTCACCTTCTTTGATTGGTATTTTCATATTTCTATAATTGTTTTATTTAAAGATACCAAAAAATAAACAACCTAGTGCTGAGGTAACGGCACGTTATATTGAAGATAAATTTAACCAGTATTTTATTTGTAGAGTCTGTTATAAAAAAGAAACCCGGCACTAAGGCCGGGTCTTGAATTAATCTACTCACATTGGGCGCAGGAGTTTATTTTCAGGGTAAAAAATACCCTAACCAAATAAGCTAAGAACAAAAGCAATGATAAGAATACCACCCGCCAAAAATAACAGGTTCGCAAGGATGCGGGCAAAGTGTTCCGATACATTGTTTTTGACGGCATCCTTGTAGGTATCAAATTCCTCTACCCCATAGGCGTTTCTGCGATTAAATTTTTTCTCGCTTATCCGGTTATTGATTTTGTACGCAATAACCATCAAGACAATGCCGAATACCAGTAATAACACGATCATAGCAAATTGAATTAATCGAGAAAAAAAACTTCAACATTTCCCGCATATTGCCCGGTGATAATCAGATCATCTGCACCACGAAACACTTTAGCGTTAAAATCAACAAACAGGCTGTCGTTTTCCAACCGGACATCCACCGTGCCCGTATCAATGATATGGCCGATTTCTCCGTCATCCAGATTGGCATGAAATTGCACCCAATAGTATTCCTGATCTTCATTAACTCCGGCGATTTTTTCATACCTGCCTTCCGTAAAAAAGTCACCGTCTTTAACCGTAAGCCACATGAAAATTTCATTGTTATCATTGATAACGTCTCCTTCTTCTTTATCCCAGGTTCCGTCAGTTAGAAAAAGAAGCCGGGTTCTTTTGGTATTGTTTCCTCTAGGGCTTAAATCCGCAATATAGGCTTCTGTAAGATTAAATCTATTGCCATTAGCTTCAACATACCCGCTTATTAATTCGCCGGCTTCCTCATCATCACTACCGCATGAGGTAGCGAGTATGGCCAGCGCACTATGTATCAAGGTTTTAAATAAAATATCTCGTTTCATTTCGTTATTCTTAAAAAAGTTTGGACAAATAAATTGAGGTGTCCCCCGCAACAACAAGGGACATTTATAAATGAGGTTTCCTGCAGAAAGGCCGAATTCAAAAGTATAAAAAAAATAGTTATGGGACAAAAAACCGTAGTTATATATTTTCACTCTTCCTAGTTTCGACCATGACGGTTGAAGAAGCCTTCGGGGTTGTATTAAAAAAACTGCGTGAAGAACGCAGGCTTTCGCAAATGGAAATTGTGCGGCGTACGGGGCTGGATCGGACAACCGTACCCAAATACGAAAAGGGCGTACGATCCCCCAATCTTAAATCAATCCTTCTTATAGCGGACGCGCTGGACATCCCGGCCAGTGAGTTCATTGACAAGGTTGTCACCGTTTTGAAAAAAGGGTAGCCGGATTATTATTCTTTCCAGAACTTATAAGCCAGATCAAGAATGGTTCCCGGGGAAACATCCATAGCTTCGGCAATCAGGATAATGTTTTTGACCATAGGAACACGGCGGCCAGAGTCATAACGCTGGAAAACGGCTCTTTCAATGCCAGACCGTTTGACGACATCCGATTGTGATAGTCCTTTTTCCTTGCGTAACTGTTTGAGTGCTTTCCCAAAAGCCTGTTCTAGCGATTTCATTATGCGGTAAAACTAAAAATACCAACGCGCTAATCCTACAACCGGACGGCAGGCATCCGATTGGATGCTACCATTAAAATTCATAACTTTATGATGCCGGTCAATAGTGGCCTGTGGGCTTTTTAAATAAAAATATAATATGGATAATTTAATGGATAACTTAGAAGAAATGATAAACAATACCTATGGAAAGGATCATTTGCTCATGAAAATTGAAGAATGGATACAGTTTGTGGTGCTGGATATGGAGCCGGAAAATCATGCGGGCAAAGATTTGCACCTGGAGTTGCTTGATTTTTTATTCACCTTCAAAAAGGCACTGAAATCCGAATGAGCAAGGGGAGTTGCAGTGTGAGTAACAGGAAGGCCGGATTGTTCTAAAATCGGGAAACACTATTAAAAACGGAAAATCTGAAAAATACCCCTCATCGTAACGGATGAGGGGTATTTATTTTCAGGTCGTGTCACCGATTATTTTCTTGGTGATACTAAAAATATCGTTTTTGTCAACATCCTGACTATGGCCATTGTCATTAGCCGGAGGGGTCAGTAAAGGATCACTGCCAAGCAGGGGGAAGTGTTCATTCGGTAAGAACACAATCCGCCCATTCAACACATCTGCCCAGCAGTACAGATTGAAAGAAGTGGGTGTCCTTGCACCGCATTCCCACTTGCTGACCAGGCGATCGGCAACATTAAGCGCGTTATTAACGTCCTCTTGCCTTAATTTAAGCTTTATTCGTCGCCTGACCATTGGCCTGACCACATCATGCAGAAAGTCCTGTCGGACTTTGGGGGGATAATTGAATTTTTTATTCATAATAACTCTCCTTTCTTGTTTGAGTTTGAGACATCAGAAAGCAATATCCCCGAATGCTATACGCACAAAAAGGTCTGTTCGGTTATTGGATTACAACAAATACGACTGTGTTTATGGCCTATAATCAGTGCGTGTATTAATGGGCAGCAAAGAGGTATTCCCGAGTTCAATCTTAAAACTGAAAGAGGAAAAACTATGGTAAACACGATTGATAACAATTCCGTCATCCTTATCGACCCTGACGAAGAAATTAAGGTTGTGGCGCGGCTACTGCTTGATATGAATGCATTCGCATCTATCAAAACGGCGGAACTGGCAACAACGCTGGATAAAGCCACCCAATACCGCGAACGTAAAGAGGGACGTTTCCCCAAGCTCCATTGCTTAACCCATCATGGGCGGCGCAAAGCCTATAAAATAAAGGACTTGAAAAGCTGGCTTGATAATCCGTTAGAATACAAGCCTGAATAATTACTTAGTCTGGCTCAATTAAAAAAACTGCCCTGCTTGTTGATGAGCGGGCAGTTTTTTTATTTATCGTTTCAGTTTTTGGTAATATCGGTTTTTCTCATGATGCCTTGTAGGTGCTCCAGACTTGCACCTTGCCCGTATTTGGGGCGGTGGAATTTATGCCCCATCAGTTGGCATTGAATGCGGTCTGGCAATTCAAGGGCATTCAAACGGTCTTGGAAGCTGTGCCTAAGAGAATACAGGCTGTGTTTCTCCGTTGGCCGTAAATTGTTTCTGGTTAGAAACTGATTGATCGCGGACGTGGCCTTATCCGATTTGCCCCGGTAATGATCAAATCCGCTTGGATAGGTCTTAAATGCTTTTGAGGCACAGCCAACCAGCGGAATTTTACGCTCACTCTCTTTGGTTTTAAGCGAATAACCCTTTCTTGGCCGGATATGGATATGGGGGACAGGCGTATCCAGATAGATGTCATCCCCTGCCAGGTTGACCAACTCAATCGGCCTTGCCCCTGTATTGGCGCAGGCATAAAGGATATGTCGCGCTTCCTTATCCAAATCTTTGAGGGTTTCAGGGTTCAGGATTTTCTTTTTGATAAACGCCGTTGTATAGGCATGTCTTGTGCCCTGTTTGTCCTCCTTGATATGGATTTTCTTGAATATCGCCTCAATATTAAGGTCAAGCTGCTCATGGGTGCTAACGGTTTCAAGAATGCCTTTAAGGTGGGTAAAATCCTTATTAACCGTATCAGCCTTAATATTGTCATCTTTCATACGTTCCAGCCACCAGTCCCGAAACCGGATAAGGTCAAGATTGGTTATCTCGGTCATGTTTTTGTCGCCAACCTGATTGATAAAGTTCCTGACCGCCTTGATACGTGGGTTTTTCCATTTGCGTTGCTGATCCTTGTTTTTATTCAGCAGAACAGGTTTTGAATAGTCCCAAAACTTTTCCAAAGCTTCGGACAAAAAAATATCCGGCCTTTCCTCTGTCCCTAACACTACCTTGACACAATCAGGTTCATTAAGACCGTCCCTGACTGCAAAAACACGCTCCAATAAATCTTGCCAAGGTATATCAACCAGTTTACTGGATGGCACATAGGTAAAGCCGAGTTGTCTGGCTGTGGTCACCAGCGCCTTGAATTTGTCTTTTGTGTGCGTTTGTTTAAGCCTGATTAGTGTTTTCCAATAGCTCTCAATCTCATCATTAATGACGGTGAGTTTTTTCATAGCTGTTGTTTCACATTTGGTATTGAGGGCAATACGCACACGCTGCCGGGTATCAAAGGCTTTCAGGTAGTCAGGCACACGGCGGTTATAGACATACCAGCCGTTGCGAAGGGTAAGATATTTCATGGTGCACTCCACGGTTCATATAATGGTTCACATATCGAACGGTGTGTCCCTTCATGAAAACCAATGACACCATAAAACAAATTATTTCAATGAGTTACGCACCATAATGAGTGCAAAACTGGCGGAGAGGATGGGATTGATTATTCAAACCATTACTCTACCAAACCATTGAAATAAAACAAAATCCGTCATCTGTCTTGTTTTATAAGTCGCGGCGTGGTTCACATTGCAGTACACATCGTAACGATGATTAATTATGGATCATTGGCCGCAATTTGTAAAGCAATACTTCTGTAGGAAAGTTCTTTTTTTCTACGTTCGATTTCATTGTGAATGCGTATGAAGGCTGGTAAATATTGATTACCATATTTTTCGACCACCTTCGCCATTATCTTGCGAGCTTCTTCGAGCATTTCTATATCAATGTCTTTAGTCTGTATTGGTCTTTTTTTATAAGGCAAAGCTCTTGAAATCAAGTCTTGTGGCTCTTTTGTGGTGAATTCATTCATATAACTCTCTAATACATTATATCCTCAGCACTTAAATACGCACCAGAAACGATCTGCCGTCAAAAAAACCTTGACACTACTAAGCCGGTGTTATAAGTAAAAATCATAAAGCGCGGGAATAGTCCCACACGGAAGGTCAGGAGACCTGTTATGACTGCTCAAAAATTAAATCACGCAAATCAAAATTACGTAAATATAAACATCGTATGGACAGCCGATTGGGGGTATCAACAGACAAGCGGCGCATTATGTGATGGTGAGTTGGTCTGCGACAAAGATATCAGCGTTGTTGATAATTTTGAAACCATAGATGAGGCTATTTCTGATCTAAAAACATTACATAACGAATGTCCTGGCGCATTTAGTTTCGACGTTTACATTATTGCAATTGATCAAGACGGTTATGCTCACACCGTTGCATCAAGAACATGGGACAGTTTAAGAAAAAAGCGTGGTGGTTTGGTTTATGCATAAATCGGCAAAACAAGCGTTAAGCTCTTTGGAGAAAGCCATTGAAAAACATGGCCTTTCCGAACCATTTGAATTTTTTATCACACAGTATGATGAGGAAGCCGCGGACGCTTTTGGTCAGGAAAGTGTCGAAGAAAAAGCACAGATCAACGCTGATATCATTGCTGGTTGTTGTGAACGGGGATTACCGAAACCCTTTGTTAAAGTTTTACGCTACAAAGAGTATAAAAAATGGCTTCGCTTTGAAAAACTGCGGGACTCCCGGAAAAACCGTGCACGTTTTATCTCTGAAGGGCCGTTAAAATACAGGCTTGGAATGTCTATACATGGTGGTGCCGTTAGTGGTAGTGGTCAAGGCGCTATTGGATGGGCTATTCTTAAGCTTTCGTCTGGTAAAAAAATTGATAGCTGGGAGGAGATTGTTGAATGATTTTACCGATCACCATAACAATAACGACACTGACACTTATCATCGTATTGCCATTTTCATCATTTATAAACCTTTGGTTTTATTACGGTCTAAATAAAAAAGACCAAACTATTATGTTTATAACAACAACTCTAGTTTTAGGTATACCTGTGGCCTACATAATGATAGATTCTGTGCTTCTAGCACTTAAGGTTACAGGTATTTCTATAAAATGATTTTTTTAGACAACAAAAAAATTATCATTATCACCGGCTTAATATTCATTGCCATCTTTTTTCCCATAATAGTGTATGGAGCTTGTAATATTGCAGGAAATTTAGGATTTGACTGCAAAGCAAAATTTGTCAATGAAACACCTTCAGGTCTGCCGATTGAGGTTAGGGTAAAATGACCCTGTTTAAATTATTTTTACAAAGCACCGGCCTCTCAACACGGGAGGCCGCTCGCTTTTTAAATGTCTCGCTGGACAGCGTAAAGGGCTGGTCATCCGGAAAAAATCCTTGTCCAGATGGCGTTCTTTATGAGATTTCAGAATTAATTGATGTACAAAACAGGTCTGCGGATGAGATAATAGAAGTTATTGAAAAAAATAGTAAGGTTGGTGAAATTGAAATTGGTTATTGTACAGACGACCATGAAGCACAGAGCTTGGGTTTACCAACAAAATCCGCACATGATGCGATAATTCGGCGCGTTATTGAATGTATTGATGAAGAAATTCTCGAAGATATTATTTTAAAACCGCGTGGATCGACAGTATCGACAGCACTGGCTATAGCTGCGCATAAAAAATAAGTAAATCCTCTGCATTGAAGGAAGACACAACTTAGTTTTTTCCCCTAACAAAGTCGCCCAAGGTCTGAAAATCGCTGTGTCGGTGGTTCAAATCCGCCCCGAGGCACCACCATTTTCAAGGGTTTGCCGGGATAAGACCCCTTTACAAATTCCCGTGGTTAGGGATTTGGTTAGGACTATATCACATCTGCGAAAAAATGTGAATCGGTATTATATAATGATATTCCCGTTAGTAATCAGATCATCAATAATCAGATCAACCGTATTATCCAGGGTCACCACATTCTCAAACGTATAGGTCGTTCCTGATCCGTCCCTATCAACAGCCACCGTTGTATCACCCCCGTTCTCACTTGTTGACACATAATCATTGATCTGGTCAACAAGGGGGTCATAGTCGGTCAGAAGGTCGGACAGGTCAAGTTTGTCCCCCTCTGCAACAGAAAAATCATTAACCGTATCTGTCCCGGACAACGCATCATAATCAAACACAAACGTATCCGCTCCTAAACCACCGTTAAGTATATCGGCCAATGCACCGCCATTGATAATGTCGTCACCGTCCTGACCGTTGATGGTATCAGTACCAGCACCGCCAAAGAGCCTGTCATCTCCCGCACCGGCGTTGATGGTATCATTGCCATCCTCGCCGGTGATAATATCAGCGATTGATGTCCCGGTGATCGTTTCTGCAGCTGCAGTTCCGTTAATATGAAGCTCAACCGCTTCAAACCGGCTGATAGTCAGGTTAAAGGCGGTAAAGGTATAATTTGCGCCACTGGACGAGCCAAGATTAAAGTTATTATCGATAAAGCCGGACAGGGCTAAAACGTCATCGATAATGGCCTGTGTTGCTCCGCCGATACCGACATGCACTTCCAGCGTGTCATAGCCTTGTTCACCGTAGAAATTATCAGTCGCCCCGGTATTGTCAGCAACATTGTAGATAAAGGTATCACTGCCCGTTCCCCCTTCAACACTGTCATTACCGCCGCCATCGCTTAGCGTGTCATCCCCCTGGTTTCCGGACAGAAAATCATTCCCGGCATCACCGAAAATGAAATCATTCCCAAAATCGCCTGAAAGCGTATCGGAGCCGTCCCCACCGTATAGGTGATCGATATAGCTGCTGCCCCAATTGGTATCATTGCTGCTGCCCCCATTAAAGGTAACGCCCAACCCGGAACTAACGGCCAGGGTGGTCAGATCAATGGTATTCACCCCATCAAGGTCAATCGTCTCAATTACAAAGCTGCCAACCGTGGCATACTGGTTTTTGACCACAATACCGTCATTGTTATAACGGATATGCAGGTCATCGCCATAGCGTTCAAAAACAAGACTGCTTGGTGAAAGGAACCATTCCGACATATCCAGTGTATCATTGCCCCCGGTATCGGTAATGGTATTGCTGTCGCCGAAAAATCCAAAATCATAGGTATCATCATTTTTACCGCCATGCATGAAATTGACATCCCGGCCAGCTTTCAGCGTATCGTTGCCATTCCCGCCATCAAGGGTTTTCAGGCCGTAATATTGGGCATTGAGAATATCAGCCCCATCACCGCCAAACAGGGCATCATTGCCCGCCCCGGAATCCAGGGTATCAACACCGTCATCCCCATACAGGGTATCATTGCCGTCCTGACCGTTGATCGTATCGTTGCCCAAGCCACCATAAACCAGATCATCCCCAATCCCGGCATTGACGGTATCATTACCAGCATAGGCATAGATCACGTCATCGGTATCGGCATTCTGCGCGATACCGGTGATAACATCATCCCCGGAGGTTCCATGCGTTTCAAATGACAGGGTTGTTAAATCAAGTGTTGTCTGGTCACCAAACTCAATGATATTGACCGGAGCCAGGGAGAATTGCCCCTCAATCTTGATTGAGTCCCCGTTAGAGGCTTCAATCAGCAAATCATTCTGGCCGCTACGAACCATCGTCAGGTCATTGGCGGTTATGGTGCTGTCGTTAAATTTGATGGTATCGGTATCAATCTGGCTGGCATTGCGGATCGTATCATCGCCCTGGATAATGAAGGTATCGCCGCCACTGTTTTGACCGTCCAGAATATCATTGCCAATCCCGCCGTCTAACAAGTCCTGGCCACTCCCACCCTGCAATGTATCATTGCCTTCTTCGCCGTAAAGCTCGTTGGTTCCGGCAAAGGCCGTTATAAAGTCATTACCCTGGCCGCCATAGACAATATCATTGCCCTGGTCAGCTTCCAGAGTGTCATCCCCGGAAAGCCCATGAATTATATCGTTGCCAGCCCCGCCACCGATATAGTCATCGGTCGCTGTCCCGGAAATAATATCATTTCCGCCAAGTCCCAGGAAATCAGACCGGCCGTAAGCCCCGACCATCACATCATCTCCGGCAGTTCCATCGCCGGTTGATCCCAGGACATAATGAACACCGCCGATCGTACCGCTTTCAGAATCCGTCAGGTTATCGAACCACATTTGCGTGCGGTCAAGGGTAATATCATTGATGGTTCTGAATTGGGCCAGGGTCAACGGAATACCACTGTTATCGACCGCCTGTTGGAGTTGGGTATTATAGGTTGACTGTGCGACTGACAGGTCATCGGCAATGTTGTCAACCGTGGCAATCATCTGCTGCCAATACTGGACTTTGGCATCGGCATCCGTGGGAACATTTAGCCCAAGCGCAGTTATGAAGGCGGCAAAATTGAGTGTGCCGCTATACGTGTCGGTGTTAAAGTCATAGGTCAGGTTTGGCGCATCATTGGCCAGTTGGCCTTGTACCATGAAGTTTTTGGTAAAGACCTGGTGAAAGCGTGACCAGGTTGCCCCAATAGCCCGGCTGACGGTAATATCAGAAATCGCCTGGGTATCATATCCCATGAGTTTAATAATGCCGGCCTCAATCCGGCCATCAATGTCATTTTGTACGCCCCCGGCAGGATCAGCATTATAAGTCCCCGTCCAACGGATCATAATGTCCGTGACTTTTTCCTGATACGCCTTGTAATCGGAAACTGAAGCATTCATCAAGTCCTGCACCATGTCCAGCAGGGTTTCATCCTGGCTCATAGCAATGTGAAGGTCTGGCACGTCGCCATATCCGCGAATGTTCGGTAATTCCAGGGCACGGACGCTTATATCATAATCTTCGGCATAATTGCTGTTGGTCTGGTTGAATTTAAACCACACGTCCCAAATATCCGTTGTGGTGCTGTTTTGCCATGTAACCTGACTGGTGTGCGAAATATGATGACCGCTATCAAAGAAATCAACACCAGTAGCGTTCAGGTCGATTGATACCAGGCCGGCGGTTGATAATGATGTTAATTCCCCGGCCTCACTTTGGCCGTTGGCGTTCAGATCACGCCATAACAGTAAATCGTTAAACTGGGTATCGCTGATATTGATAACACCATCGGTGTTTGAATCCAGGTCATTCAGGAAGGTAAAACCGTCCGTTGTCCCGTTGCCAAAGAGTTCGGAATTGTCATTGATGATCCCGTCGCCGTTCAGGTCGATGGCCAACAACGCATCGTCCGATAAAACCCACCCGGTATGTTCGGTAAAACCGTCCTCGTCAATGTCAAACATGACCTGGGTATTTTCCAGGGCAATCAGTTCAATCCCGTCCCCATCCATATCAATGACCAATGGGCTGGTATGCGGGTTAAAGCCATATTGTAATTCGGTATCGACAATGGGTTGTGCCAGGTCGTAAAAACCATCTGTTGGCTGTATGGCAAGCACCTGGGGCGGGTAGCTTGTGACAAAATTCGGCAGGGAGATCACCCCGTCATCCAGTTCAATATTATCAAACAGGGATGTTAAATTGCCCTGGCTGTCATAGGCGTTTTTAAGGACAAGCTCATTGCGGTTGCCGTTGCTGTCCTCAAAGACGATATTGAGATTATCGCCGACGCGATAAGTGTTAATGGTGTCGGTGCTGCTATACCCGTTGACATCAACGGAATTAGTTCCCTGGCTGTCATTAATGACCAGGCCGTCATCCAGGTTTTTATCCAGAACATAGGTATCATTGCCCGCGCCGCCGTCAACAACGGCCACATGATCACCAACGGTCAGGGTGTCATTACCATTCCCACCAAATATAGTTTCATGACCGATTAACTTATCAAGTGAAATCCTATCACCATTTCCTTGCCCACCACCGAGTATTGGTAACTGATCTTCAATCGCTATACCTGCGGATGATAAGACAGATGCTATAACGGAATTGCTATTAACATTATTTCCAATGAAATTTGTTGTTACATAAGGAATATCAGTATCTATTTTACCCTGGCCATTCACAACGCCTAATGATTGAGTAAATGATAGCATATCATTCCATACATCAAGCGCATTTTGACCACTTAGATCTAATTCTGTGTAGTTGCGATCGCTTGTTGTGTCCTGGACTACTACAGGATTTTGAGGATCGCTTGTATCAACATATTCAAGGTCATCTTCAGACTGATGAAGCATAAACCCGTTTTCAATTACAATGTCCCCAAATGCGAGTGGGTTATTGCTTTCCGGCCCACCTCTTATAACAAACTGATCAGAGACAGTACTTAAATCCCCGTCAGAGTCATATACTAAGTATGTATGGTCATAACCAGTATCAAATCCAAGTTTTTCAACATCCTTGGAAGCAATGTAAATTTTACTTGATGACATCGGTTCATCTCCTTTATGGCCAGGTGGTTACAGGTAATATTTGTGAGGTGAGGTAGAGAGAAGGAAGGTAAAGTATTGTCCAGGAAACAATCAGCATACACAAAGGCAAATATGAAACCTTATCAGGATATTTATTCTTTAGAATGATATCCGACACAAAACAGATGCCGAGATGGAAAGGAAATACAAAGAGCAAGGGTAATACATAAATCAGGAAAAAAAACTTTGCTCCTGGCGAATCAGTCAGATATCCAAAACCATAAATACCGGTGAATAAAACAAGCCAGATCAAGAGCCAATATAAAGCAAACCTGGTAGTTCTACACATTGTATCTTTCATTCTTTCCCTTTCATATGAAAAATCGAGTAAAATCACTCAACTTTGAGGTGATCTTTAAACGATCAAAAAAGAGATGTCAAAGATTATTTTCTTGCCATAAAAAACAGTTTTTCAATAATTTTTTTGCAAGGCATTTCCATTCTGGTCAGGCAAAGATAGCCGGCGCTTGGAAGAATTCAAGGGTATATGGAATGGTGAGATATTGTTTGTTTTTAATGGCCTCACCACCCTTGAGTTCTTCCGCGCTTTGGCTGTTAGCGGCCTAACAGAAAGGAAAGGCAGGCATTATATGTAAACGGGTGTTAAGGGTAATCAACCCCATACCACCCGTGACTATTCCTGATCCTTCATATCCCCTTCTTTTTTCCATGTCACGGCAATATGAGTAACAAAGGCTTTGCCGTCCTCAATGGTAGACGCATAGCGCACATCATGAGCGTGTACGCTTTTGATATTTAATTCTGTCAGGTGATTATAGATTTCATCAAGGCAGTAGCCCTTAATCGTTACCAGATGGGTAGCAAAAAAGATTTTAAGGACCCTCTCACTTTTCTTGGCGTCACCGTCCTTGCCAAGCCATGAAGTCAGGTAATGAATATAGGGAAAGTTTTGCCGTGTGCCGTTGAGCAACACAAAATCAATAGTTTTGGTATCTCCTACCTCAAAAACCGTCAACCTGTCCGGGTCTTTTTGTGGTGTTGATTTTTCCTGACTGTTTTGAGCGATTGTCAGGCTCTTAAACTTATAATTCCGGCTCATATCCTTTATCTTTTGTTTCTGTGATGGTCATATCCGGTTTTTCCATTTCTTTTCCAATATCAACCGTTTTAGGGGTCAGGTCGCCGTCCTTTATCAATTCGGTGGCACCCTGCCTGTCACCCCGTTTTTCGATATGGGTCAAAAGGTCGTCCTCATCATCCGTGTAAATCGTAACATTTTCCCTGCCGCGTGACACGGATACGTAAAACTGTTTCTGATTGGAGGCCGGAAAGGTTGAGGCCGGTTGCGATATAATCACATGGTCCACGGTTTTACCCTGTGAGCTATAAGACGTGACCGCATAGGCATAATCAAAATTACCATGCTCTTTGTCCAGGACAAATTCCGTGCTCCGTTTGGCAGATTGTTTGACCGTCCTAATGTCACCGTCTTTTGTAAAGCCCGCTACCGTTAAAATAGTGCTGTTGTTAAGACGTTTGCCATTCTTGTCAAAGCCGTTTTTATTGATCCGGATTTCATCTTTTTTGCTCAAATTAATCTCCTTTGGGGAATACACATCATAGTCCTTTGCCTTATGTGTGGGCAGGACATGATGTGTGCCTTCACCGTCCCGGACAATCACCTTTTTATCCTCAATACCGGCAACGCTTAAAACCGAACCTTTTCTTATGCCTTTCAGATTTTGATGGGTCTGAATAATCTGCCCTGATCGGTAGAACCGGACATCCCGCTTTTGCGCCGCGGTGAGATAATGGTTTTCATAGATGGTAAAGCTTCTTTCCCGTTTGCCGATAAGCTTTGCGCCTCTTAAACCCTCACGAATGGTTTTGTTGATCTCTTTGGCCTGTTCACGGGTCGGGGTAATCACGATTGCTGATTTCTTATCGCGTCTGGCATCCAGATAATCTCCCGTGAGGGTGTCAGATATGCCGGTGTAATCACATTCCTTAATCGCCCCCTGATTTTTAAGCATATAAAAGCCGGTTCTGATATTGCCATTACTGATTTCCTTAACCGCAGCCTTGTAATCCGCTTTCCTTTGCCTATAAATCTTTTCCATTGAGACAATGGGAATTTTGCCAACATCCTGTAACAGCCGCATGGCATCCCCGCGCATCACCGCCGTATGCTGCCGGGGGTCACCGGAAAGGACAACCCGTGCCTTGTTTTTGTCCGCCAGGTCAAGAATTTTCGCCATGTCCTGTGACCCCAACATTCCGGCCTCATCGATCCAGATCACCTGACCGCTTAATTCCTGTTGCCGTTTTTTATCCATAAAAAGCCCTGCCACCGTGTCGGCCTTGTCAAAACCTTCTTTTTTTAAAACATCCCGGGCGGCCTCTGCCGTTGGCGCGAACAGAAACACCTTTTTCCCGGTCTTTTCAATCTGTGGAACAATCTCTTTTAGCAAGGTGGTTTTCCCGGTACCAGCCGCCCCGCGTATCATGGTCAGCCTGTCCTGAGACGTCATCACATGATTAGTGGCGGTGCGTTGCTCACTGTTAAGGTGTTTTAAGTGCGAGGCATCAAAATCATGGCTTAACGGCCTGAGTTTCCCCACGCTCTCACGGGCAAGATTAATCATTCGCCGTTCTTCACGATGGACAAGTTGGGTTGTGCATAGCCGTTGACTGCCCACCTGTATTTTAAAAATCGTTTCGTTTGTCTCCAAAGCCCGGTCAATCTGATCTAATGTGATATTCTTATTGTCAATGCTATGTTTATAGCCTTCCGCCAAAATCTGACGATCTCTTTTTACAGAATTTCGGGTAAAGACATGGTTGATTGCGTAATCAATGGATTGTTCGGCATTCAGGGATAAATCCGTTGTCTTATTCTCACTTTCAGCCGTTTCATCGATACCGGCATCAAGAAGCTGACCTTTCCACTTTTCCCGTAACGCCGGCATGGTTAGGTTTTTTTGCTTTTTGGCACGGGTCTTTGCTCCCAACTTGTCTAATTCTTTTGGGTTGGTAATGTCCTTTTCCCGTGCCACCTGTCCAATATGGTTTGTCCGTTTGGAAAACAGGTCAATGGCGGCCTGTGGGATGACGGCCAGTTCAAACCCGTCCTTGGTTTTGCGGATTTCATAACCAAGACCGGCCAGCTTGTCAGCAAAGCGTTTTTGAAACCGCGCCTGATGATAGGGCATATCGCGCTTAATCATATAAAACTGTCCGGCCTTAAATCGCCCCTCTACCTCGTCATAGGTCACATTGAAGGTAAAGCAGTGTTTATGTGTGTGCATGTCAGGCGGATGACCCTCAACAGGCCGTGCCGTTTCATGGCTAAAATCACACCAGATCATCTCACCGGTATGACGGTCATCATATTGCCCCTGCGCGCGAATACGGGTTTGCATATCCGCCTCTATTTCATTCATGGTTTCATATACGCTTTCGTTAAATGCGCGGCGTACCTTCTCATCGCCTGTTAAGGCCAGAAGAATGGATACAGATTTTGGACAATGAAAGCTAATATCATTCCCGACCCGCCGGTCGTCAACGGTTCTTGGGGTTAAAGACCCGCCGTCCTTCGGGTTGATATTGTCACACAGTTTGTTGAAAGTGTTCTGATCGACAATCTGCCCTTCAATCCCAAGCCTTTTGGCAATTTTACCATTGAAAACCCCGTTGACTTCCTGACCTTCAAGGTAGTAATCGGCTTTTCCCAAAGAACTGCCAAAATAATTCTTGGCCTGTGCCGAAGTCTTGCTTTGGAACATGCGTATCATTCACACCTCAATTTAAAGATTGAAAGAGGTGTTTTTACCTGTCTGTATCGGGGGTTTCTACGCACTGGTTAAACTGGCATTTAAACCACTTAAACTACAAAAATAATGGCAATAGTTTCTTCAATTTCTTCTGTTTGTTTTCTGTGCGTGTCGATCAAATCTCCTTTATTTTAAAAATCAGATGAAAACAAAGCGATAACACCAACGCCCTGATTTGCCTGTCACTGCCCGCCTAAACGTGTTGTGGGCAAATCAGGTCTACCTGATGTTATTTACGCTTCATCATCTGATTTTACAAAGGAGAGAAAAGATGACCAACAACACTCAAAAACCCGAAACCAATGGGAAGAAACCAACCCATACTTTGTATGTTAAAAGCGATGTGTTCAGTTCGCCTCTAAATATTAAACTCGCCGCTATGTGGGAGCATAGCAAGGGCGAAGGACTGAATTTCGGTATGGAAGAACTCATTCTCCAAATCGAGAAAGACAAAATGGGTAATCCCGTTCCGTCCCTGTTTGTAAACTCTAAAATTTATGGACAGCCGGTTAAGGTCAAAATCGGCCATTTTGAAACCACCGAAGACGAGGACAACGCATTTAAAATGAATTTGGGTGATCTCGTAGCTTTCAAAAATAAACCCAGAGAAGAAGTTGCGCCAGCAAAACCAAAGGCACAACCCAAGCCTTAAAACTTCATCCAAACATAAAGGGGGCATAAAAAAGCCCCCTTTATCCTTCAAATACATGGGGACAAACAATGACTGGTAAAAAAAGCAACTTATCGCTAAACAAAATGATACGTTTCGTGCTAATTCCGGTTTTTGGAGCGAAGGAAATTCAAGGGAAATATGTAGTAGCTTTTAAAGCATAATGAGCAGTGTGCGTAAAAAGATTGGACATTTTCCTTCACAAGATTTAGGACTACAAAAGAAAGATGATTTTTTCAAACTTCAAAAACTCATGGGAGAGAAATACGGTAACCTTTCGCTATCCATTTTCTTTTAGTTACCCTAGAAATGAAATCTCAATCCATTTAGTTAGCCAATATCGAGAATAAACTAAAAAGATTAATCAAAAGGAGCGTGTTCAATAGTTAAAAATGTAATTATCCAAGTAATAAATGAAACCAGCCCAGTATATAGCAATGCTCCAATCAGACTTCCCGCTGCTCCCTTTATAATATCCTTGATATCTCTTTTACCAGAATGACTCTGGGATTCATTCTTTACTGGAGTATCATCTTTAATTGGTGCTTGGACTAACTTTGACGGAGTATCAGAGTTTTCAAAGGTTTTATCCAGATAAAGAAATACATCCGTTCTTGCAGCTAAAGTGTAAGCAGTCAATAGGCCTTTATTTTCAATCTTTTTTAAAAGCTCCTCATTTTTTAAATATGAACCTTCAGCAATTGCAATCCCTTTAAATTCATCTTTATCTTGTTTATAATAATAGTAGGCTAAAAGCTGGGATAAAAGATCTCGATCTTGAATCGACTTAGGAATCAATCTTTCAAAAATTTCCTGATCTAATGATTTCCTTCCAGGTTGAGACATTTGAGAGTGTAATCGCTTATTGATTTAGGCTTTTAACCTTTCTCTTCAATTGTCCCCTTAATTTTAGCCATTTTAACAAGTTCCAGTTATTTAATTCTTGTCGGTTTTCTTGAAATTTTCTTTTTCGATCCAAGATAACGTCATCAATTTTCTTCTCTATTTTTTCCAGGATTTCCCCTTTTGCTTCGGGAAATGAAAGAGCTTCTTCTCTAGATATATTGTAACCTCGAGACCTCAATTCTTCCAAAACTGCTTCTAAATTAAAATCAATAATTGTCATGCTTTCATCCTCAACCACCAAATCTCCGTATTCCTCCATTGATTTTTCTTTCAATCTATTTCTTTTTATTGCTCCCATAGCTTTTTTAGTAATTTAGGATATATTAAATATTACAATCATGCTAATCTTTTCCCCCACCATTAGCATATTCTTCCCAAATATTAGGATAATTACCTTTTGCATCTTGCTGTACTAGCGCCCTTATATAGCGAGAAATATTCTGATTCTCTCTATCCCTTTCCTCTACAATTTTCTCTAGCATTTGTTTAAATGCTAAAGTGCAATTAAGTGTTATTTTAGATTTTTTGTTGCTTGGCAGCCTTCTTTTTGCCATATGTTAGTATAATAATTAACGTAGATATTACCTCAAATGTTATCCATTTTAAACTATGAAGTAAGCGATAAGGAATATAAATTGCAATAAAAAAGAGATAAAATATAACAAATTTTTAATAAAAACTTATTAATTTAATAGAAACATTACCCAATGTTATATCAAAAATCCTGAAATACCTACCTAACTATTTTTTAAATTATTGCGAAGATGTTAGAGTTGACCAAACAAAAATCTGCCCCTTAAATAAAGTTCAACCCAAAAAGGTAAGGTCTTTGGCACTTTGAATGATCTCATCCCCCGGTGCTAAAATGGCCTGTCGAACAGGGCAAGCACTGCTTGTATAAATTCCTGCTATCCGGCTTCATCAAAAATTCAAAACATCCCTCATGTTCGCTTATACATGCCTAAACTAAGGGGCAAAATGAACATGGTGCAGTGCTATTTGAGCATAATGAGCAGTGCGTAAAAAGATCAGACATCTCCCCTAAGCAGGGCTTGAGGGTTTTTTGTAATCCGCCCCCTAAGAATAACGGCAAACTGCTTTAAAATTCTTATCTTGTTTATACTTTTTGGGTTAATCAGCTACAACGCACATGTCTATATTAGACCTTCCCTTGATTGAATGGCCGATGGGTCATCCCTTTACGGTCAGAGATGCCTGCGAAGGGGTGCTGATTATGGGCGGTCTGGGGAGCGGCAAAACATCCGGCTCCGGTGCTTTGCTGGCAAAAAAATATCTGACCTGTGGATTTGGCGGCCTTGTACTCACCGCTAAGGAAGATGAGCTGGAGCTTTGGAAATCCTATTGTAAAAAACATGGCCGGGAAAATGACCTCATTATCTTTGGGCATGATACCGACCAGTATTTTAATTTCCTCGATTATGAAAGCAGCCGCCCGGACAAGGGAACCGGGATCACACACAATATCGCCGATACCCTGAAAACGGTTATCAAGGCCGGGGCGAATGAGGGGCAGGAATCCGACAAGGCTTTTTGGGACGCGTCCCTGCAACAACTTCTCGTGAACGCTGTTGACCTGTGCCTGTTAACGCAAAAGAAAATCAGGTTTGAGCATATTTATAAAATTATCCAGTCTGCCCCGAAAAGCAAAAACGAGTTATCAAATGAGGCATGGCGCAAGGGGTCGCAGTGTTTTCGCCTTATGGAATACGCAGCGTTACGATTGAACAGCATCAAAAAATCAAAGGAGTCGGACGAGCTTGCCAGGCGGTTACATATTATTGAGGATTTTTTCTATGGCAACTGGCTATACCTGTCAGAAAAAACCCGCAGCATTGTTGAGCAGATGTTCTTTGGCTTTGGCGACCGTTTTATGAGAGATCCTCTCTACTCACTTTTCAATACCGCAACCACTGTTACGCCAGAGGACACCATTAAGGGCAAAATTATTATTGTTAATTTACCTTACCTTATCTATGAGAATACCGGCAGGGATGGGCAGGTCTTGTTTAAATATGTCTGGCAGCGCGCCATGCAACGCCGCCAAATTCGCAACAACAGCCGCCCGACCTTTCTATGGGTTGACGAAGCACATTATTTTATACATGACCATGACATAGACCACCAATCCACCGCCCGCAGCTATCGCGCCTGTACGGTTTATTTAACGCAGAACCTGCCCAATTTCAGCCTTCATGCCGGTGGCGGGGACAAGGGCGCCTATCGCTTTAAAGCTTTGGCGGGTAATCTTGGCACAAAGTTCTTTCATGCCAATTCCGATGTTGAAACCAATGATTATGCGGCAGACCTGATCGGCAAGGAATTAAAATGGGTCGGCAGTGAGGGCGTGTCGATGGGGGACAGTTCCAGCTTTAGCGAAGGAAGTTCGCAAAACCTTCTACACACGATAGAGCCATCGGAATTTGCCCGGCAAAAGACGGGCGGGGCATTGAATAACTTCGAGATCGAAACCGTTGTTCATCGGCAAGGCATCCCCTTTGAAAGCACAGGGAAAAACTATGCATTATTCACGATTAATCAACTAACCATATGAGCAATTCAACTGATAGCTTGTTTTACAAGTACAACCCGGAGAAACGAAACATTTTTATTGAAATGAGTCAAAGCCGTAACAATATGGTCATTGACTTTTTTCTTGGCATATTTTTGATCTTTGCCAGCCATGCATCGGCGATTGTGGAAGTCTTTTTACGCAAACGCTTTGGCGAACGCTATATCACACTCGCACAGTCCATCGGCATTTTTTTGGTGATGGTGGCGGCCATGATGTTTGATCCTTTGAAAAATCTATTAGGCTTAAGCTGGTTTTTGTTTGCCCTTGTCTTTCTGGCCTTTTCAATAAGGCATAGACTGGAGATTAAAAAATATGGCACAGCCTATGATTTTAAACGCTTTAGCCTGTCTGACGGTGAGATCGCGCCGTTTTGGTGGAACATTATAGCCAGGAAGTTTTTGGGGATTAAAATTACCTATTATACAGTTGTAACTTTGCTGGAACCGGCCATTCCCATCATAGCCGGGATTATTTTAACGATTTTCGCCTTTACCCGGCCTGTCGGCATCCTGTTGTTTTTCTGTGGCATTCTCTATGCACTCAGGAATTTTGACAAAGCCCGGCAGGGGCGTAACTGGGTGCTGGACAACATAGACAAGAAAATTTCCGATGAAATGAAATATGACGTGTTTATCGGGCGTAAATCCAAAAAGGATACAAAGGGCGTTTATCTGCCGATTGAACTGCCGGAGGACGAAGAAACCCGGCAAGCCCTTTATAACGCGGTAAATGCGTCAATGAGTGACGGGCAGGATATATGGGTCAATGACTTTTTGGACGAAGCGCAGGACAGCCTAAAGGAGCATTTAAGCCCAAATCAGGCCGATGGCGCAGGGAACGGTTAGCTTTCAGGTATTAAGGTCTTTCATTTTACTCTTAATAAGTTTGCCAAAGATTGCAACGTGGGTATCCAATTTATCGGACGATAATTCACCGGCGGCTATGCGTGCCAGTGATACTCTGAGGTTTAATTCTGAATTCCAAGAAGCTTTGAGGTCTGGCTCAAAACCGAGCCAGTCAACGAAAAGCTTTTTGGCTTCATCTTTATATTCAGCATTTTCAGTCTCATAGCGGCAAAGAACATCCATATTCAATGTCAGATTATCAAACTTGGTCATAAGTATCTCCTGAATATTTCTTAGATTATATCATCAAATCAATAATATGACAAGAAATTACCAATTTGATCCCAAAGAGTTAAGGGAAATTGCAATGGAATTTCCCGACATTAAACGGCTGAGAATTGAACGGGCGCAAATCAAACAGGACATGAAGGCCACGACCAGATACACCAAACCGGCACCGCGTCCCAAACCGTCCGGGGATATTTATATCCCCAAAACATATCGGTTTAAAAATGACGCCCATCCGGTCAATAAACAAACTTATCAGGACAGGCTAAAGGAAAATGCCCGCCAGATTGAAACCGCCCTGCATGAGAATTTAAAGGAAGCGGGAATAGAAGAATTATCCGACTGGTACAGGCAAATGAACAATGACGAGCTTATGACTTTTATGGATCATGGGTATGACCAGGTACTGGAACAACGGCTGGCCAAAGGGCAAAAAGACATCAGCCAAGACCCTGACAGACTTGTAACGCAAATGGATGACAAACAAGCCAAAGAAATATTCGGCGATCTGGAATCCGGGCAGGAGGTCAAGTCAACACAGGACAAGGACATATCCAACAATAGGGGGATTGATCTGCAAATGGATGAGGAAACCAGCAACAGGTTTTTTAAAGCCGTTGATGAGGATATGGCAGATTTTAGGGAGAATGCAAAAGATATGGAGGTTGACAAACAACCCTTGCCAACGGATGACTATGAATAGAAAAGTCCGTTTTTACAGTTTCAGGCGCGGAGTATTCATATAACCTCTGTCCTCAAAAGACAAATAACCCTCATCGGTAATGATAATGTGGTCAAGAACATCAAGTTCCAGATACTTCCCGGCCATGACCAGTTGTTCGGTTAATCGCTGATCCCCTGTGCTCGCTGCCAAAGTTCCTGAAGGGTGATTATGTCCCAAAATAATATGACAGGCGCGTGCCGTTAACGCGGCTGCGAAAACAAGTTTGGGATCGACCACCAGACCGGTAACGCCACCTTTGGAAAGGGGCACAATACCCAAACAGCGATTACTTCTGTCCAGCAGCAGGATTTTAAATTCTTCAAACAGGTTAATACTCAAATCTTCCCAATTCTCGCGGAACAATTTGTAGGCGTCCTTTGAACAGGTCACCCGGGGGCGCTCACTTGCCTTGACCTTGTTTGTATAGGTAAGCTTGATTTTGCTGATCTGATTGGAGCGTTTTTTTGTCATGCACAGAACATGACACATCAGTCGTTAGCCAGGTACGCACCATTACTATAAATCCATATCAACATCCTTGCCCCTGTCCTTGTCCGGTGTTGGGTCGATATAATCATTATCCAGACTATCCATATCCAATGGCGGGATAATGTCCTGGTCTTTTTGTTTGTCCGGTTGAGTGGATGGCGATTTATCCAGCATGACCTCTTTTTCCATTTCTTTTTGCCCATCCTTTAACCCTTGAAAGTAGTCGCTTTCAAGATTGCTGGCCTTGAGAAGCTGACGAAGGAGGTCAGGTTCATGCTTTTGAAGTTCGTAACCGTGATTAAATCCTTTAACATAGTATTCTTTCGGGTCTTCCATAATCAAAACGTGTCTTTTGCGTGTTTTTCAAGGTATACATTGATAGAATCCACATCATAAAGAATGATCTTTTTCCGGGGCTGGCTAAAACGGATAAATCCTTCATCCCGCAATTTTTGCAAGGTTGTCGTTGATTTGATGTTGAGTTTTTTCATAGCTTCCATGTCATCAATCCATTTCCAGCGATCCCCCTTTTTTTCCTGCTGGCTTTGGATACGGGCAACGACCTTTTCTATCAGGGCATAAAACGCTTCCTCTTGGAGGCAAATGACTTGCATATGTAATTAAGCTGATTAAGCCGTAATATCGGGAAATTCCATGAGTAAACAATAATAAAATTGGAATGTAACTATTTACCGATTATTTTGCAGAAAACGATATAGCATAACTGAGTATTTCTTACACAAGAATTCCTTTTTATTTTGAATTATCTATCTTAATTTGTTTTTTAAAACCGCTGGACAGCTATAAAATACGGAATTTAGCCACTTTGATCAGTATGTGTTTAATTGGATAACATACAATGGAATTGTAAAGCTTTTACTCACAATGAATTGCCTTTCTTAATAAAGAAAAGAATTTTGATTTTAAGGCAATAATACTCTAAAAATAATGGATGGAGTGAAAGAAATGGACAATATAAGACGGTATAAGGATCGTATCAGGATACTCTTCATCTTATACTTTTTTAGTGAAGATTATACTGATCAAGATAAGCCTTCCTACCGAAAATTATTCAAAAGTGAAATTAGAATCCAAAAAATCGACTTCCTGATTAGAAATCCAGACTATTTGGCATATGAACTTTTAAATATTGCCAAAAACCAAGAATCAAAAAGGCTTGAAATTAAACTTTACATAAAAGAAATATTTGATCAGCAGGAACCTAGTTTAAAGAGACTTGAAATGGAAAGGTTCTTTTTTGGAGCTTATGAGGACATTGATGATGTAATCGGTTTTTTAAAAAGTATTGGGTTTGTTGATTTCACAAGTAAGAAAAGCGTAAGTCTCCAAACAATTGAGAAACAGTATTTCATTACTGATTTTGCAATTTCCAAAATACAAAATGGGATTAACAACCTGCCTTCGCTTAAATGGTATGTTGATAGATGTCAGTTGATTAAAAGGTTCTTTGGAGACTTGACAGGGACGGAATTAAAAGTTCGACAGTATCAGATCGATGAATACAGAAATACCTCTTATAAAGAGTATATCGGGAGTATTCAGGACACTGTTCGTGCGGAATATAATAAATTATATGGTGAAGTGTTATGACATTTACTTTCGAAGATTTCACAAAAGATATATCTGAAAGATATAAAGATATCATGTCTCATGAAGAAATTAATGAGCTTTTAGCTCTGAATGAAGACGATAATCGTGATACTCCCATATCCACTGGTAAAAGATTGTTAATTAATCACCTCTCATTTTACGGTCAAAAAGACAGCTCGGGAGAACAAGAATATTCGGGTGATATAATCGAGTTTGAACAAGAAATACAACCAAGTATAAATATTTGGATTGCAGACAATTTAAAAGGAAAATCAAGTATTTTCAGAATTATAAAATATGCTCTCACTGGTAGCAGTAAATCGTTAAAATCCAACATAAAAAAGTGGTTAACTACCGTACTTCTTAATTTTAGTATCAACGAAAAACAATTCACTGTTTACCTAAACCTAGAAAAACCGACATTAAAAGTATCATTTTTTAATGGCGCAATTAAAACTCTTTCTGATTTAGAAAATCAAAAAGAAGATAAAACAAATGAGCTTCTTTTTGAAGCTAAAGGTGAAAAAGACTACCAAGACCAAATACAAGATTTCTTTTTCAAGCAATTCTCTTACTATCCTCTAAAATGGACACAAAAAGCCTCTCAAAAGGATAAAGACGAATTATATGAAGCCAAGACAAGCTGGAAAACATATTTCAAATCCATTTTTCTTGAATCAAAAGACAGTAATGAAATATTTGGGGATCAAGGAAAGAAAATTTTTCAAATGCTTTTAGGTTTAGAGTTAACTCACCCAATTAATCGGCTGAGTATAAAAAAAGACAAGCTGCAATATGAGAAAGCCAAATACTCATCTCTTTCTAGTAAACAAATAAAGTCTCAAAGTGAAGAACAAGAAACCTTGCAAGCCCAACTATTAGAAGTTGAAAATCAGCTTACAAATTATTCTGCTACCCAAGACAGCAAGATAAATCTAAATGAACTGTATAAAGAGTATGACTCCCTTATTCAGAAAATAGAGCAAAACAATAGCAAAGCCCTGTCCATTGAAAAAGATTTGATATTAAGTAGACAAGAATTAATTAAAAGTCAGGAAAAATACGGAATACATCAATCAGAGATTAAAAGAATTTCAAAAGAAATTGAAAACACAACAAAAAAAATATCCGATTTAAAAGAATACATTGATATAGGAATCTTCTTTTCAAATCTTGACATAAAACATTGCCCTAATTGCAATCATTCCATTTCAGATCATAAAAAGAAAATTGAACAAGAAAGCAAAAAATGCTCCGTTTGCAGTGAAACGGTTGATTTTGAAGATGGTCAAATGGATAAAGAAATATATCAAAATAAAGTTGAAAATTTGGAGATGACTAAAAAACAACTCGATATTGAATTAAAGAAATTACAACAAGAAGCTAATGATCAAAAGAATTATCTTGATGAAATCAATTCCAAAATAAAACTGCTCGAAAGAAAAAAAGAAACACAAATAGATGATCCAGACTTGATAATTCGTGTGGAGGAAATTGAAGAAATAATCAATAGTGAGAAACAAAAGATAAAGCCAGATGATGACAAAAAAGCTGCCCTCATTGCCGAAAAAGCAGTTTTAGAATATCAGATTGAAGAATTAGAAAAAGGTTTTACCCTGGATGAGAATAATTTTGATACCAAAATTGATATCCTGTCTACAGCAATTGAAGAATTAAGTAAGCAGAGATATTCAATGGGAAGCAAGGTTCTAGACCGTCTGTCTGAATTGATGTTAAGCGAAATTCATGAGTTTGGATTAAACTCTATAACGGAAATCAAAATTTCCGATAATTTTGATATACAATACAAGCAGGATGGTGATTATATATCTTTTGATGATATTGCAGAAGGGGAGCAATTAAGGACAAAGATAGCCTTTTACCTTAGTCTGATACAATTAGATATTGAATACAATTTTGGACGACATACAAGATTCTTAATTATTGATAGCCCGGGTAAAGAGGAGGCAGATACAAATTATTTAAAGGGACTGTCTGGAGTTTTGAAGAGCATAGAAACACGTTTTGGGAATAAATTGCAAATCTTGATAGGCACCGCCGAAAGAGGTTTAGCGGGTGTAGTCAGTCATGAAACTGTCATTCCTGAAAATACCTTTTTGTTTTGATGCTTAATATTTCTTGCATATCGGATTTTAGCAATCTGACCTTGCCTGAAAAATTTCATTTTTTCGATGATGAAATTGGAAAAAGTATATCAAGGATAGAAGATGACAACTTAAACCATTTGTTAAAACATATTGCTCTTGATTCATCAGAAAATGCCAACATTAGGCAAAAGGCTTTAGAAGCATTTGTAAATTGTGTTCTGTTAGATCGTCTAAAAGTGAGGCAGGCACTTGCCTTATTGATAGATGATTGGAGATCGGATGCGGATACATTTTTGGAGGTACAACGTCTAAAGAAGTTGTTTCTTTTCTATAATGAATCCAAAGATGAAATTGAAAAAATTTACACTTCTCAATCTACCTCGGATAACAAAGAAATTGAATCAGAGGCATCCTTGAATTTAGGGTTAATAAAGTTGCAAAAGGGACTTTTATCCATAGAAAAGCATGAGGCAATGGAGCATTTGAATGAATGCCTGCCTTTATTGACCAAAGCTCACCAAGTCACGGAAAATCGAATTGATGCCCTAATCTTCGAGAAATTTGTTTCAATACTCATTGATATTTTCAACGATCTTTGGGGAGATGTAGAAAGAAGCGTAAAAAACCTTGCAAATCTCTTATTTCAAAAAGAGGCGTTTTCTTTTCATATTACTGATAATCCGTTCTATGTGGGTCTTTACAGAGCTCTTAATTCATTAAGAAAAATAAAGCATGAAAAGCCCAATGACTGGCTTGATTTTCGAAAGGGATTAAAAGAAATCTACTACCAATATTCTCAAATTAAAAATCAAGAATTAAATGCCCAATTGAACGAAAGTGTGTTCTCTGCTGCCTTTTCTACCCTATTGGAGCAAGAGTTTTTAGAACCATATTTTAGATTAAATTTTGAAGCAGAATTGGCAAAAATTGATAATAGATTGTTGGAGTTGGATGAAAAGGACAGCGAATACAAATTCTTGTTATATATCAAGGATGTTATAGAAAACGACGATTTAAAAAAAAAAGAAAAATCTGAGAGTTTAAGAAACCTATTCAGAAATACTTTTCCGCATAGAAACCAAGAGGTAATTGACAAAGCTCTACAGGAAGTTGGAAATGATCCAGACCCCATTAAACTTTTAAAAATCTATTCAGATCTGTCCGAACCATCAATCCAAGAATTTATGGATAAGTTAGTCAATTCATGCATCCGGTTGCAGAGTGATAGGCTATATCGGGGAAATAGACACGAAGATGATCGAAATACGTACATTTCAAATTTACTTGAATCCGGTGGCTGTATTGTTAAAGATCAAACAAGAAGGAGTAAATCTTGGAAAGGTAAAAATGCCGGTGAAATTGATATTTATATACGTGCTAAAGATGGACAACCATTTGCAATAATTGAAGCCCTAAACTTAAATTCTCTAAAGAAGAATTACATTGAATTACACCTAAACAAGATTTTTAAATATGATACGAGTGGCCTTAAAAATAACTTCATAGTCGCTTACTCAACTGCCAAAAAATTTAATTCCCTTTGGAATAAATATGTATCATTTATTTCAAATCACACATATACCCACCAATTTATTGGGTTTGATGAAATACAGCATTATGAGCACACTGATTTAAGGATTGGAAAAGCGAAACATATCAGAAATAATAAAGAAATATTCCTGTATCATGTTATGATAGATTTGAAAGAAAATTGAATTCTAAACGAACACAGAATAAAAAAAGACTAATAAAACCGCGCTGTTATTCAGGTTTCAGCGTATCCGGTTTGGCTGGTTTCGGACTTGAAAAACTGGCTTCGGTGATTTTAGCGTTGATTTCATCGAACAGTGTTTGCTGGATCAAGGCCGCATAATGCTTTTCCGTGACTTGGACGGAAGAATGCCCCAGTCCCTTTGACAATTTGCGAATATCAATGCCCAACTGCAAGCCTATATTCATCCACGTGTCGCGAAAGCTGTAGGAGCGCACCCGTTTTTTAATCCCGGCCATTTTTGCAATTTCCTGAATATGACGGTTAAACCACCCCAAACGATCATTTTTAACCCGGAACAGGCGTTGCGGGGGTGTGTCTTTGGGCATGATAGGGAACAGGTAATCGTCCGGTTCCTTGCCCTGAATGTAGTAATTGATAATATCCAGTGCCTCTTGCGGCTGTTTAACGCCGAAATGATCACCCTCACTTTCGGTTTTCTTGCGGGTATAGTTGATACGCTCACCGTCAAACTGGAATACCCGGATTAAGGCCAGATCAAAAAAATTAAGCCCCATATTATTGAACATCATCAATGCGTAGTTGCGAGCATGAAACTTTGATGTACCCTCTTTAAACTGTAACTGGCGAATAAGATTAACCTCATGCATATCCAAGTCCTCTGTCGGGTTTTCATAGCTGCCTTTCTTAATATTGGCGAGTGGCCGGTGATGTCTTAGATCAGCATGGGAATCACTGGCATCATTCATTATGGCGTTTAGGCTACGCAAATAGATACCGACTGTATTTTTTGAGTATTTATTGCTCATCCACGCTTTAAAGTCCTTCATCAGTTCGGGATCAATCGCCTTGATCGGCATATCATACCGGGCAAACTCATTCTTTACCGTCAGCCCCTGTAGCTGTTCCAGCCAGTTATATTGTGTCACTTCTTCCTTGTTTTCCAGCAGGTCATCAAACAGTGTTTTGATAGTGTCCTCAATCGACTGGCCGACAAGGGTCATCTGGTATTTGACGAAAGATTTCAAGGCATCCTCATAAGACTTGGCCGTTGGCGAGCGGTTTTCCTTATGCAGGCGATAAAGATATTTTGCTCCGTGATTGAGTAGTGTCAGGTCGAATTGCTTGTTAAAGAACTGCCTTTCAATCTCGTCTTTAAGTTTATCAATCGACCACAGCTTGATTTCCGGGGCGTTTTCGTCAATCCATAAATCAGCATCGGCAAAGGTTTTCTGGATGCGCTTGCTATGGCGTTTGGCATTGAGGATGCCGATGATTACGCCGGTTTCCGGATCATATTGCCCTTCAAAAAGATGAATGTTAAAGGGAATATCACGAGTTTTGCTTTTGTGCCCGAGACGCAAAACGAGGGGATATGTCCCGTCACGGTTTTGATGCGAGGCGCGTTTATCGAGTGTAATTTTAACTGTAGCCATTCTAAAGGGTCTTTTCCCGGCGTGCTTTCGGCGTGCTTTTTTTGGGTTGACCCGCATTTTGATGGTTTAAAAATAGCGAAAAAACGCACTAAAACGTCATTTCAGACCATTTAAAATCAGATGGAACCATATGTAGCTGACTGTTAATCAGTAGGTCCTTGGTTCGAGTCCAAGAGGGGGAGCAGTTGTAAAGCCTTGTAAATCAGAGATTTATGAGGCTTTTGTTTTTTGAATAATTTTAACCTAATACCTCCTTCTGTTGATTTGCACACTTTTTGCACACTTTTTTAAGAAACTTTAGAATGAAGGATTATTTCTGACGCTTGTTTAATAGACAAAGATTTCATGGTTTTTAGCGGTTATTTTCGTTTCCTAATTATATCATAACTATCTAATTATCAATTATTTAAATACCATTTGGGATTTTTTGGGTTCGGAAAAAGTGTGCGTAAAGTGTGCATAATTTTTGATTATCTTTGTTTGTAAGAAACCTTAGATATGAATTCGAATCTACGCTTTGGCATACAAAGAATTATCTTTTAATCATGTTCATCTGCAGAGGCATGAATTTTATAGATTTCGCCAAATTGAAAATGGACGCTATAGGGGATGGAAGGGTTTATTATGGTCGAAGCAAAACCGAGGGGCAATTATCGGTTAAAATTACTCCGGAATTGAACAAGCTACTTAAATATTATATGAAAGGGAAAAAAGCAAATGATTTTGTTTTCCCCATAAATTACGATGGCAGTACGGAACAATATTAAAAGTATAAGTCGCAAAGAAGAAGGTTTAATGAGAGGTTGCGTACTATTGCTAAAGATGTCGGAATCAAGGGAAAATTCACAACTTATTCAATAAGACATTCATGGGCAACCATTGCCAAGTATATGGGTATACCCATTGGGGTGATCAGTGAAGGTTTAGGGCACCATTCTTTGGCCACAACCGAAATCTATTTAAAGAGTTTTGAAAATGCTGTTTTAGATGATGCCAATGAGAAGGTGGTTTCCTTTTAAAGTTTCCTAACAAATCAACCGGTTTTTAGGGTTTATTTCGTTGAAAGAAATTATACCCTATAGATTACATCACAACAAAATTCACAATTTATTCCTCGGCGAATGAATCTTTTAGTCATTTTAAACGTTTGCGTAGCATAAGCCCTAATTTCTATTACAGCCTAAACCCCAAAAAGTGAATTACCTCTGGTTCCAGTTGTTTGTTATCTTTTAGTTCCATTTTCATTAGCCAAAGGCAAAACTGGTTTAGCAATAGAAATGGTATTGAGCTATGCCCATTATTTCTGACCGATCTGTCTTACAACAGAATCGTATTACCCTAAAATAGCTCCATAAACTTTATTCGTTTTAATAAACCGAAGAGCCAACAAACCCTATGCCTATGAAAAGTTTCATCCCGTTTTACTGAGAAGTTCTGTTGTGAAATACAAGTCCTCGCAGATAGCACCAGTTTGGAAGGTATCCCACAGAACCATTACCCTGAACAAGAAAAACCAGATCTTGATACGTAGGGTTAACCTGCACACTAGGTAACCTTGCGATACTTTACATACTCAGTTAGTTGTATTTTACTCCTAATATCCAAACAATTATGAAAAGGCAGGCTAAAAAGTTAGTCTCATACGTCAACAAAAAAAACCGGAAGAAAAAAAACCGAAAAATTTGGAAACGTTTTCGTAAAGGGAATGATGCAGCAGTAACCACCATATATGTTACATATTATCCAATTCTTTCTAGCTATGGTCGACAGTTTACCAAGGCTGATATTGTAAAGGATTGTATCCAGGAATTATTTAACTATCTAATAGAAAACCGTAAAAAGCTAGGAAAGACAGATAATATAGAAGCCTATCTGAAAGTGTCCTTACGAAGAAGATTACTTTATAAAGTAAACAAAAAAGAAATCGTGAAAAGTAAGATTGTTGACACCTTGAACATAGCATATGAGCCTATCAACACCGAAATTTGCCCGGAGGTATGGGAACGTTTGCATGACGCCTTTTGCTCACTTCCTCAAAAACAGTTTCAAGTTATTAGACTGAAGTATTTTGAACATCTTCAATATAAGGAGATTGCCCATCTTATGAGTACAACTAAACAGTATGCCAAAACCCTTCATCACAGAGGGTTACAAAGATTAAAGCAGGATTTAAAAGATGTAAAACTTATTTGGCAATCGCCAGATAGCTTTAGCTTGTGACTGGATATCCTCCCGGAATTGTATTTTGTGATGATAGTCTTTGCAAGCCAAGTAAGTTGCCTAATAGAACTTAATGAATTGGCCTATCAGCCTTTAAATCGCTTGCTAATGCTAAAAATTAATATCTGGGTAGCATTGAAAATAATCTTCCTGATTACTAGGTAATTATAAATAAATCAAAAAAAATTAAAATTTTTTTGATTCCCCATTAAGATTTTTTCCTTTATATAAGTACAGTACCTAAAAGTTTGATTGCATTAGACCAGGATGTGTATGATAACATAATATGCTTGGTGAGAAAAAATTACAATCAATCAGCAGCTTTAGATTAAATATAATCAGACCGTTAAAATAATATCCTAAAACCGGCTACCCCATGAAACTGAAAAAACTAGCTATAGAGATCACCTGCTTTTTATTTATACTCCTATTCACTTACGCAGCACTGACCAAACTCATGGACTATCAAAAGTTTGTTGTACAGATCGGTCAATCACCGCTGCTTACTAATTATGCCGGAGTGTTAGCTTGGGCTGTACCGTTAGTAGAGTTAGTTGTTGCAGGGATGTTGGCAGTACAACGATTTCGTCTAATAGGGCTATATGCTTCGTTTGCAATCATGGTTATGTTCACTGCTTACATTTTTGCTATTCTGCAATTGGATTCCGGTATACCCTGTTCTTGCGGTGGAGTACTAGAGAGCCTTGGCTGGACAGAACACCTTATATTTAATGGAGTTTACGTAGGTCTTGGATTTGCCGGGGTGTTATTACATAACACTAGGGAAAAAGGCTCCGAAAGCAATGAAAAAGTTAAACCCGTTGAGAATAACCCACTCCAAGCCACTGCAGATGAGCTGTCAGAAGTAGTTTGAGAATTATTGGAAATTTATTTCACACTGTGCAAAATAACAGGGGTGCAAGAGGTAAAAACCTCTAAAAGAATAGGCTGATCTGAGTTAAACCATACATGACGGTTATACGGGTATTTTCCGGGGATAAGTATCCTGAAAACCGCGATGACCATCGATAAAGATTGGAAAGCATTAAAGATAGGGGGTAAAGGGAGATTTTTCCGGGAAGGTGTATTTAATGAGTCCTTCCCGGGATCTCTAACCTACCATTCCCTTCAAAGAAAATTCAATTATTGGCCAATTGATTGAAGCAGGGTAAAGCCGAAAACCTGGAATAGAGTAGGCAATAATTCTAACCTAAATTTTCAACCATGAAATCAATAGGAAAAAGTGTTCTATCGTTATTAGGCTTTGTTTGTGCAATTGGTGCTGTATTTGCGTTTACTCCATCTAAAAGCAAAACAGAAGTTCAAAGGCAACAGGCATGGTATAACAATGGTGTTGTGACACTTATGGGGTCTATTACAAGTCCGTCAGATACCGACACAAACCCTTGTGTGACTACCGGGGCTAATATATGTCTTGTTGGATCGTTTGACGCTTATCAGGATCAGCAAAGAACAAAACTGTTCAAACGCGATTAGTCATTGGATTTAAGTTTTGAAAGATGTTGGAGTCACCGTACTCCGATATCTTTCTTCATAAAATAGCCTATCGTCATGAAATTGAGGTTTACTGTACTATTAGCCTTATTTATGGTTGGACTGTTGACCATTCTTTATCTATATGTTTTGTCTGCGTCAAAACAGCTCACAAAATATGGGTTCGATCGCAATTTTGCATTCTATCACTTGGATGTGGTAGATACATTAAACCTGCACTACAATTCATATTATTTAGCGGGTGTTACTTCTGATAGCATTTACTTGGGTAATAAAACAGCGCCATCCCATTTATTCATAACATCTACATCGTTAACGGGACACAATAAGGTTAATGTTGACATTGCAAGCGGAATTCCTGAATCCACACAGTTAACCATCCACAGTTCCGAATTTTATGTACGCGATCTAAATCATCATACAATCTTTAAAGGCTCAACGTCTAATTGGAAAGTAACATCGATCATGACGGATAGCACCTTCATTGCTGATGCAATACCGTTAAGTGATAAAACCTTTGCCATTAGAACGTTTGATAAAAATAAAGAGATGGTCTTGGCAAAAAAATCTATGCATGCTCCCTTTTTAGTTGAAGAGGAAGGGTTACTCGAAAAGCAAATTGACGGGATCTTTTGTACAGATGGTATGTTACGGTATGACCCAGGTCTACACTCATTGTCATATGTATATTTTTATCGCAACGAGTATATTTATATGGATACCAGCCTGAATATAATCTACAAGGGCAATACCATCGATACAGTGAGCCATGCCAAGATTAAGGTGGCCAATATTGCATCAGACAACTCAATTACTATGGCGGCTCCCCCGCTAAGAGTTAATAAAAATAGTGCCCTTGACAGGGATTTCTTATTTGTCCATTCAGCGTTACCAGCCGATAATGAAGACAGGTCATTATTTAACAGTGCTTCTGTCGTTGATGTTTACGATCTTGTAAATGCTGGTAAGTACATTTCGAGTTTCTACGTTCCTGATTACAAAGATCATTCGATGAAATACTTCCAGGTATCAGGAAACCGGTTAATAGCTATTCACGATCGGTACCTGGTCACATATTTATTAGATCCAAGCATTTTGAAACAGATAATCTAACTGCTAAAGACAAATAGAATATCAAAGGAAATGTATCATGGCTATGAACTCATAATCCTGCGTGTTGATAATCAATAGTTTCGTTTTCTCTCAAAAACATTAATCTCATGAAAATAATAAGAAAACTGCTAGTAACTACAGCTTTGATTCTGGCGATTGGGAGTTCTTTTTCGGCTTTTCCGCCACAACAGGCTTACTTTTTAGATATGTTCACCAGGATGGTGCAATTGGGCGCAATCACTTCTCCGGCTGATACGGATATAAACCCATGTGGCATAACGGGAATATATATATGTAGAGTAGGTATATACGATGCATATTATAGTGAATACGGAGCTGAGCAACAGGACTTGTCAACTTTGTTAAAACGAGATTAAAAATAGTTTCAGAGATATGAACGTTTCGAGAACACCTTTATTGGTTACTATTTTCATGATAGAAATTAGTATGCTAGTTGTATTGAATTCAAGGAGGCAAGGGTTCTATTATGATCCACCTAGTAAGACCGTACAGTTAGGGGATATCACTCTTCCATCAGATAGGGACAGTTTTTCTTGTGGGTCCACTGGAAGCAAACTCTGCTTGATCGGTCCCTTTACTGCATATTGGGATGAGGAACTCACGATGGCGTTGAGATATGATTAATGCCATACTCAACAAGGAGAGATAATATTGACTCGACTGTAGCCCAGGTTTTGGAACTTCCCGAATTCTACGCCTTGTGCCTGGAATCCACTTTTATTTACTATTTTATTCAGTGCTATCGAATTTGATCAAACCTTATCTTCAAATAAATTCCCCTACTTTTAGATGTAAGCTATAGAGATGAATTTAGAAAACCGCCAGACATCTTTTGTTCAAAAAAAAATTGTCACTGATTATGGAGAAATTCTGAAAGAACGCCATCTCACCTACCGCCCGGTTGATTATTATTACCAGGTTGGAACCCCTAAACAAGTGCAGGGATGGATCTTGCACATTTCTGCTATAAGAATTCAAATACCTACTCTTTTACACGCTATTGTGCCCCTATTGAAAGAGCATTACACATCATTTAAGATTATACAAACCATTGAAAAAGCCTCTATGATTTGCGATGGTAGCCTGGGTTACCACCAGCTTGGAAAAGTGGTTTGTATTTATCCTCCCGATGACTCGATTACGAACATATTAGTAAAAGAATTACTTGCCATCACAAAGGATTTTGTTGGTTGCCATATTCCCACAGATTATCACCTGGGAGGGACCCTTTACACACGTTATGGCAGTTTTAACCCTATTATTCATCCCGATCTCACCGGGCGTATTGAACGCTACATTAATGATCCAAACGGCCAGTTAATAAAAGATGAGTTGAGTATACCTTTCAAATTTCCAAACGATGTAGCATGGCCATTTAAGGATTCTCCAAAACCCGTGGTGGAAAAACCATCTACTTTTCTCAAAGATCGCTATAAGATCATGTCCATATTAAAACAGGATGCCAAAGGACGGGTAATGAAGGCTTTGTGTTTCCAAGGGTTTAAAGTTAAATGGGTTGTTGTGAAAGAAGCAAAACAGGGTATTAGTGCGGATGACAGTGGCCGGGATATCAGGGATCGGTTGCATTGGCAATTTGACTTATTGAAAGATTTACAAGGCAAGCTCGCAGTACCCAAAGTTTATGATTTTTTTATGGATAGGGGAAACTCCTATATAGTAATGGATTTTGTAAAGGGTAAATCATTACACCAGGTGATCATAGACACTTATCAATCTTCAGTATGGTTCAAATTAGATAAAAGCCAAAAATGTCTTTTAGTTAATCTGCTAATAGAACTACTGGATGCTATCCAAGCGATGCACCAGGGCGGGTATTTACATAGAGATATTACGCCAGTCAATTTTATTTTCGATCGAAATAACAGGTTAGTACTCATTGACCTGGAAATGTCCTGGTCGGTAAAAAGTGGCCTGCCTGCTCCTCCGTTTTCATTGGGATCTGATGGATATATGTCACCCGAACAGATAGCCATTCAAAAACCGAAACCAAACCAGGACATTTACAGTCTTGGGGCTATTATGATCAACTTTTTTGTAAACCTGCATCCAAATAAATTTGCATGTAGCGACCCCCAGTTGACCGATAAGCTGAATTTCTTTATTCGGAATGAGCAAATATCCCATCTTATTGCTACTTGCTTAAAAACTAATCCAACCCAAAGACCTAGCCTTGACACAATCCGATCACGATTGAAGACGTTTAGTTCACAACTGGACACTTACAATCACGTGGAAGAGTATGTTTCAAAACCGATAACCAAAGTTATCGCGCAGTTGATCCATGCAATAGGTGGTACTATAATGGTACACGGAAATGACATCTGGCTTTCTAATGCTTCAAAACATGACGAACCATTAGTTAACCCCCAGGCAGGAGTGGCACAAAGCACGGGCTTTTATTTCGGCGTAAGTGGCGTTATCTATGTATTGGCCCAGGCCAAATGTCTAAAATACGATATAAAGTGCATTAGGGAAAAGTATTCGAAAAGTTTGCAATTTCTGCAAAGCAACTTCCTGGACCTATTGCCCAATACCATACCGGGTTTATACCACGGAGCAGCAGGGGTAGCCTTGTCAGTGGCAAAGGGAATAGAAGCAGGTTTAATAAACCAAACTTATCAACTTGGTATTGAGAAATGCCTGGAACTTCCTACACCCGACTTAACCATAGCACATGGGGTTGCCGGCCAGGGAATCGCTACTCTTAACTGTCTGAAATTAATAAAGACCAAAGAGATCGAACACTTGTTGAAACAGCAAGTGGATATGTTACTTGAGCGTCAGCAAAAAGATGGATCGTGGCAGGCTATCTCCTACCATGATCAAAATCCCACTACTTATACAGGCTTTTCCCACGGTGTAGCTGGTATTTGCTACTTCCTGCTAAGATACGTCCAGTATTCGAAAAATGCAGAGGCACAAATGGCAATAAAGAAGGCACTCAACTGGTTGCAAAAGGAAGCAAAAACTAACAAACTAGGCACCTACTGGTTTGTGAATAACCATGACAAACTTTCTGATCCTTGGTTTAATGATGGAGTTACCGGGATTGCTTATTGCTTCATTGAAGCATACCGGGTAACAGGTGATCCAATTTACAAAAAAATAGCAGAGAAGGTGTTACTGGGGCACCCAAGGTACTTGGTTCAATCTAATTTTTCTTTGGCCTATGGTATGACTGGACTTGCCGAAACCTATCTCACCGCTTTCGAAGTTTTCCAAGATAGTGAGTGGAAGAGTAGGGCGGATTTTATTGTAAATACCTTATTACACACCTCTCGATGTTCAAAAGGAGAATCATGCTATTGGGCAGTCGAAGACAAGAAAATACCTACAGCAGACTTGATGTTAGGTAATGGTGGAATATTACATCTCTTAATGAGATATGATTCGCAATCAACAAGTTTTATTCTATAAACACCCACCCTAGTTGTGGCATGGGTGGGTTATTTATCGCATTTGGAGTGGTAAACCGGGGTAATTGGTATCAAGCTACCGACTTATTTAGAAAAACCCTACTAATGATTTCTTGAGCCAGGATTCATAAAAGGAATCAAAAACTATCTATGCGAATAACTTCTAACGTATTATTTCCTTGTCCGTCATCGGATTGACCTATGATGGCAAAGGTTACACTATTAAAAACTGGCCTTGGCCTGCCTGACAGCGGATTAAGCGCGACTGTACCCACCGTGTTATCATCATTATCCTTAAATTCAAATTGGTAGGATCCAACTGCGCTAATAGCACTCAAACTGTTTAGATTAGAAACGTCCTTAAAAGCCAATCCGTCAGCCAAATTTTCAGTTTCCCCGGTAATGTTCACAGTAACAGGGCCAATATCCGGTGAAAAATTGGCAAAGCGGACGCCTACAAGACTGTCAGTTGAATTGAGCAATGCATCTTTGATCAAAAGGCCCTCTATCCCTTGCCCTTCGCTCACCAAAAATAAAGTCTGGATATCACCTGGCGGCAGGTTAACTTCCTGGCGTAGAATAGGACTCAATGTATCCGCTTCCGGTACGATTATGATCTCTCTTGTCGCATCAGGGGGCAAAGTAACACGCGTACTTTTTGAAAATTCAAGAGTGGGAATATCGATATAAGCAATATCATGATCAAAATAATTCACGAGGACTGCAGGAGCGCCTACTGCTACATGAATAACTTTGAGAGACGTACCCACGGAGGGAAGCCCATCGTCTTCTTCACATCCGATCATGAAACCAGGAGTTATAACCAATAAGGCTATGACATAAATTTTTCTAATGTGTTCTATATACTTAATCATTATTTTAATCTTTTTCATGGTTGATGAATATTTATTGAGCTGGATCACGAATTACAACTACCTTCATGGGTTTGGTTGATTTTTCAAGGATCAATCCCAAAGATTCCAAATATGCTCTGAATGCTGGAAAGTTGGTTTGATGATCTTTGTAAAGCACAAAATCAAATTCTATATGATCGATATCGGAGGCATCAATAAATGGGACTTGGTCTTGTAGAGGAAGGTTGCCGTAATCATAATATTGATAACCAAACTTGGTACCTAAGACCCATATTATATCGCGTGTGGTTGCGTTAGTATGGACAAATTTGCCATTTAGACCATCGGGATACGTAACATTCCATGCTTCACCCGGGGTTTCAGTTTTTAGAAGTTTTCTAGCTTTCTTTGTCGCCTTAAGTTTCCAGCATGGCATATCCCGGGTCTCTACTGCTACTTCATAGCCAAAGTAGCTTTTAAGATCACGCTGCATTACTTCCTGGATAAACCGTGCAGATGCACGTTCTTCCGGCACTTCAACACTGTAATCGTATTTACTTTTAAGAGTAGAATTAGCAGCCCATCGATCACGCCATCCCGTTGGCTCGAAGGGTGAGCGGTCACTTACCTCCAAAACCGGCTCATACCAGAATTTTCCATAAGAACGTTTCTCATAGGGATCAGCAATAGTGTCGCCATAATTATAAGTATCCGCATACCTTCCATATACAAAGTTTCTAAGAGTGTCTCCGTAAGCTGCATAATATAGATCAAATAGGGCCATATTTACCCATTGTGCCCTGCCCGGGTGGGGATAATGATAACTTTCTTTATCATTATCGTACCAGAACCTACTACTAACATATTGTTCATTTCCCGATTTTAAACGAACATCGGATTTTTTTATGATCGAACGAAACATATAACCTGTTTCATCAAATCCACCATTGTCATTTACAAGTAAAGGTTTGTTACGATCATAAGTAACCTTCCCTTTTTTTGCTTGCTCACTCTTGTTGACCGCTTCCGATAAGGTGTAGTCATCAGACATGACCCATTCAGCCACTTCTTCCACAATTCTGAATTGAGTACCTACACCTATCCAGGCAATGTATCCATTTCTATCTACTATGAAACTCTGCGGTATCCCGGTAAGACCGGCGGCTTTTAACCATTTTTTTTCTACAGTTTTCCAGGGATAATCTACTGCTACTGTATAATCCATTTTATCTCCTTGTTTTTGCACAAACTGTTTAACCCGATCAACATAAATTGGGTTACTAGTGGTGTCCGGTTCGTTGTTATGTTCCATTACAAAAAAACTCATCACCCGAAGTTTACCTGGATGTTTTTTTGCAAGGGCGGTTAAATGTGGTATAATCTTTATGCAAGGTTTACACCATGTTGAGCCAAACTCCACGACATATACTTTTCCTTTTTCAAATGTTGTAACCGGTGTGCCTTTTATCCATTTGAACGCGCTGATCTTTGGGGCAGGATCTCCGATTTCAAGTTGAGCATTTCGGGCATGAGACTGGCTAATCCACGATAAAAGTAGTATTGTTGATAATATATATCTTGTTAAATTTTTCATTATGATTTTTAATCTTGAGGGTGATAAGCATTACCATAAGAGTAATGCACAATCACTGTTATGAGAGTACTAATACACTTTAAAACCTTAATTGTATCCTGCATTCTGGGGTAGCAAGTTGGGATTATTATCGATTTCCGATTCCGGTATCGGGAATAGGATATCTGTAGTCTGCCAGTCTTTACCGGGCAATGTGGATAGTACTTCATCCGCTTTATTTGTCCGCTTTAAGTCCAGCCAGCGATGGCCCCATTCGGTAAATAACTCCACTCGCCTTTCCCGTTCAATGGCTAATAACAAAGAAGCCTGATCATTGGCCGTTGTATTTGGTAACCCCGCCCTATTACGGATAGTATTTAAATCTGCCTGTGCGCCTGGAATGTTGTTTTGTTGTGCCCTGGCTTCAGCACGAATTAGATACTGTTCGGCAAGCCGCAAAACCATCGAGTATTCAGCTAAAAAATCGGTTACGTTTTTATACTTAAATGGGTAGTAAAAAATATCAGTGCCTTCAACAATAGTACCAATCCAATTCACCTGACGGTTGTCCCCTGGTTCAAAAACGTTGTAAAGATCTTCTTTTAATGCTACTGTATTGCCTGATGAACGAGGTCCCTGGTTGAGTATAAACAAAACAGCCTGGGGCGTTCTAATTGATGGTGGTTCAATTAGTTGTAATTGCCATATGGTTTCCTGGCTATTGGCCAGGAAAACACCGTTTAGATCAGTTTCTAAATGATAGTAACTACTATTATTGATTACCCGGCTACTATATTCCTCTGCTTGACTCCAACTCTCAGTATACAAGAAAACTCGTGCAAGTAGTGCTTGAGCAGCTCCCAAATTGGGACGTACCCGTTCTTCTCTGCCAAAAGAAAATCCCTCTTTAAGCAACATTTCGGCATCTAGCAAATCATCAATAATCTGTTGATAGACTTCATCTTCCGACTTACGATCTACCGAGTTGTTTTTGTCAAAGTCTGTAGTAAGAACCACAGGAACAGGGCCAAACAGATTAACCAGGTAAAAATGACAAAAAGCTCGAATAAATTTTGCTTCACCCTGCAAAACACTTTGAACAGAATCAGTTAGCGTTGTGGTTTTTTCCAAGCCTTCCAGCATTTTGTTGGCATTGAGGATATACCTGTATGATGCACCCCAAAAGCTACCTGTAACTATGCCATTAGTAGGTAATAACATATTTGTGGCAAATTCTTGGTGTGCTGTCGAGTTGGATACCGTAAAAAATTCATCAGATGCAAGGCCCGTAAAGTGTTCTATATCTGCCGAGGTAAAGCTATTGGCAGTGCTGATCATTTCAGCATAAATTCCACTCATTGCAGAAATAGCTGTAGCATCGCTAGTAAAAACCGTCTCGCTGATAATTTCTGAACGGGGAGGATCTACATCAACGAATTCCTCGCATGCAGTACAAATACACATTCCAATTAGTAACAGCGATAAATACTGCTTACCACTTATTATATAAAATATATTTTTCATTGATTTATTTCTTTAATGGTTACAGGGTAAATTGAATACCACCCGTGACAAACCGAAGGGGGGGCAGGTTAGCTCCATTTACCTCCGGATCTAATCCATTATGACCTGTTATTGTTAGGAGATTCTGTGCCTCAGCAAATAAACTGAGGTTTTGTATGTTGAACCTAGAAAGAAAAGTTTGAGGTAGGTCATAGGATAATGAGATATTTCTTAGGCGAATAAATGAATTGTTTACTATCCCACGATCAGAGAATATGTATTGATTATAGTTATCAAAGCCAGTGGCTATGCCAAATGCACTGTATTGCATAAATGTGGCATTATCTCCTGGGTGTTGCCATCTGTCTACCACCACGCCCGGTTGGTTGCTCCGTCCAGATGGCTGTGTAAATAACCTGAAGTAAGTTTCACCAGTTTGTTTTACAAACTGAACAAGAAAACTTAGTTGTAAGCCTTTATACCTTAAAGTATTATTCAGACCCCCAAAGTATTCCTGGCCTACTTCAACATATTTTTGGCGATCAGCATTTGAAATCCTCCCGTTACCATCGTAATCCACGAAATCGTACAACCCGGTCTCTGGATTGAGTCCAACAAATTCAAATTTTTTACCGCTTAAACCCATTATGGATTCTCCTACCTCCCACCGGCCATCAAAAATGGGGAAATCCTCAATATCAGGGAATTCGATTAACTCATTCCGAGGAATGGTTAGGTTAAAGCCGGTTGACCATTGAAAATTGTTACGCTGGATATTCATGCTGTTAATTTCGAATTCCCATCCCCGATTTTCCACGGTGGCGGGTAAATTAAATTGTATACTGTTATCACCAGTCACCAGGGATAAGGGACGACCTACCAATTGATCTGTGGAACGGTTTCGGTACCAACTAATCGTAGTGTATATTTTATCGTTCCAAAGGCCAAATTCTAAACCAACCTCCAGCTTTTTAACCGTCTCCCAGGAAAAATCAGGATTGTCCAGGCGTGTTACAACCAAACCCCGATAACCGTTGTACGGATCATCAGACAAAGTGTAACTGTCCAGGTAGCCATAATCGCCAATGTTATCGTTACCTGTGGTGCCATAGCTGGACCTGAGTTTTCCAAAGCTTAGAAAAGGAAGGGCATTTTTTACGAAGTTTTCTTCAGAAAAGATCCATGCTGCACCTATGGCTCCGAAGTTACCAAATTGCTTACCAGGGCCAAAGCGGCTTGACCCATCCCTTCGACCTGTGAGGTTCAAAATGTACTTACTATCCCAATTATATTGCGCCCTTGCGAAAATGGCGTTATAATGATATTCAACATAATCTGAGGCTTGTATCTCTAAATCCGTGGCTGCTTCCGGGTTTAAGATTAATGCGTCACTTGAATAGCCCGTAGCCCGTAAAGTTTCCCTTTCTCTTGAAGTTCGTTGAAAAGTGCTGCCTACTAGGACACTCAAATTTCCTTTGCTTATGGTTTGTTGGTATTCAAGTTGTGGTTCAGCAATCCAAGTATCTACACGTGCTTTGGCAAAAGTACCAGAACCAGTTACATCTGGCGTAAGCTCTGTCGGATCAAGGGCACTTAGTGGCTCAATGCGAGTTTCGTTAACCCACATACTGTTGTAGCCAAAAGAAGACTTGATCCGCAATCCATCAAATAATTCATAGCTAAACCGGGCATCGGAAACTAGGTTATCAGTTTGATCACTGTATTCTTTTTCAAGAAAGGCAAGGGGGTTATCCCATGTTCCATTTTCCCAGTTTAGGTTACCTGTTTCGTCAAACAGTGATGGAGCATTAGGGGCCAAAGAGAGAGCCACCCGCGTAAGATCTTCAAAAGGTAATGTGCTGTTACTGGAGGTGTAATTGGCAGAAGCTGATATATCTAGCTTTCCATCAAGTGAGTTATGGGAAAAGCTAAAGCGGCCTGAACCTCGCTGAAATGAATTATCCCCAGGATATACGGTCGATTCACTAAAAAAAGCACCTCCAATTAAAAAAGTCGTATTATTGCTACCCCCGGTTAAGGTTATATTAGCATTAGTTTGATGAGCTGTCCCTCCTAATAACTCTTCTTGCCAGTCCGTTTGGCGATTGGAATCCCAAATATAGGCGTGGGGGAAAATTCGTCCCAGGGTCTCTATGGGTAATCCATCTAACCCATCATTGGCTATCCCTTCTAAGGTCATGTCAATGACTTGATCGGTGTTCATAAGATCAATCTTATTAGTTACTTCTCCAACGCCATGTGATAAGTTAACGCTGAGACGAGGCTTTCCACCTTCCGCTTTCTTTGTTGTAATCAACACCACGCCATTTGCACCTCTTGAACCATATATAGCTGTGGCATCTGCATCCTTTAATATTTCAATGCTTTCAATATCATCAGGATGAATTGCACTCAAAGGATTACCACGCAGTTTTGTCCCACTAATAATCCCTTCATTTAGAGAGTTGGATGGGAATGGTACACCATCAACGAGGTATAAGGGGTTATTCCCATCAGAACGTAAACTGTTCTGGCCCCTGATCTGGATATCAAATCTTCCACCTGGCACCCCCGTGTTCTGAGTTACAAACACTCCTGCCATCGTGCCTTGCAAGGCCTGTAGTGGATTGGATATGGCCTGCCGCTCAATATCCTTTGACGTTACTTGCGAAATATTGCCTGTGTTGTATTTTTCCGGTACCTGCCAATAGCCGGTACTTACTACCACCTCGTCTAGCGAAGTCACATCCTGTAGCATCACAATATCAATGATTGAACGACCAGCTATTTCTACTTCTTCCTGTATATAACCGATAAAAGAGATAACTAAAGTTGTAGTATTATCCGGTATAGAGAGGGCATAATTGCCATCCCTATCGGTAACGGCACCCACTGTGGTGCCTTTAATTAGTATGCTTGCTCCTGGTAAAGGCGCGCCCTCGTTATCGGTTACTTTTCCCCTGATTATCCTGTCCAAGGTGTGATCAGCTTTCTTTTCCCCTAGCTTACTCTCACGCTTGGGTGTGTCCACAACAATACTAGTGGCATCAAGCTGTTTAAAAGTCAAACCCGTTTGGCTGGCAATCTCCTGCAAAACAAACGCGACACTTTGTTTTTCAACTTTTAAAGTGATCTGACCAGGTAACTTGTCAATGTTTGTTGGAGAAACTTGGAATACAAATTCCGTGGCTTCTTCAATCCGGGAAAACACCTCTTGAATGGAAGCCTGTTTAAATTCGAGAGATACCTGTACCTCCCGGATACTCTGGCCGGCAGAGTTTCCAGCAAACAAAACTCCTGAGAAAATGGCCGTAAGAACTGTTATAGTGCATAGACTAGACATAAAAAATATCGTTCTTAATAGATATTTTTTCATAATTTTACAATAGTTTAATTGAGTGAATAAATTCAATAAGCTGGGCCTGCTTGGGTGGGGTGCGTAGGAACATTTTCACCTAACAGGCCTTTAATTTTTTTACCTTTACATTTTTATCATATATTATAGTTTAGTTTTAATATCCATTTTTTAGTGTTTCAGTTCATAAGTGTCTAATCGCAATTTTTGCCGTTCAGCACAACCAGCTCCCCGGAAAATTCATATTCTATGTCATACATGAATTTCAGTGATTCAAGAACCTTTGTAAGACTAGGATCTTTAAATTTTCCCCGGAACAAACAACCCCCTATTTCTTTGTTTTCAACAATTACTTTAACATCATACCATTTCTCCAATATTTTTGCAGTCTCCATGATGGTTTTGTCATTGAATATCAAAATGCCGTCCTTCCAGGCAACCAGTTCGGTTATGTCGAGTGTCTCTTTTGTCAATCCCTGGGTGGGTTGATAGTTTGCCACCTGGTTAGGTGTTAGGAGCATTCGATTGCCCGGCTGTTCAGAATTGCTATCATCATTGATTGATACCGCTATCTTTCCTGTGACTACTGAAATCTCAATTTCATCATCCTTGGGATAAGCCCTAATGTTGAAGGAAGTACCTAATACCGTGGTAGTTACTTCACTGGATTTTATTACAAAGGGCAGGTTTACATTCGGGGTTACCTCGAAAAATGCCTCTCCCTCAAGGAATACCTCCCGGACATCACTATTATTAAAAGTTTGGGGATATTTTAGTTTGCTATTGGCATTGAGTTTTACCTTGGTACCATCAGAAAGCGTTACGGTGGATTTTTGTCGGCTTTCCGTCTGGTATACTAAAAAATCCGTTTTGGGGGACGTATCGTACAGCAGATAATAAACAGATAAGGAAGAGAGGATGGCCAGCGCCAATACTGCCGCTACTTTGTACCAGGTACGATCTTTTCTTTTGGTGTTAATCAAAGGGAGAGGGGGTCTCTCCTTTCTCTTATTGATTGTAAGCATTACATCATCCAAAAACTTGTCCCGGTCCTTTGCCTTAGATTTTATGTTTTTGGCCTTGGATTTCTTTTCCAACAACAACGCCTTAAAAGAATCCAGTTTCTTTTCATCTGCATTTTTTTTCCAATAATCAAATAGGATATCAAACTCCTTTGGAGTAATTGAATCGTTAATATATTTTTTATACAGTTGATCTATATATTTTTTATTTTCCATCAGTTCCAGGAAACAGGTATACTCTAAACTATTGGGAGCCTCGAGTTCAGTAAGTCGGTCTAGGATACAAAAAGGTCGAAATACCTGGCAAAGGTACCAGGTGAGAGATAAGACTATCGCCGGGTTGCGGCAAGTTCGTGAAGAAGTTTTTGCTGGAGAATTTTATTGTGAATGGCCCGGATGATAAAAGTTTCTTTTTTATCAGCAGTTGTTTCGGGTACAATACGATCCTTAAAGGTAATAGAATTTTGAATTTCTTGCCTGAGTTCCTGGTCAGAAGCTGCCTGCCCTAACAGGGAACAAACACAGTTTTCAAGAATCCTAAATAATTGAATGCTTAAATCAACATTGGGATCAAGAGATGCCCTCTCATCATAGATCCGTACGAATGTCTCTTTAAGCACAGACTCCGCTAACCGCTGTGACTTTAACGCACTCAATGCATAGCTCAAAAACTGTTCATAGTATTTTTCGTAGAGCTCCCTGTATAATTTCTGGTCTCCTTTTCGCAGTTTTTGTATTTGCCTTTTTTGTTTGTTAAGCATGTAAGAATGAACTTAGCGAATAACGAATATTGTTCTTTAAATGTAATCCTATTTCACAATATGTGTCAAGTCCAGAATGTATTAATTTTTTATGAAATGTGTTATTTTTCCATGAAGCAGGCTGAAAATTTAGACATGTTATCTTCATAAAGTACAATAATGGAGACAATTTTATTACTAATGGATTTTAATAATACAATTCATAAAACTTCGCAAGACTATGCATACCCGAGTAAAACTCATGTAAGATTTCTGTTAACTTTACATTAATTTTACTTTTCATCAGGGTGCATTATCCCTGGCACTAAAAATCTTCAATATAGGTTGTTCAGGACTTAAGGGGAGTCGGGATTATTGCAGTTTTTTTTGCAAACGGCCTTAAAGGTAATCAGCGAAATGAAAATCCCAAAGATCAGGAAATAAAATATACCTACATTTGGAATTCTCTTGAAATGACTTATCGTCTCAAAAGCCTTTACACTTTACAATTGTTTAATAAACCAATTTTCTTTTAAAATACTTACTTAGTCCTACAGTTATAGTCAGCAATTGTTTAGAATGTGTTATAAATTGGTGTGATAGTGAAAGAAATCGACCATATATTGAAAGTGGTAATGGGGATTTCACTCGGAGAGACCCTATTTAGATAATCCCTTCTTCCGTTCCAGCACAAGAGTAAAAAGACTATCAGCCTTAGAACCGGGATTTTCAAACCTGATCTCGGCAACAGCCCGTTTTCTTTTGAAAATATTAAAAGGAGCTTTCCCCGGTCGTTTGTAGTAGTAAAATATGTTGAAATTATGGATAACCCGGTAATCCACCATTAGGGTGTCAAGACTGGGAATATATAATCCGTCAAACTTCAAATCTCGGTTATCTAATATAAACTTCTTAGCGGGTAGTGGCTCGGGTTGGTTGATTTTGTAGATGGTATCAATCGAACCTGTTTGAAAAGATCCTAATGTGGAAGCTTTGACGGATGAATAGCTAATTAAATTTCTTTGTAGGTTACCTACTTCTTTCTCTATAACCTTTTTCAAATCTGCCTTTAACACGAGCTTAGCATTGGCTGCACGGATCTCGGCAATTTCAGCCCGTGCCCGATTTTTTCCTGCCTCATCTTTCCAAGTGCGGATCTCCTTTTCCTGGATTTGATAAATCTCTTTAAAATCATTGACTTTGCTTTTCTCTGTTCCTAATAGATGAAGTAGTAAGGCAATAGCAGCCATAAGAAACAAGGGATAGTATTTTTTCAGAATTGATAAAACTTTTAGCAACACCATGATCATTTACTTTGAATTGAAATTTTCAAGCAGCATTCGAACATATTGGTTAGTATTCTCTACTTTTTCGAGTAGCAGCTCATATTGCTTTTCCATAGTGGTTTTAAGCGTCTCCCAATAAAGCTTACTTTCATTTTCTACTTTGATGATCTGAGTCTGGAGATCGTCTTGCTCTTCAGCATGGGCCTTCAGGTCTTCATATTTCTTTTGGAGGTTTTCTGTGGCATGGAGAGCATCCTTTGAGTTTCCGATAGCTTCCTTGTGTTCCAGGTATAGATTGCGAAGGAAAAAAGCAATAATACCAATCAGTACCATGGCAATAAACCCTAAAATGGCCAGTATGGGTTGATTTATATTTTGCAACATATTATTAACTATTAAAAATTTCTGGTTCTTTTTTCTTTATCTCACCTGGCTTCTCAATATGGTCCCCCATAATTGCTTGTTGAGATATATTGTATCTGGTTCCTGTGACTCCATAGCGATTTTTAGTGGCCACGGCATAATTATTTACAAAGCTATCATCCACTTTCACTACCTCTATATTGATACCGGCATCAAAAAGGGGAGCCGTACCACCTCTGATCGTTTTCTGGGTAGTACGTTGGAAGATAACCAGGAATATGGTATCCTGGTGTTCCTTCCTAAGCCGGTCAAATTCAATAGATGGTACACCAACCTTATTCCAACTATCCAGGACGATAACATCAAATTTTTTAGCAGCTTCTTTGATCGTACCCAGGCCTTTAGGTAATTGATCGGCAATAAATATATTTTTAAGGTTTTCAGACTGAATATAATCTTCTCGCATTCGTCTGATCAGGTCGGACTTTCTTCCAATTTCCAGAGAAAAGACAGCTACCTCACTCCCAATATTTGCAAAGGCATTGGCCAACTGATAGGCTAACCTGGTTTTCCCTCCCCCCTGATCGCCTTCTATAGTTATGGCCAACTCAAAGCGTTCCAAATCACCAAGAAATTTCCCCAACTCGCCCTCCAGCCGGAAAATGTTTTCGGAGGGCTCACTTTCTATCTCATCCATTGAGTCGAAGATTTCAAGGGCTCTTTTCTTAGGCTTTATAGGGGCTATGTTAATATCATCGATGCCATCAAAGCCATTTAAATAATCTATGGAATAAGGCCGCTCCATTATAATTTCCTTCAGCTCAGCCAACCATTGTTCGTTGATTTTGATCTTAACCGAGCCGTTTTCCGGTAAGATGTTATACTGATAGATGAGTTTCTTTTGAATCTGCTCAATATGATCAGCATAAGACGAGGATTTTCTGATTTCCTTTCCGACAATAGCTTGTTGCAAGGCCTTGATGTAAATACCAATTTGTTGTTTCGTTTGAATTTTGTTGTGCAGATTGATAAAACGTTCAATGAAAGTCAGGTCTTTAGCAGACCTGTTTTTTGACCTACTGGAGTTAACTATATTAGATTCTTTATTTGCCAGATGTTCATTAAGGCTTTTCAGATATAGATCCAAGGTTTCTTTAACAGTTTCATCTATTTGATACAAATGCACCGCATCAACAAAGAACTGATGTCCTTCCTGTAAAACCTGCGGTAACTTTCTTGTGTCAATAATCTCTATGGATTTTAAGTAATTGGAAGCTGAAATCATTCTTTACCTTTTTAGCAATAATGGGTGGAATGAATGATGTGGTTTCCGGTTGGTTCGGGTTGAGTATTGTTTGTAATGAGAAAATATATGATCTTTTAATCTTAGCCACTTTTTGAATCATCATCACCATACTTTGGGCCCTTTCAAGGGTGATGAATCTGAGAATGATTTATACCAATTGTTTAAATACATGATTGATAAGCAAATAGAAATTTATCAAACAGAGGATGGAGAAGCTCAATTAGATGTTCAAATAGGAAATGAAACGGTTTCGTTAACTCAGCAACAAATGTTGGAGCTTTTTGATAGTAGTCCAGTTAATGTTACAGAACATATTAATAATGTGTTTGATAAAGGAGAACTTAATAGAGAAGCAACTAGTCGGAAAATCCGACTAGTTCGTATGGAAGGTGATAGACAAGTTGGTAGGAATATAGATCATTACAATCTTGGTGTTATTATAGTCAACATTCTCATGGAAAGGGAAAGCCGAGGCATAACAAGTATAATTGTATGCAGCTATCAGTTTGAATTTACTCGCCACCAGATATTTATTGTAGCTTCAGCCTCAATTTCAGGCTACGGGCTTTCATTTGTAACTGTCTGGTACCAACACCGGCAAGATTATCACTAGCAACTTTCTTCCGATCATTTTCCAGTAAAGCATGGATATCATAATTAGCCGTCAATACCTCGGTTTTAGTTTTCTTTTTATCATGTACAGACACATATTGCTGCATGCTGTGGAAAGTCCATTTGTTTTTCCGAGTGTATTTGGTCAACACTTCTGACGGATAGCTACTAAGTAGAAATTGGCCGTTGATGCCACTTAGCAGGTCGAGTAAATTGATAAAATCTTTCTGCGTGTAACCTTTATAATGTCCCATATCTGAATTAAAATAGGGCGGATCAAGGTAAAAGAAACTAACATTGGTATCCCGGCTTTTAATTACCTGAAGGGCATCATTGCATTCTATAGATACCATATCCAGCCGATCGGCAATGTTTTTTGTGAAACTCAGCTTTTTATTGACGAATTTTCTCAAAGTGCCATTGCCCTTTCTTTCATAAGCATAACCACCAAAGATTACTGAGGAATAACTCATATTGGTTTGCACCCAAAAAGCCCAGGCCCGCTTTATTTTGCTTTGATCCTTCGGTTTTTTTAAGATTTCCACCGTTTCACGGTGAATTTGACGGCTGTGAGGTGTCGCCTGAATAAGCTTTTCTAATTTTTTGAAATCAGTTTTGCAAACCTGGTAAAAGTTGACCACCTCTCCGTTGAGGTCGTTAATCACCTCTATTTCACTTTTTTCTTTGGCAAAGAAAACTGCAGCACCGCCCACAAATGGCTCACAGTAAAGCTTATGTTCAGGTATTAAAGAAAGAATCAGACCTACCATTTTTTGTTTACCACCATAATAGGTTATGGGGGTTTTCACATTGATGTAATCCAGGCCTTCAAGAGGTGACTCTAATCCGGAAAATGATTCTAGTTTTAACATTTTGGATTGGACTGCCTGTTCACAATTGGTTTCTGCCAGGTTACAATATTCCCTTTTAGCATCAATACCGATAAACTTCCTCCCAAGCTCAATGGTTGCAATCCCAGTGGTTCCTCTACCACAGAAAGGATCCAACACTATCCCTCCTTCCGGACAACCGGCCAAGATAGGTTTGGTGATCAATTCAGTGTTGAAACCAGCATAATGATTATCTCGATTACCTTTGGTACATATCTTCCAGAAATCAGTCACATCACCGGGGTTCTTACCTTTTGGGTGTAGGTGATTGCCTGGTTTGATCTCTCGATTTACGGCCAATTGTTTATTCTGCTCCTCCGACTTGCCGTATTGATTTCGCTCTATACTGGCCTGGCTGTATTTTCCCCGAATTGCATCCAAATTAAAATAGTACTTCCCATTTTTGGTGAAGAAAAAAATGTGCTCATAACGAGTTGAAAAGCGGTCTTTCACACTTTCTGGTGTGCTGTTTGGTTTAGCCCAAATAATATCATTTCTCAATATCCAGCCCTCTTCAATACATTGTATGGCAAACCTGCAAGGGATCAAAGAAAGGCATTTCTCCGGAAGCCCCTGATCTACAACCCTTGTAGTGGAATAATCATAGTCTTTGCCACGATAGATAGTCTGAGGTAAGTCTTTTATATTTGTCCATTTCTTAGAGTTATGGTAAGTATCCCCGAGATTAATAAAAACGGTTCCATCATCTCTGAGCACCCGTTTGCATTCTTGCATGAAATTCTGAAGATTTTCCAGGTACTGGTCAATGGTCTTTTCCAACCCCCATTGGTTTTTAAACCCATAGTCTCTTTTCTGCCAATAGGGTGGCGAAGTAATGATGCAATGAATGGATGAGTCTGGAATGGTAACCATCACCTCAAGCACATCTCCACAGAGAATGGTGTAAGGGTTAAAATCTGACGAATTCAATAATCCCTCTTTTAATCGCTTCCTTGCCATTACAAATTACCTTCTCGTTTCAACTCTTTGGTAGCCCGTTGTATAGTCCTTGTCCAGGGTTCATTCTTTTTTCTGATCTTCTTTGCCCGGCGGCTTATCAGGGTTACTCGCTGAGTATTGGCACGCTTGCCTGCGGTAGATTTTTTTCTTTTGTAATGTTTCATCCTTATCTACTTTTTTAGATAAGGATAGAAAAATTATGAATTATGATTTCTGGTTGAGTCGGGTTGGTTCTATTTAAATCAGTTTAAAATGACTATAAGTTTCAAAATTCGGACATTGCTACTAATTGAAATCATAAAAGTGTAATCAGGCGGTGTGATTTTTTGCAGTAGTTATCATATTTTGATTACTTTCGCAAAAAATCACTCTCTTGTAATAGGCTCCTTTGTTAGCTATCTAACCTTTCCTCTTTTTTGGCGCATTTCATTCTATTTACCCCGACTTTGTTACAAGAAATCCAATAATTTACCCATACTTTATGACAAGAGTATAGAAAAATTACCCTGACTTTGTGTCACGTTTAATAGGGCAATCATCTCTGAACTTGGAAAATGGGCTGAAAATCCAAGACGCAAACCGCTTGTTTTACGAGGTGCCAGACAAGTAGTAAAACCACGGTGGTAGATATATTTTCAAAGCATTACCTCAACCTGGAATTGCTGGCATCCAGCTTCAATGCGCTGGGAGGGCTCCATTCTTGAGTAAGTGAAAAGATGATTTCATCGGCAGAAATAGATTTTTTGTACCTGTATAATAACCTCCTGATATCATTGGAAGTTAAATCTGGTGCTACTGGTAAATTAAAGTCTTTACATATTGTTATGGATCATGTACCGCATGCCATAGCGATCCGATAATATTCCGGAAAGTTTCAAATTGATAAATTAACAACGGTTAGTGGAAAGTCCTTTTCCTTACTGAATTTACCATATTATCTGGTTACTCAAATAGACAGCTATTTAAATTGGTTTCTCACAGCATATCCGGACCGGATTGAATGATAATAGCATTAAAGAATGAAGGTGTTTTAAGTTGCCAAAGTGGTATTTATTTCGCATTCATTACCTTTGATTGGTACTTTATGCTGAATTATTCCTATAAGGTTGCCAGGTTAACGAATGCATTTTTAACTATCAAAAAATACAAAAAGCGCCGTTTCAGTCTTGTAATATCGGTTAATCTAGAGAACCTAAATTCCCATTGACTGTGCCTCTTAAATACAGTATTCAGATCCAATTTGTTTTAGATAGAACCTATTTTATCAACAATAGCCTCATTATGAATAGTAAATATTTTCCGGTATAAAGCGAAAAACCAGAAATTCATAAAAAATTTTCCAGTATAAGGCCGATTTAAGAAAATATTTTCCATTATAAATAAATGTGAGATCAATTTGACAGTTTAAGCCACAAGAATCGGTTTTAAGGGATCTATATTTAATGAGTGGGATTTTTCGTCACCAAAAAGAGCATTAAAATGCACTTTTGAAATCCTTGTCCATGAAAGCAGTGTTGAATAATTGAAATAGTGCATTTTAATGCACTATTCTAAGGTAGTAATATTATTTGATCGCATACATTAAAATGACTGTATCCATTCTTGGATCACTTAAACTTCTAACATTAGAAGTTATTTGGACAACACAGAGCGGCAAAATATCCGATTTCATATTGCATATTTGCCGTTATTTTAGTATATTCGTGTATTGGTAAAGTGTTAATGAAAATTTCAAAGGAAAAACAACTATGGCTAAAGCTAGTCTCGAGTTATCAAAAAGAATTATTCAGGTTGCACTTCTGAAATCAAAGAGCCTCGATGTACTTTTGGGAATTCAAAAAACCGAACGGCACGCTACAAAGGCATATGATGTCATTAGTGGTAGCACCATTGTATTAAATGCAGAACCAACCAGTTATGATGAAAAAATGGAAATGGTAGAATATGCTAAACAGGGTGTTAATGCCGCAACAATTGTTCGTCTTGCGGAACTTCTTGAAATATCCCAAAAAAAAGCGGCTGAATTTTTTCACTTTTCTGAAAGAACACTTCGTGATTATATCAAACGTGATGAGTTATTAGATGTTGATTCCAGTGAAAAAATCATTAAAATGTTTTCATTATATTTATTTGGTTCTGAAGTATTAGAAGGCCCTGATAATTTTGTAAAATGGCTATTCAAAGAATCTCATGGTCTAAGAAATAAAATTCCTGCCGATTTAATGCATACCTCTGATGGTATAGATTTGGTTTATGACGAATTAAGCCGAATAGAACACGGAGATTTTGCATAAAAAATTCAATGGAAATCTTTAGAATTACCAAACCCAAATATGCAGATTCTTTGAAGGCATCAGGGAATGAAGCCAGATGGAATCACAAAGGTGAAGATGTAATCTATGCTGCCTCTTCAAGAGCACTTGCTTCATTGGAGCTGATAGTTCACCTATCTGGATTCATATTAAAAAATCCATATAAAATTAATGTAATTGGTGTCCCAAATGACCTGTTAGTAATAAATATCAATAAAGAAGAAATGCCTAGAAATTGGGGTTCTTTATCTCCCTATAAAGAAACTCAAAAGTTAGGATCAGCCTGGTTGAAATCGAAAAAAAGCAGTATACTGAAAGTGCCGTCATCTATTGTGATTAATGAATATAATTATGTCATCAATACAAATCATACCGATTTCGACAAACTTGATATTGTTGATACGGAGGACTATTTATTTGATCCCCGCATTATTGATAAAATGAAATAATTAATCATCTATAACCATATGACATATTGAATTTGATTACCCACCAAGTCCTATCGCGGATCGTTAACAACACGTATTTAATTACTTATGGCTTCCTTCTATGTTGAAAAACAAGCTTATATTACATCATGCGCCTTTCATTCTTAACGTGTTTTTACCAACGGTGTAAGCATATGTGGCTGCAGGGAAAAATGGAGATTAATTCCGTCCAAATTTTGAGTCCCCTCTTTATCAATAGTAGTTACCAACACGTTACTTGGTTTATTCTCGGAGCTAAATTTTATCAGACTTTTTAATTCTCCAGGCTTTTGCAAATATCTGTTTGACCATTTAACTTCCAATGATGATAAGGCTACAAAAACTTCTATTTCCATTCAATTCGTCTTGGCCCTATGGTTTTTGCATTTCCCAAACCCTGTTTAGTTAATTCCATCAGGTATTCCCATTTCTTTCGAGCAGACCACGTTAAATATTCTTCTACAAATGAATTCTCTTGGTCATCAGGTGTTTTGTAACTGGGGTACCATTCTATTCCTCTAGACATAATGGTTCATTTATGGTACCCTAAATATGCATATTGTAAAACCAATTAATTATACT